>CAMNKK010000157.1 GCA_946542235.1 uncultured Clostridia bacterium | reverse complement strand
TCAGGCCAGCAGCGCCCGGAGGGCTGCCGCCGCGGCATCGAAGGCTTCGTCGTTGGAGGCGTAGACAAAGGCGCCGCTGCCGACGATGCTGCGGTCCCCCTTCCGCTCCAGCCCCTTCAGCCCGTCGAAAATGGCCAGGTGGGGCTCCAGGGTCAGGTCTTTCCCGCCCCGGGCCAGGAAGGCGTCCAGGATCTCCCTGACGTGGCCGTCGCCCCTGCCCGCGGGCACCACGCTGCTGTCGCGGAACAGGGCGTCCTTGATGTGCATGTAGTGGATCCGGTCCTTCAGCATCTCCCAGGCTTCCAGGGTATCCTGGCCGCACTGGACAAAGTTGGCGGGATCGAAAACCCCGTGCAGCTCCGGCACCTCCGTCAGCACGTCCAGGCACCGGGAAGCGATGTCGCCGTAGATGCCCTTTTCGTTTTCATGGCACAGGGCAATGCCGGACCCGGCGCTGACCTCCACCATCCGGTGCAGCCGGTCCAGCACCTGGGAGCGGAAGGAAGCGGGATCCTTTCCCGCGGGGATGAAAAAGGAAAACATGCGGATATTCTTCGCGCCGAGGATTTCGGCAATGTCCAGGGTGTGGCGCAGGGCGTCGAGATGGGCTTCGAAGTCATCCTTTTCGATATCGATCTTGCCCAGGGGAGAACCGATGGACCAGGTCACCAGGCCGGCGTCCTCCAGCCGGGCGCGGACCTCCCGGGCCTTGTCCAGGGAGATGGCGGAGACGTTTTCACCGTCCACATTGCGCATTTCCAGCCCCTGCATGCCGTTCCGGCGCAGGGCTTCGATCTGGAGATCGATCCGGGGGCTGGCTTCATCCGCGAAGGCGTAAATCCGGGGATGGGACATGGGATAATACCTCCTTTTCCGTTCCGCTCCGGAGGAGCGGATCACTCTGTTTATGATAGCTGACGGGGTGCGGTTTTTCAAGCGCATAATTCAGGATTCCTATGGTCTTTTTCCGGAGAGTATGATATATTTGCCTGTGAAAGCGCCGGGGGCTTCCGGCCGGAGACCCGCGCTTTCGCCGTATCATGAACCGGATCGGAGGAAAAAAGCATGGCTTTTCTGCAGGTGGATTACAAGTCGGCGGCGCTGGGGCGGAAGACGCATCTGAATGTCTTTCTGCCCGTGGATGTGGATCCGGCGGCGGATCCCCGGGGCCCCTGGCCGGTGATGGTGCTGCTGCACGGGATCTTCGGGGACAGCTCCAGCTGGGTGACCAGCTCCTGCGTCCAGCGCTACGCGGACGAGCGGAAGCTCTGCGTCCTGATGCCGGACGGGGAGAACGGGTTCTATCTGGATCATCCGGATTATATGAACAATTACGCGGACTGGGTCGGCCG
Organism: uncultured Clostridia bacterium; assembly: GCA_946542235.1. GTDB lineage: Bacteria > Bacillota > Clostridia > Christensenellales > Aristaeellaceae > Aristaeella. The sequence continues at coordinate 1,154 of CAMNKK010000157.1, read as the reverse complement.
GGAGCTGATCGAGGCGGCCCGGGTCATGTTCCCGGTTTCCTCCCGGCGGGAGGATACCTGGATCGGCGGCCTTTCCATGGGGGGCTACGGCGCCCTGCGCACGGGGCTGAAGTACGCGGATACCTTCGGGGGCATCGCGGCCTTCTCCTCCGCGCTGGTGCTGGACGATATCCAGAACCGGCGGAGCGGCAGCCCGCTGCAGAACGATGCCTACAACCGGGCCATGTTCGGCGAACTCGACCATCTGCTGGGCTCGGATCTGGATCCCCTGCATCTGGCCCTGGAGCGGAAGGCCTCCGGAAAGCCCATGCCGCGGATCTATCTTTCCTGCGGCGAGCAGGACTTCCTGCTGCGGGCGAACCGGGACTTCGAGCAGGCGCTGACGGAGGCGGGCATTGAGCATACCTGGCGCACCACCCCCGGCGGGCACACCTGGGAATTCTGGGAACAGGAGATCCGCCATGTGATCCTGGACTGGATGCCGGAGCTGTCCGGGGCGGAGAAGACCCGCCCGGAGGATCACCGGCTGGATTTCTGAGAATGTGATGAAGGTGAAAGAATGACCTATCTGGAAGCCTCCCGGAAGCAGGCGGAGGCGCTGCGGGAAAAGGAACATGTGCGGATTCTGGCGCTGGAAACCAGCTGCGACGAGACGGCCGCGGCGGTGATCGAGGACGGGCGGAAAATCCTGTCCAACGTGGTCTTCAGCCAGATTGACCTGCACGAGCTGTACGGCGGCGTGGTGCCGGAGATTGCCAGCCGGGCCCATATGGAGGCCTGCGACCGGGTGACGGAGGAGGCGCTGGCCCAGGCGGGCATGACCCTGGCCGACGCGGACGCCCTGGCGGTGACCTACGGGCCGGGTCTGGTGGGCGCGCTGCTGACCGGGGTCAACTGCATGAAGGGGCTGGCCTATGCCGCCGGAAAGCCCCTGATTCCGGTAAACCATATCGAGGGGCACGTGAGCGCGAACTTTCTGACCCATCCGGAGCTGGAGCCCCCCTTCCTGTGCCTCGTCGTCAGCGGGGGCCACAGCCATCTGGTGGAGGTGGCGGGCTACGGGGAGTACCATCTGGTGGGCCAGACCGTGGATGACGCGGCGGGCGAGGCCTTTGACAAGGCGGCCCGGGTGCTGGGGCTTCCCTATCCCGGCG
>CAMNKK010000156.1 GCA_946542235.1 uncultured Clostridia bacterium | reverse complement strand
ATACAGGATTCATAAAGCCCTGCGGCCTGCAATATATTGTGTTTTTTCCATGTTTTTCTTTCAAATTTTGCTCTTCGGGCGCTTATCTCGTGCGGGAAATCGGAATCTCGATCTCCTCCCCGTTCCGAACCACCTTCAGCGTCACGCTGCCCCCGTCATAAACTCTGGCAAAAGCCCGGTTCAGAAAGAAGGGATCGTCCGTCCAGAGCATGTTGTCCGCGCCGTAGATCACGTCCTGGGCATTCAGTCCCCAGGCCTTGGCCCAGCCGTCCGCCCCCACCGCGGCGACATATTTTCCCGGACGGTAGCTCCGGCAGAAGGGCTTCACCACATAGGAATACAGGTCGCAGAGCGTTGCCCGCAGCTGATAGGTGATCCGGTCCGCCCGGTCCGTGGTGTCCACATCCGGCTGGAGATAGTCCTTCGGCGCTGCCGGCCGTTCCATGGGGCCCGTTTTGGTGGAATACCAGTACAGCTGGCTGTCCGGAATGTAGACCTTGACACCGCTTTCCACATACCGGTAGTAGAAGATCGCCAGCCGCACCTCGCGGATGATGTCATTCGTCCGGAAGGCGTCGCAGCGGCCCATCAGGGGCAGGGTCTGGCCGGGCAGGATATTGAACATGGTGGTATAGGAGTAATTTTGGATTGTGCCGTCCGTGTTGGAGATCAGATAGTGGGTATCCCCGAACTGATCCCGATAATCCACCAGGAATCCGATTTCCCCGATCTCCTCCCCGGAATGGTTGGCCAGCTCAAAGCGATAGGTCAGGGAAGCCGATCCGCCCACCAGCTCCGCGCTGACCACGGAGAGCCGCTGGGCATTGCCGATGGCGCTGTCCGTCACATGGATCAGAATCCTGGCCTCATATTGGCGGTTGCGCCTGTCCTGAACGATCAGCCAGGTCTCCTCCGAAACCGCGTTGGGCGTCAGATAAAAGGCCGCAACCTCCTTCCTGGCTTCCACCGTGTAGGTCACACCGTCCCCTTCCAGCGTCACCTGGTAGTCCTCCTCAAAGTTTTCCCCTTCATAGAACACCGGAATCCGGACCTGCTGGGGCGAATCAATGGTGATCTCCGCGGTTTTCGCGTACACGGGGCTGACTTCCACGTCGATGCCGGCCGAGGCGCCGTATCCGTCCTTTGCCCTGGCCGTGATGCGGGTCCGTCCCTTGCTGTTTCCGGTGATGATCCCGTGCTCGTCCACCGAGACGATCTTCTCGTCCGCGGAGGACCATTCCAGCTCCTGCACGCTGGCAGTCTCCGGCAGGATGCCGTACTCCAGCGCCGCGCTGGTTCCGAAGCCGAGCGTCACCTTTTCTTCCCGGAGAAAAAACACCTTTTCCACGGGCTGGATCACTTCCGCCCGGCTCTGCGCCCGCAGGATTCCCCCGGTGGCCAGCCTGGCCTCGCAGGAGATAATGGCTTTTCCGGCGGATACGCCCACCACCATGCCGTTGGCGTCCACCGTAGCGATGGTCTCGTCGGAGCTGGACCAGGTCAGAGCAATCCCCCCGCCGTTGATGGGCGGATCATACCGCTGCGTCAGTCTCCGGCTCTTTCCCGCGGCCAGCAGGAACTCCTGCGGTTCAATGATCAGCTCCATCACCACGGGCGCGGGATCTGCGTCTGGCGTCTCCGCGGGGGCTGCTTCCGCTGCCGCTGCTTCTTCCTCCGCCTTTTCCGCAGGGGCGGCCTCAGGCAATGCCGTTCCCTCTGCGGCATTTTCCGCGGACAGGGCTTCCGGGGTCTCCGCCGGAGCAAGGCCGGCCCCCAGGCAAAGGCAAAATACTGTCAGCAGCGCCGCTGCAGCCAATCTGTTTTTCTTCATCCGAATTCCTCCCGCCGTAAATATGTTTTCCTTGCTTCTCGTTCCATTGTACGAAAAAGCGGGGAAGAGATCAAGCTCTTCCCCGCCCTTTCGGTTCAATTTTCGTAATTCTTCCGCTCTTATTCGCCGATGATGGCCGGCACGTAAGCGCCATGGCCCAGATAGGGCACTTCCCAGTGTCCGGGCTCCGTGTCGGTCGCTTCGACCCACACGGCCTCCGTCACGGTCACATTGCCTTCCGCGTCGATGAAGAGGATCTTCATCCCTTCCTCGTGGGCGATGGTCAGGCGGATCACGATGCTCGCGCTGTTCAGCACGGTCTCGTTGCCCTCCTCGTCAATCACCTTCGCGGTGATAACCACGGCGCCCGGCTTGACGGTATACTCCGCGGGAACGGAGCTGGCCGCCTGCTCCAACTGTTCGGTGTTCTCCTCGATGTTCACAATCAGCTGGGTGTTGCTCTGCTCGCCCATGGCGTTCGCCACTTCTGCGGTATCCATGGTCACGGAGGCGCTGCCCGACTTGCTGACCATGGTAATGGTCTTGACGTCGGAATCCTGCAGCGTGGTCACCATTTCCTGCGGCATGGTCATCGTCAGCACGGTGTCTTCCGTGTTTTCCTCATCCGTAACGGCGGGGGCGATCACAACGTTCTTCTCGCCTTCGTCGTTGGTGG
>CAMNKK010000155.1 GCA_946542235.1 uncultured Clostridia bacterium | reverse complement strand
ATGCCCTGCGTCATGTTCCGCGAGATTGCGTCGTACTCCTCTGTCGTCAGCATTTGCTCCGCAACAGGATCCGCAAAAACAGGCATATTGCTGTTTCTGCAGTGGTAAGCTCTCGCAAAACAACTGACCAGCGCGGTCATATTATCCATATCTTACCTTCCACACAGTATTCTTGTTATTTACAGGCCACTCAAGGCAAGAACAATTCCGGCTCCGAAAAACACCACCCCCAGCACGCGCAGCAAAACGGTATAGCTTCCGGAAGGCCCGCTTCCGCCCTTTGTTTTCCATTTTTCCGCAGCTTTCCACCATGCACCGGTTTTTAAAAGCAGCATAGCCAGGCCCATGGCGCACAGAACGATGCCGGCGATAACTTCCTGTTTCATTTCGTTCACTCCTTTTTTTCCGCAGCAGACGGCAGATTGCCCGTCCGAGACAGCCTCAGGCTGAAAAGCCCATGCCGTTTGCAATAGGCATACAGGCTGCTGAAACGGCTGCGCTTGAACCGTGCTTCCGCGTTGCCCTCCGGGTAAAGTTTAACGATTTGAATTCCCTGATCCGATACGGCGGCAAAGAACGAAATGAAATGATCCTTGGTCATGGGATGGTTCATGGAAACATAGATCTCGTCCTCTATGTTTTCCGTATGAACTCGATGGTTTTCATCCATTGGCTCGAGCATCAGCGGCGGCAGCACGATGCCGCAGCAGCTGATCACTGCTTCTCCCGTGGCGTAAATCACATTGCCGCAGGCGGGGCATACATAAAGGACGCTTTTGAGTATGTTGAAAGCGCGGTTTCGATTCCGGATGTCCTCCCCGGACAGCAGTTCGATCACGGAAATATCCAGCGCTTTTGCCAACGGCTCCAGCAGGCTGATATCAGGAAAGCCCTTCCCCGTTTCCCACTTGCTCACCGCTTTCGCGCTCACATGGATGCGCTCCGCCAATACCTCCTGAGTCAGTCCTTTTGCTTCCCGCAGACTTTTGATGGCAGCGCCAGTCACATAGTTATCCATAGCTTTCGCCTCCTTACGGGGCAAATCTACCATGGAGATTCATAGAAAACAACCTACGAATAGTAGAGAACGGATCAACCGGCACGACAATAGGTTTAGCTCTCTTCTAAAATCCGCAATCCTTCTCGCCAGCCCTGCCCCAGAATCTCCTGTGTCGTGGTAAAATCATATTTTTCCTGAAGCCGGTCATGCACCTTCAGGAAAGCCTGTTTGCCGTACTTATTTATATACACGGCCTGAGCCCTGGCCGCGTTCGCGCCGTCGTTGGCAGGGGTATAAAAGCCCCTTTCACAGGTTTCGATCAGGTCACATTCGTAGCAGCCATCAATACCTTTTTCCTGACAACAGACCGCGTTGGGACATTTTCCGTCCGGCGAAACCGTGGCGTAAGAACAGGTGTTATACTCCGTCCGGCATGATCCGCACCATTCGCTCAGAAAGCAGTGATTGCAGGAAAATCCACAGTACGCGACGGGATCCACACCCTTTCGTTCCAGCTTGCACAGCCTGTTCTTGATGCGCTGCATTGCCTCGACGTGCATGATCCAGTGCCTGCTGAACGGCATCCGGATCAGCCCCTGCACGTCCTTCCCGCACCAGTACTCTATCAGCCAGCCGGCGCTTTCGGTTGAGCTTACACACCCGGTACGCTTAAGTTTTTCGATCATGTCTTCCCCGAATCTGCGCTTCAGGTCGGGACACTTCAGTTCCATTAAAATCTGATCAGTGGACTGCATTACGGCCTGCGCATAGCGATACAGTTCTTTTACATCCAGCTGCCGGGAGAATTCCGCAATCTCATCACCTGATAGTTCGTTGCCCGTGGTGATGATGGGAGCATGAATTGCGGCCCGGAAATCCCGGCTGAACAGTACCTGCTGGTCCTCCGCGATCATCTCATGAGCCACAATATCCTCTATGCGGAAAATGTGCCAGATGGAATAGGCCAGCGTCTTGCTGTGATATCCCTCCGCTCCGGCAAAGGGCATCCGGCAGAACGCCTCCTCCGGGAAACTTGTCACGATCTGCGTGATCTGCTCAAACAGGCTCTTTCTTAAAGCCAGCAGCTTGTTGATGCCGTCCTGAAACGTGGCTTTTTTTGCGATCAGCGCCTGCATTTCTTTGTTCATGTCAGACCAATTTTTGTCCATATCCTGCTCCTTTTTCGGGCGGTTCGTTCAGCCAATTACCTGATAGCGCAGCCGCAGATAGGAATCCTGCAGCGGGGTGGCTTCGATCAGGCGCAGCACGCCTAATTTGTCCAATTCTTCCTTTGCCTGCAGGGATCGTCCGTCAATCAATGTAGCCGTATCCTTGCCACCGATCAGCACAGGGGCCACGATAACGTCCACGAAATCAAACAGCTTTTCGCGCAGAAAAAGCCCGTTGACCGTACCGCCGGACTGAATGGTCAGCCGCTCGCAGCCGAATTGTTCTTTCAGGATTGTCAGCGCCTCCACCAGAGACAGCTTTTCCTGAAAGATGATATGCAGGTTATCTTTCTTAATATTGAAAGCGGGATGATATTTGTTGGTTGTGATCAGGACAAACCGCTTTGATCTGGCGCAGAAATACCGAACGCCATGCTCATTCAGATGGGAATTATCCAGCAGTACGA
>CAMNKK010000154.1 GCA_946542235.1 uncultured Clostridia bacterium | reverse complement strand
AAGGAGGAAACGGATTTGAAAAGCGGTTTGATATTCGGTATCGGCCTGATCTTCGGCGGAGCCGGCGGCGGGGCAGCCGCCTGGTTCCTGCTGAAGCAGAAATTTGAACAGCAGGCTGACGAGGAGATTGCCAGCGTGAGAGAAAGCTTCCGAAAGGAAGAGGAACGCAGGAAGGAAGCTGTGAAGACAGCGGAAGAAAAGAAGGCTGACGCGGAGGAGGCCATGAAGCGCTACTCCCCCTCCGAAGAGGGCAAACCCGTGGATAAAGCGGCTCCGGCGAACAAGGGAAAGCGCCCCTACGTCATTACGCCGATGGAGTTTGCGAAGCCGAGCAAGAACTACAGCGACAGGACACTGAAATACTATACGGACGGCGCGGTGACGGATGAGGACGGCCTGCCGATGAGCCTGGAGGAAATCGATGAGAAGATCGGGCGGGAAAGCCTGACCTTCTTTGGCGTGGACGGGCAGGAAGAGGATTCCGTATGCGTCCGGAATGAGAACGACCATACGGATTACCAGATTCTTCAGATGAGCGGAGCATATTCCGAAGTGCTGAAGAACGACCCGGCTCTGAAGCGGGCCGCCGAATCGAAACTCCTCGAGGAAAAGATGCGCCGCGCCGGGTAAGGAGGCCGGACTTGACGATCACGGATAAATACTACGAATGGCTGATGGAGATGATGCCGGGACTGTGCGAGAGCCATTCCCGGCTTCTCCGGATGCTTTTCGACACGCCTTTCACCGCGGAGATGACCCAGGACAGGAACCGGATCAGTGACGGACTGGAACTGAGGAACCGGTTTCGGATCGGTACCGAAGCCTTCCGCTTCATGAATCCCGAGGACAGGATCGAGCTGGCGGATAAACCCTGCGGAGTTCTGGAAGTCATGATCTCCATGGCTCTGCGGTGCGAAGAGGAATATATGTCGCTGGGATCGGACGGAGACAACGTGGAGCGCTGGATCCGGTGGATGATCCGGAGCATGGAGCTGGAATGGGCGGATGACACGCGATTTGAACCGAGGAGAGCCGAACACGCAATCCTCGCCATGATATACCGGGAATATGAAATGGACGGCCAGGGAGGGCTGTTCTTCGTTCCCGGTTTTCACGGAAACATGAGAGAAATCGAATTATGGGATCAGTTAATGATCTGGATTGAATTTGTGAACAGCGATGGAGGTATTTGAAGATGAAGGAAAACAGAATTACTGAAAAGATGCTGAGCGAGGCGGCGATGGGACAGGGATATCTGCCCAAGCCCAAAGACCTGCAGGATCAGATCAACGCGCTGATTTACAGCAACAACAATACCGTAAAAGGTATGCACGAACATGAGAAGCAGATTGAGAAGCTGTTCAAGCTGGACGACGAGACGTGGAACAATGTGCTCTTTCTGAAAGGGCGCAGCGAGGATATGGAGAAGCGGGTCGCTGCCATCGAACGCGGCATCGGAAAGAAGCGCGGATGGAAGCTTATCGGTGGGCTGCTTCTTGCCGCGGCCGGCGCGACAGTGCTGGGCATGTGGCAAGACTGGCGGGAAAGCCAGAAGGAGAAGGAACAGGAGCGTGTAAAAGAAATCCGAGTCGCGGAGGATGATATTTCCGACATGAACGCCCGGATCAACGTGCTGAAGGCCGAAATGGCTCAGCTCCAGGAAAAAATGAACGAAACGGCGGGATAAACAGATATGGTTGATTTTCTGATGGTCTCGGAACGTCTGACCAAGAAGGGCGGCCTGGAAATCTACGAGGTCTACCCCAAATTCAAGATCAAGAACCCAAGCGGCGACCTGATGATCAAGGGAAATGACTTCTACGCCGTGTGGGACGAGCGAAAAGGTCTTTGGTCGACAAACGAACAGGATGTCATCGAGATCATCGACGGGGAGCTGGATAAGTACGCCGAGGAGAATAAGGCAAGATTCGACCCCCGGCCGGTCCGCGTTCTGCATATGTGGGACGCGGAAACCGGCATGATCGACCGATGGCATAACTATGTGAAGAAGCAGATGCGGGACTGCTTCCATATGCTGGACGAAAAGCTGATCTTTGCCAACCAGACGGTTCGGAAGGACGACTACGCCAGCAAGACCCTCTCCTACCCGCTGGAAGCCGGAAAGACGGAGGCCTGGGACAGGCTGATCGGAACGCTGTACGCAGAGGAAGAGAAGCACAAAATAGAATGGTGCATCGGCAGCATCGTAACCGGCGCCAGCAAGACCATGCAGAAATTCATGGTGCTGTACGGCGAACCCGGAAGCGGAAAGAGCACGCTGCTGGACATCATCGACAAGGGACTCTTTCCCGGATATACCGACAGCGTGGACAGCAGCGCCCTGGGCAGCGCAAACAACGCATTCAGCCTGGAAAGCTTCAAGAACAACCCGCTGATTGCCATCCAGCACGAGGGCAACCTGAGCCGCATCGAGGACAACACAAGGCTGAACAGCCTGGTGAGCCACGACAAGATGACGGTGAACGAAAAATTCAAGGGCATATATACCAATGCCTTCAAATCTTTCCTGATTCTGTCCAGCAACAGCCCTGTGCGGATAACCAACGCCAAATCCGGCCTGCTGCGGCGGCTGATCGACGTGAGCCCCACGGGAGACAAGGTTCCCCGGAAGGAATACGAGCGGCTGAAGAAGCAGATCGGATTCGAGCTGGGGGCGATCGCGATGAAGTG
>CAMNKK010000153.1 GCA_946542235.1 uncultured Clostridia bacterium | reverse complement strand
GAGACGGAAGCGCCCGCGGAGGAGACGGAGGCGCCTGCGGAAGAGACCGCGGAGCCTGCCGGATCTCCCGAGCCGACCGAGGAACCGAAGGAACCGGTGACCCAGGAGCAGGTGGATGCCGCGAAGCAGGCGATCCTGGACAGCGTCCAGGCGCAGGTGGATGAAATTCTTGCCAAGTACGCGGCAGGAACGTCCTTCCGTGAGCTGATCGCCCAGTACGGCACGGATCCCGGCATGCTGAGCGAACAGGCGCGGCAGGAATATGTGGATGAGTCGAGCTTTAAGGATCTGTATGCCAAGTACGGTCTGGAGATGCTCGGGGAAAATGCGGAGAAAGGCTATGCCGTGCATACGGAAAGCATCCTCTGGGATCCCGCCTTCCGGGACGGCGCCATGAAGCTGGAAAAGATCGGGGATGTGAGCGAGCCGGTTCTGGGCTCCAACGGCATCCATCTGCTGCATTATACCCGTGATATTCCCGCCGGCGCGGTGGAGCTGACCGAAGCGCTTCGCGACCAGCTGAAGGAGGAAATCCTCAGCGAGAAGGAGAGCACGGCGGTGGCGGCCATGGTGGAAGAGTGGCGGAACGCCGCGGAAATCATCTACACGCCTGAAGGCCAGGCGATTCTGGACGCGGCGAACAACCAGAACGAGGAATCCGTCGAAACCACGGAAGCGACCGAGGAAACCCTGGCGGACGGGGAATAAGATGGAATCACAGATCTGCTGTGAAATAGAGTGCATGGAGGTTGCTCCGCTGGCTGAGGAGGCGCTGTTCCGGCTCTGGCTGGACAGGATGCCCGAAATCCGCCGGCGGAAGGTGGCTTCCCTGCGGTTTGCAGAAGGCCGGCGCCTGAGTCTGGGCGCTGGCATTCTGCTGTTTCGGGCCCTGGAAAAAAGAGGCCTGGACGGCGCCCGAACCGAGATCCGGGAGAACGAATTCGGACAGCCCTGCTTTCCGGACCATCCGGATCTGCATTTCAGCCTGAGCCACGCCGGAACGTGGGCCATGTGCGCCGTCAGCGGCGCGCCGGTGGGCTGCGACGCGGAAAGGCTGGGCAGGGGAAACGGGAGACTGGCCCGCTACTGTCTGACGCCGGAGGAGCTGGAGGCGCTGGAGCGGAAGAAGGATCCCGGGGAATGGGACCGGGAATTTACCCGCTTCTGGACCCGGAAGGAGAGCTACCTGAAAGCGACCGGGCGGGGCATGAGCCTGCGGATGAGCAGCTTTTCGGTGCTGCCCGGGGAAGAGGGCCGCTGGTTTGAGGAGCGGCCCATGGCGGAGGGATATGTGTTCTCCGTCTGCGGACTGGGAAGGAAGACGGGAAGCACCGTCTGGCGGCGCGTCCGGCTGGAAGATGATCCGGAGGGAAAACCATCGGCGGACGCGCATGCTGCCGCAGTCGGTCCGGACACGCCGTGAACGGTATAAAAAACAGGCTTCGGAGGGCATTTTTACCCCTCCGAAGCCTTTCTTTTTGGCGCTTTTTATGGTATAATAAATGAGCCGGAGGAGCCTTATTTTTCAACAGATGGAGGCACTTCCAAAAGGGTTTTGGAATGACCTGATCCGACAGGTCTTTTTTACGGAAAAGCATCATGGTCCGAGGGACCAAAGGGAAAGGAACAGCATGGCAGAGGAATTCAATCTGGATCTGGAAAAGGAAATGGCGGTGACCTCAGACTACGGTGAGGATCAAATTCAGGTGCTGGAGGGGCTCGAAGCGGTCCGGAAGCGCCCGGGGATGTACATCGGCTCCACGGATGTGAGGGGGCTTCATCATCTGGTCTATGAGATCGTGGACAACTCCGTGGACGAAGCGCTGGCAGGCTTCTGCCATGAGATCGACGTGACCCTGAACCGGGACGGCAGCGTCACGGTGCAGGACGACGGCCGGGGCTTCCCCGTGGGCATGCATCCGAAGATGCACCGCCCGGCGGTGGAGGTCTGCCTGACGATCCTGCACGCCGGCGGAAAATTCGGCGGCGGGGGATACAAGGTGTCCGGCGGCCTGCACGGGGTGGGCGCCTCGGTGGTGAACGCCCTGAGCAAGCACTTTACGGTGACGGTGTACCAGAACGGCCAGATCTATCAGCAGGAGTATTCCCGGGGCAAGTATCTGTATGATCTGAAGGTGATCGGGACGACGGAACGGACCGGCACCACCATCCGGTTCTGGCCGGACATCAAGGGCCCGGAGAATCCGGACGGCATCTTTGAGGAAGGCGCCTCCTTCGAATATGAAACCCTGCGCAACCGCCTGCGGGAAATGGCGTTCCTGAACAAGGGGATCCGCATCGTGTTCCGGGACGACCGGCCGGAGGAGCCGAAGGTAATGGATTTCTGCTATGAGGGCGGACTGAAGGAATTCGTTCTCTTCCTGAACCAGAACAAGCAGGTTCTTTTCCCCGAGCCGATTTACACAGAGGGCCTGAAGGACGGGATCCTCGTGGAGATGGCAATGCAGTATAACGACAGCTACGCCGAAAACATATACTCCTTTGCCAACAACATCGCCACCCCGGACGGAGGAACCCATCTGGTGGGCTTCAATACGGCCCTGACCCGGGCGATCAATGACTATGCCTTCCGCTACAAGCTGCTGAAGGAGAACGAGCCCAAGCTGAAGGGCGAGGATGTGCGGGAGAGCCTGACGGCCATTATCTCCATCAAGATGGAGGATCCGCAGTTCGAGAGCCAGACCAAGAGCAAGCTGGGCAGCGGCCAGGTCCG
>CAMNKK010000152.1 GCA_946542235.1 uncultured Clostridia bacterium | reverse complement strand
ACAGAGACGAAGGCACGGATGGCGGATGCAGGGCCGGGAAAGAAAGAGTTGCTATTTTTCCGCGAACCCGTATAATCATTTACGGATGAACTTCTGTTGTTTCGGAAGAAAGAAAAAACATGTGGGTTTTCATGGAGGAGGACAGCTCAATGCCGAAGATTTTTGCATCTGCGAGCCCGGAAGTCAGCTCCCGGGAAATCGAAAACGGTCAGCGTTCCCGGGCGATTGCCCCCCAGGGAATGGTGCTGCTGGCGAATAACGGGGTGCTTCCCCTGAGAAAGACCGGAAAGATCGCCCTGTATGGGGACGGCGCCCGCCGCACGGTAAAGGGCGGCACCGGTTCAGGCGATGTCATGAGCCGGGAGACTGTCACCGTGGAGATGGGCCTGCTGGAGGCAGGGTTCACCATCGTCACGAAGGACTGGATCGACCGGGACGAAGCGAATATCGAGGCCGCGCGGAATGTCTGGGCGAATTCCGTGCGGGAAAAGCTCCGAACCGGAAGCCAGAACCCGCTTCACGTTCTCTGGTCCCATCCCTTCCGGCAGCCGGAGGTTCTCCCGGTAGAGGAGGCAGACCTTCACCCGGATCAGGCGGATACGGCCGTCTATGTGCTTTCCAGGAATTCCGGGGAAGGCGCGGACCGGAAAGATCTTCCCGGCGAATATGAGCCCCTGGAGACGGAAATTCAGTCTCTGACCCGGATCGCCGGGGCCTACGCCCATACGGTGCTGGTGCTGAACGTGGGAGGTGTCATGGATATGAAGGCGCTCCGGGCGGTCCCGGGGCTGGATGCCATCCTGCTCATGTCCCAGGCAGGGAACTACGGCGGATATGCCCTTGCGGATGTGCTGACGGGGAAAGCTTATCCCTCAGGCCATCTGACCACGACCTGGGCCCTGAATTATACCGACTATCCCTGCGCAGATACCTTCAGCCACCGGAACGGGGAGCTGGATGACGAATACTACAGGGAAGGGATCTATGTTGGCTATCGGTACTTCGATACCTTCAACCTTCCCGTGCAGTACCCCTTCGGATACGGCCTCAGCTATACCACCTTTGCGCTTGCCATGGAAAGCGTTTCCGCCGACGCGGAAAAGGTATGCCTGGCGGTCAGGGTGACCAATACCGGCAGCTGCCCCGGGCGGGAAACCGTGCAGGTTTATTATTCCGCGCCGGAAGGTGCCCTGGAAAAGCCCTATCAGGAGCTGGCCGCCTTCGGGAAGACGAAGGAACTGCAACCGGGAGATTCCCAGGTGCTGTCCCTCTCTTTCCCCACCCGGGAGATGGCCAGCTATGACCCCGCCCGGGCGGCCTGGGTTCTGGAGAAAGGCACCTATTTCATCCGCTATGGTGTCCATTCCCGGGATACCCATATCGCAGCGGCCATACAGCTTTCCGAAGACACGGTGACCCTGCAGCTGCAGAACCGCCTGCCCCTGGACGAATCCTTTGAGTTGATCAGCCCGAAGGGAATCAAGCCCTGGAGCAGCCCGGCCATGGAGGCGGAAAAGGCCGCTGCCGCGGTGATTTCCCTGGATGCCTCCAAAGTCCGCCTGGAGAAAGCGGTTTACGCCGAAAAGCCCGCGGATCTGCCAAAGCCTGCCCGGGAGGAGAAGATTACCCTGGACGATATCCGGCAGGGGAGGGCTGCGCTGGATGAGCTGGTGGGCCAGCTGACGCCCTTTGAGCTGGCGACCCTGTGCGTGGGCGCGGCCCGGGGCAGCGATGCCCAGGGAGGCCCTCAGATCGGAGCCGCCTCGGCTGCCTGCCCGGGCGCCGCTGGAGATACCACTTCCCTGCTGCTGGAGGACCGGGGAATCCGGAACCTGATCCTGCCGGACGGCCCGGCGGGGCTGCGGCTTTCACCCGTCTTTAAGGTGGACGGTGAAGGCAGAATCTATACCCTCAGCGCGGCCTTCCCGGGGATGGACATCCTGATGGACATGATGCCGAAGCCGGAGATTCCGGAGGACGCGAAGACCTATTATCAATATACCACCGCCATTCCGATCGCTACGCTGCTCGCCCAGACCTGGGATGAGGAGGCCATTGAGGCGGCGGGGGATATCGTGGGAAGCGAGATGGAGATTTTCGGCTGCGATCTGTGGCTGGCGCCCGGCATGAATATTCACCGGAATCCCCTCTGCGGACGGAACTTTGAATACTATTCCGAGGATCCCCTGCTGACGGGCAAGTGCGCCGCGGCGGATACACGGGGCGTCCAGAAGCATCGTTCCGCGGGCACCACCATCAAGCATTTCGCCTTCAACAATCAGGAGGATAACCGGAACCATGTGAATTCCCACGTGGATGAGCGGGCTGTCCGGGAGATCTATCTGAAGGGATTCGAGATCGCCGTGCGGGAGGCTCAGCCCAAGGCGATCATGACCTCCTATAACCTGATCAACGGGGAGCATACCGCCAACAGCCGGGATCTGATTACCTCGATTGCCCGGGATGAATGGGGCTTTGAGGGCATCGTGATGACCGACTGGGGCACCACGGGGAGCGATCATCATCCGAAAGAATCCTGGAAATACGGGGACTCCTGTGCCTCGGGATGCATCAAGGCCGGCAACGACCTGACCATGCCCGGAAGCGACCGGGACGTGGAGGACATACTGAATGCCCTGGGAAAGAAAGAAGGGGAGGTGCCCTACCCGCTGACACTGGGTGAGCTGCAGGCCTGCGCCAGGCGTATGATTGCGCTGATCCTGCGGATGGAACGTTGACTCATATGAGATCACGAAACAGATCCTCTCCTGTAATCTCAT
>CAMNKK010000151.1 GCA_946542235.1 uncultured Clostridia bacterium | reverse complement strand
CCGCGTCGTTCCCGTATCCGATCTGGAGGAGAAGTGGGTTTTCCCCAAGGAAGAGTACGGCGATGAGGAATTCTCCATCATCGACAGGGACGGCAACTATGTCATCCGGGGACGGTCCTTTAAAAGTAACAGTTTCTTCGAGTTTTACAAATCCTATAACCAGCCCGGAATCACGGCGCAGAACCGTCTTTTTGCAGACATTCTGTCCGGAACCTCCTCCTTCACCATGCTGGATTCAAAAGGCAGGGAATGCATTGTCTCCCATACGCCCATTACGTCCACAAAGGGGTGGGTCCTGCTGAGTCTCGCCCCTCTCAGCAATCTGAATGCGGATATGGAAAACTGGATGCTCATCGGCGTTGTCTCCTTCGGCCTGCTGCTTCTCCTGGTAATGGATTTCCTGTATATGCATTCCGTCAACAAAAAGCTGCGGCAGATGGCCCTTCAAGCGGAGGCTGCCAACAAGGCAAAAACGGATTTCCTCTCCACCATGTCCCACGATATACGCACCCCCATGAACGCCATCATCGGCCTGACCGCCATCGCGGAGAAAAACCTGGGAGACAGGGAGGCCACCGCGGATAACCTGCGAAAGATCAGCCTGGCCGGGAACCATCTGCTGACGCTGATCAATGATATTCTTGATATTTCCAAGGTGGAGAGCGGAAAACTCAATCTCAGCCCCATCACCTTCTCCATTGTGGAAACCGTGGAGAACCTGGTAAACCTGTCTCAGCCCATGATCAAGGAGAAAAACATTGTCTTCAGCTTCCGCACCAACCGCATCGAGAAGGAATATCTCTACGCGGATCAGCTGCGGCTGAACCAGATTTACATCAATATTCTTTCCAACGCCATCAAGTACACCATGCCGGGCGGCAGCGTATCCGTGGACCTGCAGGAGGAAAAAAGCGAAAAGGAGGGCTGCGTTAAGCTGATCTATCGCGTCGAGGACACCGGGATCGGCATGAGCCCTGAGTTCCTGGAAAAAATGTATCAGCCCTTTTCCCGGCAGACGGACAGCCGGGTGAACAGCATTCAGGGAACCGGGCTCGGGCTTGCGATCACCAGGCAGATGGTCGAGCTAATGAACGGGACGATCGAATGCCAGAGCGAGCCCGAAAAAGGTACGACCTTCACCATTACGCTGGATCTTCCGGTTGCTGAAAAGCAGCTGGAGGAGATGAGTATCGATGGTGTGGACGCTCTAATCGCAGATGACGATCCGATTCTGCTGGAAACCGCTGTGGATACGCTTGAGTCACTGGGAATTCACGCGGAGCGGGCAAACACCGGCCTGGAAGCGCTGGAAATGATCCGTCGCCGGCACGAAGCCGGAAAGGATTACAATGTGGTCATTCTGGACTGGAAGATGCCGGATCTGGACGGTATCGAGACAATCAGGCGCATCCGGAAGGAAATCGATGCTCCCATCCCCATTCTGCTGACCTCTGCTTACGACTGGTCGGATATTGAAGAGGAAGCGAAAGCGGCAGGGGCGAACGGATTCATCAGCAAACCGCTGTTCCGTTCCGGGCTGTATGGGAAAATCAATGAGCTGCTCGGAACGGAAGTCAAGGCGGTGGAGCCGACAGAAGACTATTCCGACCTGGCCGGCCTGAACATCCTGATCGCGGAGGACAACGATATCAACTGGGAGATCATCTCCACCATGCTCAGCATGTTCGGCATCACGTCAGAGCGGGCCGAAAACGGACGAATCTGCACGGAAAAAATAGCGGAGGCCGCAGAAGGCCGCTATGACCTGATCTTTATGGATATCCAGATGCCGGAAATGAACGGTCTGGACGCCACGCGGCAGATTCGCAGACTGGAGAATTCCTGGGCCGCCTCCATTCCCATCATCGCCATGACGGCGGATGCTTTCTCTGAAAATGTGGCGGAATGCCTGCGGGCTGGCATGAACGGACATATTGCGAAACCGATCGATCTGAAACTTGTGGTCAAAGAAATTCGAAGAATCAGGGAGGAAAAGCTGTTATGATGAAAAAGCTCTGCGTCATCCTGGCTGTCCTGCTGGCCGTCGTTTCGGCGGCCTGCGCTTCCCCGGCGGGGGCGGAATCCGCCGGCGTCTTCCAGCCGAGGCTGGATACAAACACCAGCTGCGAAATCACCGTCGTTGGAAGCTATTCCAACTTTGAAGCCCTGGAAGCGGAATTTGACAGCTTCAATGAGATTTACCCTCATGTCCAGCTGACCTATTGGAAGCCGGATGATTATGAAAACCTGCTGGGAACGGTGCTGGAAAGCAAAAATCCCCCGAATATTTTCTTTTCCTTCCCCTGGATGTACGGAAATGATAACTATCAGATAGCCTTTGAGCATATGGAGGATCTTGCCGATCCCGCTCTGGGCCTGGATCTGGAATGCATCCGGCCCAACCTGCTGAGATATGACGCCGAAGGCCGGTTGCTGACGGTGCCGGTTTTCGCCAGAAACTACGGGATGCTGGTGAACCACGACCTTTTCGAAAAGGAAGGCCTGCAGGTCCCCACCACCTGGAGCGAGCTGCTGTCCGTTTGCCAGGCCTTTGTGAGCAAGGGCTGCGACAGCCCGATGATGGGCTACACTGCGAGGCCTTCCAGCTGCCTCATGAGCATCCTGGTCTATCCGGAAGTCGTGGCGGCCCTGGCAAAGGATCCGGCGGCGCTTCAGGCCGCCAATGCCATGGATCCTGCCGCCGGGGAATGCATGCGCGCCAGCCTGGAGGCCATGTCGCAGTTGATTTCCGGTGGCTGTATCAACCTGGAAAAATGCGCCGGGATCAGCGACAACTATACCCAGGTGATCCTTCG
>CAMNKK010000150.1 GCA_946542235.1 uncultured Clostridia bacterium | reverse complement strand
TGGCCTTGCGTTGGATTGAGCGGAAAGCCCCCGGAAGAGGGAAGGTAAAAGAAGCAAAGGACATGAAACAATGCGAGAAAAAATCCAGATGGCCTACCTGATCCTCCACTACAACACCATCGAAGAAACCCGCACCTGCATCCGCTCCATCCGGCAGATGCCCTCCTTCCCCCAAACCCAAATCCTCATCGTCGACAACGCATCCCCCAATGGCAGCGGAAAAACCCTCCGGGATGAATACGCATCCCAGGAAAACATCACTGTACTCCTGAATCCGGAAAACGCCGGCTTCTCCCGGGGCAACAACCTCGGCTACACATACATCCGGGACCACTGGGACGCGGACTTCGTCACCGTATGCAACAACGATATCGTCTTCCCGGATCCCGATTATGTGGAAAAAGTCCGGAACATCCATGAGCTGTCTCCGTTCCATGTGCTGGGCCCGGATGTCTTCAACCCCCGCCTGGGCATCCACCAGAGCCCGCTGGGCGAGAGCAGCCCCAGCCGGCAGGAAGCGCAACGCACCTTGCGCCTGAATGCACTCGCGGAAACCTTCTTTCCCGTCTTCTGGCCCCTGATTGGCCGGAGGGATGCGCAGCGGCTGCATCACCGGGGAGACAGTGTCCCCACCTGGAACCGGCCTCAGGAAGGCATTCCCCTGATGGGCGCGTGCCTGATCCTCTCCCGGGAATTTATGGTCAGCAACGGGAAGCTGTTTACGCCTGAAACGGATTTCTATTATGAGGAATATCTGCTGTACAACCGCTGCCGGCGTCAGGGTATGCGGATGATCTACCGCCCGGAAGTCCGGGTGGAGCATCTGGAAGGCAGCGCGACGGTGACCCTGGACCGCAGCGAAAAGAACCGCTACCGCCGCATGGTTCACAATACCCGCCGCGCCGTTGCCGTTTACCTGCAGGATCTGAAAGACCACGGAGAATAAAAGCATGAGAAGAATCGAATCCATCGACCGGTTCCTGTTCCGTCCGCCGGAAAAGGCGCAGCACAGCGCCCAGCTCTGGCATACGGCCTTCAGCGTGCTGAATGCGCTGCAGTCGGCGCTGCTGCTGTTTCTGATCACCCGGATCTGCGGGGACGATCAGGCGGGAATCTTCTCCCTGTCCTTTTCCGTGGCCTATCTGATGATCATGATCGGCAATTACGGCGTTCGAAATTACCAGGCGACGGATGTGCATCTGCGCTTTGGCTTCCGGGAATACCTGATCCACCGGGTGGCCGCCTGCGTCCTGATGGCCATGGCTTCTGTGGGATATGTGCTGATTCGCGGATATGAGCCGGACAAGGCGATGGCCGTGCTGCTCTGCTGCCTGCTGAAGCTGACGGAGAGCGTGGAGAATGTTTACCACGGAGAATACCAGCGGGTCAACCGGCTGGATGTGGCCAGCAAGATCGGCACGATCCGGTTCATTCTCTGCATGATCGTTTTCGCCATCGTCCTTGTGATAACCCATGATATGCTGGCTTCTCTGGTCGCGATCAATATTGCGGCTGCGGTTGTGCTGGCGGTCTCCCTGGCCTATACCTGTCCGAGGATCGCGGTCACCCGTTCCCCGGAGGCGGAGGACTGGAAACGGATCTTCATTGTCTGTCTTCCGCTGTTTCTGGCGTCCTTCTTCAATATTTATATCTGCAATGCTTCCAAGTATGCCCTGGACATCTATTCCACAGAAGCCATTCAGGGATACTACGGCATGCTCTTTATGCCGGTATTCGTGATCAACCTGATCAGCAACTGCATCTACGGCCCCTTCCTCGTCCGGCTGGCCGGATACTGGAATGAGGGAACCATGAAGCCGCTGCAGCGCTTTGTCCGGAATCAGATTCTGGCCATTCTGGGAATCTGTGCTGCGGTGACGCTGTTCGGCTGGTTCCCGGGCATTCAGCTGCTGTCCTGGTTCTTCGGGCGGGATCTGACGGAATTCCGTCTGCCCTTCGCGATCCTGCTGATCGGCGGCGGCATGACAGCCCTCGTGGACTTCATGAACAACATCATGACCGTGATCCGGAAGCAGAAGGTGCTGGTCTGGATCTATGGCGTCTGCGCCGTCGCCGCCCTGATCCTGACCAACATCCTGGTCAAAGAAGGCGGCATCTCCGGCGCTGCCTGGGCCTATACCGTCATCCTCCTGATTCAGGCAATCATCATGACGGCGTATGTAGTGATTATACTGAGGAAAAGGGCGAAAACGGAATGAAAAGTGCTGCAATCATTGTTCCTGTCTATAACGCAGAAACCTGGCTGCACCAGTGTCTGGACAGCCTCCTCTCCCAGGACTATCCCAATTACGAAATCATCCTCATCGACGACTGCAGCCCGGACCACAGCCTGGAAATCTGCCGGCAATACCAGCAGCAAAATCCGGACCGAATCCGCCTGATTCAGAACGAAGAAAACATCGGCCAGGGCCGCAGCCGCATGAAGGCCGTTGAATCCACCGATGCGGATTATATCTTCTTTGTCGACAGCGATGACTATATCGCTCCGGGCTACATCTCCCGTTATATGGCCGAGCTGAAAGACGGAGACCTCGATCTGGTGATCGGTGGTTTTACGAAGGACATCGATGGGAAGCTGAAGTCATTCCCCATCGCCGACAGTGACTATACCATCCTGCTTTATTCCGTGGCCTGCTGCAAGATGTACCGCCGGGCTTTCCTGATGGGTCATCAGATCGACTTTTCCGACAGCCGGAAAGGGGAGGACATCTTCTTTTCCCTCCTGTGCTTCTATCATCGCCCGAAATACAGAATCATCGATTATCAGGGATATTATTACCGCCTGAACCGGAAATCCACCACCACGACCATGACCTGGCAGACATCCTTTGATGAAATCGTGAC
>CAMNKK010000149.1 GCA_946542235.1 uncultured Clostridia bacterium | reverse complement strand
GTTGTCCAGCTCCTCCAGCCGCTTCAGGTTCACGTCCAGGATGGTCACATTCGCGCCCATGCCCACGGCGATCTTGCAGGCGTTCATGCCCACGGTGCCGCCGCCGAGGATCACCACGTTGGCCTTCGGCGTGCCCGGCACACCCGCCAGCAGGATGCCTTCTCCCCCGAACTTCTTTTCCAGATACTTGGCGCCCTCCTGGATGGACAGGCGCCCGGCGATCTGGCTCATGGGCGCCAGGCAGGGCAGGGAGCGGTCCTTCTCCTGGATCGTCTCATAGGCCACCGCCTTCACCTTTCCCTTCAGGAGCGCCGCCATCTGGTCCGGATCCGCCGCCAGATGCAGATAGGTATACAGAATGAGGCCCTCGCGGAACAGGGGATATTCGCACTCCAGGGGCTCCTTCACCTTGATCATCATGTCCACCAGGTGCCATACGTCCGCCGCGTTGTCGATCAGGGACGCCCCGGCGTCCACGTATTCATTGTCCGCAAACCCGGAGCCCGTTCCCGCGCCCTTCTCCATGTACACATGGTGGCCGGCCGCCACGTAGGCGCGCACATTGTCCGGCGTCAGGCCAACCCGGAACTCGTTGTTCTTGATCTCTTTCACACATCCGATTTTCATGGCCGCATTCTTCCTTTCTGCTTTTACTCTCTTTCCCTGCGGGACTCATTGCTGCTTTCGAAATGGTATTATACTTCTCCCGTCCGTCAAAATCAACGCTGTCCTTCGCCGTTTTCCATTTGCCTTGCATGCGCTTTTTTGCTATATTATCCGTATCTCCCCGGCGTGTTTCAAAAGGCTCTGTGAAAGGTGCAAACTGGTACGGAAAATGAATCTGCAGAAGGAAGACTACATGGATCCCGCCTGCCCCCTTTGCGGGCAGCCCGGGGAAACCGAGCCGGTCCGGCCCGTGCCCATCGGCCGGATCATGGACAGGCTGCGGGAATATGAGGATCGGAACGACTGGCCCGCCGTGGAAAGGCATCTGCTCTACTGGCTGGCGGAAGCGGAAGCGAACCGGGACCGCCGCGGCCTGCTGATGCTTCACAATGAGCTGATGGGCTATTACCGAAAGCAGGGAAAGAAGGAGCCTGCCTATCTTCATGCCGAAAAAGCCAACGAGCTGGTTCGGCAGCTTGGCATGGAAGATACCGTCACGGCCGGAACCACCTGGGTCAACAGCGGCACCGTGATGGAAGCCTTCCGGGATTCCGCTGCCGGTCTCCGTTACTTTGAAAAAGCCCGGAAAAACTATGAAGCCGGCCTGCCCCCGGAGGACGGGCGTCTGGGCGGGCTGTACAACAACATGGGATTATGCCTGGCCTCCTGCGGCAGATACGGGGAAAGCCGGGAAATGTTCCGGAAGGCGCTGCGCGTGATGGAAAAGCAGCCGGGCGGTGAGCCGGAGCAGGCCATCACCTGGCTGAACATGGCGGATGCGCTGGAAGCCGAGCTGGGGCCGGAAGAAGCTTCGGAGCAGGCTGAGGAATATCTGGACAGGGCAGCCGCCCTGCTGGACAGCCCCGGGATTCCCAGGGACGGATACTATGCCTTTGTCTGTGAAAAATGCGCGCCCGTTTTCGGACATTACGGCTATTTCCTGGAAGAAGCAGAACTGAGAAAGAGAGCGAAGGAAATCAATGAAAGGGCTTGAGCTTTCCAGAAAATATTTTGAAGCCTTCGGGATTCCCATGATCCGGGAACAGTTTCCGGAATATGAGGAGATGATCGCGGCCGGGCTGACCGGAAGCGGATCGGAATGCTATGGCTATGATGATGAGCTCTCCGCCGATCATGATTTTGAGCCCGGCTTCTGCCTGTTCATTCCCGGCGAGGAAATTGTGGACCGGAAGACCGCGTTCCGGATGGAACGGGCCTACGCGAAGCTGCCCGCCGAGTTTGAAGGATATACCCGCAAAAAGATAAGCCCCGTCGGCGGATCGCGCCACGGGGTATTCCGGATGGAAGAATACTTCCGGGAAAGAATCGGCTGTCTGCCGGAAAACCTGACGCCGGACCGCTGGGTGCGGATTCCGGAGTCCGTCCTGGCGGAAGCCGTCAACGGAGAAATGTTCCGGGACCGGCTGAGCCTGATGGAGGATCAGCGGGAACTCCTTCGCCGTCCGCCGGAGGATGTGCTCCGGAAAAAGCTGGCCGGACATCTTTTAATGATGGCCCAGAGCGGGCAGTATAACTATCCCCGCTGCATCCGGCGGGGTGAAACCGGCGGCGCCCAGCTGGCCGTTTTCGAATTTGTCCGTCATGCCATGGCCGCGCTGTTCCTGCTTCAGGGAAAGTATATGCCCTATTATAAATGGAGCTTCCGGGCTTTCCGGGAGCTTCCCGGTCACGCGGATGACGCCGCAATGATGGAAGCCATGATCTCCAGCGATAACGGTCCGGAGCGCGCGGAAGCCAAATATGATCAGATCGAGGGGCTGGCTTCCCGGATCATTGACCTTCTGCAGGAACGCCGCCTGACGGAAGCCGTCTGCGGGGATCTGGAAAAGCACGCCTATTCCGTCAATGACGGGATCGCCGACGGCTGGATCCGCAATCTGCCCATGATGGAATAATTCTGTTTTGCAAATAAAATCAGCTCATCGCTTTTGCGGTGAGCTGTATTGGTATGAAAAAGCGGCTCACTGTTTTGCAGTGAGCCGATATGGAATCCGGCAGCGACCTACTCTCCCGGGCCGTTTCCAGCCAAGTACCATCGGCACTGAAGGGCTTAACTTCTGTGTTCGGTATGGGAACAGGTGTGACCCCTTCGTTATCACCACCGGAAAGGGTGATCTTATTTATCTGCTCCCGCACCCTGACAACCGCACAGCTTTGAGATTCAGATTCATCTGACCTGTTTTCCAATC
>CAMNKK010000148.1 GCA_946542235.1 uncultured Clostridia bacterium | reverse complement strand
TTACTTGATTTTCGCCTGCTTTGCCACCTCCTCCAGCGGGTCCGTCAGGAGCCGGCTGAAGATGCCCCGGAACAGGCGCTGGACGGTCTCGATGGGCATGTCGGCCATGGGATCCGTTCGGAGCCAGTAGGCCAGACGGGCCATTCTGTGCCAGTCCCTGCTGGCGGCGCCAATGGCGCGGGCGGCGGTTGGATCAGAATGTGCATACATGGAAATCCCTCCCTTTTGCCGGTAAAAAAACCGGAAGATTAAGGCAGACCCCTCCCTGGGGCGCCTCTAATCTTCCGGTAAATTTCGGATTTCCGTATGCAGTTCGGTTTGCTCCCTTTCAGGAGCGAGGCTACTATATCACAGGCAAAGGGCGAATGTCAACCGTATTTGGGCAGCATCTGCGCGTTGAGTTTGCGTTGAGTTTGCGGCGGGTCTGTGATAAAGTAAAGGCACAGCTTTGTTTCGGAGAAAGGGCGCCGGAGAGGGGGATTCCCGCGGCGCCGGGAAGGGAGGCAGGCCATGGCGCGGTATATTGCCTTTGACGTGGAGACGCCGAACCAGCGGAACGACCGCATGAGCGCCATCGGCATCACGGTGGTGGAAGACGGGGAAGTGACGGAGCATTTCTTCTCCCTGGTGAATCCGGAGGCCTCCTTTGATTATTTCAATACCCAGCTGACGGGCATCAGCGCGGATATGGTGCGGAACGCGCCGACCTTCCCGGAGCTGTGGGAGAAAATCCGGCCCTATTTTGACAGCGGGATTCTGGCAGCCCATAACGCGGTGTTCGACCTGGGGGTGCTGAAGAAATGCCTGGGGGATTACGGGATTTTCTGGAAAACCACGGTCTCCTATCTCTGCACGGTGCAGATCGGGCGTTCCCTGCTGCCCGGGCGGGGGCATAAGCTGAATGAGATGTGCGATTATTATCAGATCCCGCTGAATCACCACCAGGCGGACAGCGACAGCGAGGCCTGCGCGCGGATTCTGCTGCACTATCTGGAGCAGGAAGGGGATCTGCGGCGGTTTGTCCGGTTCTATCGGCTGAGCAGCGCGAAGGCGGCTGCTTCCCCCGAAAAAGGAAAAGATTCCGGTCCCGCGGAAGAACCTCGGCCCATGGAAAAGGCCCAGGGGCTTCTGCGCGATCTGTATGGATATCAGGATTTCCGCCAGGGACAGGAAACGGCGATCGGCAGTCTGCTGGGGGGACGGGACGTGCTGGGCATCATGCCCACCGGATCCGGGAAATCCCTCTGCTATCAGATTCCGGCCATGATGCTGGATGGGATTACCCTGGTGATTTCCCCGCTGATCTCTCTGATGAAGGATCAGGTGGCCGCCCTGCGCAGCCGGGGCATTCCCGCCGCCTGTCTGAACAGCGCCCTGGAGGATGAGGAATATTCCGCCGCCGCCCGCGGAGCCGCGCGCGGGGAGTTCCGGCTGCTGTACGTGGCGCCGGAACGGCTGCGGGCGCCGGGCTTTCTCCGGCTGTGCTCCCAGATCAAGGTGGCGTTTGTCGCGGTGGATGAGGCCCAC
The DNA here is from genome assembly GCA_946542235.1 of uncultured Clostridia bacterium. Classification (GTDB taxonomy): domain Bacteria; phylum Bacillota; class Clostridia; order Christensenellales; family Aristaeellaceae; genus Aristaeella. Next base: position 1,396 of record CAMNKK010000148.1, on the reverse strand, counting down.
TGCATCTCCCAGTGGGGCCAGGACTTCCGCCCCAGCTATCTGCAGATTCCCGATTTCATCGCCCAGCTGCCGGACAGACCCCTGCTGGGGGCCTTTACCGCCACCGCGACGCCCCGGGTTCGCCGGGATATTCTGGAAAACCTGCAGCTGCGGGACCCGGTCTGCGTGTCTACGGGCTTTGACCGGCCGAATCTGTCCTTCTCCGTCTATCAGCCGGAGAATCGGGATCAGGCGCTGCTCGGCCTGCTGCGGGATCGGTTTCGCCAGTCAGGCATTGTCTACTGCGCGACCCGGAAGGCGGTGGAGTCCGTCTGCAATCTGCTGATTTCGGAGGGCTTCCCGGCCGTCCGGTATCATGCCGGACTGGATCCGGAGGAGCGGGCCCGGAATCAGGAGGACTTCCTGTTCGACCGGAAACGGGTGATGGTGGCAACCAACGCCTTCGGCATGGGAATCGATAAATCCAATGTGTCCTATGTGATCCATTACAATATGCCCAAGAGCCTGGAGGCCTATTATCAGGAGGCGGGCCGGGCCGGCCGGGACGGATGCGACGCGGACTGCATCCTGCTGTATGCGGGACAGGACGTCGTGACGGCCCGATGGCTGATTGAGCACGGCGATCCGAACCCGAACCTGACCCCTGCCCAGCAGGAGGAGGTTCGGGAAAAGGATGAGGAGCGGCTGAAGCGAATGGCCTTCTACGCGAAGAGCCGGAGGTGCCTGCGGCGGGAGCTGCTTCGCTATTTCGGAGAGGACGCGCCGGAAAACTGCGGGAACTGCTCCAACTGCGTGCCGGACTGCGAGCATGCGGATATCACGACGGAGGCCCAGATGATCCTTTCCTGCGTGGCGAGAACGGGCCAGCGGCTCTCCTGGGAGGATATTTCGGAGCTGATGCGGGGCGTGGTGCCGGATCCCGCGCCGGCGGGCGTGGATCCGGCTGCCCTGACCACCTTCGGCCTGATGCGGGAAACGGGCGCGGAACAGCTTTCCGGCATCATCCGCGCGCTCTTTGACCAGGGAATCATGGACCGGCTGGAAGGGGATCCGCGGGTTCCCGTGCTGAATCTGAGCTCCCGCCAGGTCCTGTTTGAGCACCGGCGGGTAACCATGCGCCGGATTGCCCCGGCCCGCATTGAAAAAGCAGCCCCGCAGGCCGAGGATCTGTTCCAGGCTCTGCAGCAGCTGCGCTATGAGATTTCGGCGAAGGAATACATTGCCGCCTCCGTCCTGTTTCCGGATGTTACGCTGCGGGATATCTGCCGGGTGCTTCCCCGGGATATCCCGGCGCTTTCCCGGATCGACGGCATGGGCATCTACAAGGCCAACCGATATGGGAAAAGGATTCTGGAGCTTGTCGGGAAGTATTCGAAGTAAGCCAGAATTGGTCATC
>CAMNKK010000147.1 GCA_946542235.1 uncultured Clostridia bacterium | reverse complement strand
AAAGTTTTCGAATTCCCGCAGGCTGCCCTCCAGCCGCCATGCCGAAGCCCCGCGCTCCGCCACCCAGTTCCGTACCTCTTCGGAAAGCTCCAGCTCGATCATGTCCAGCTGCGCATCCGGATCCCGGGCAAAAACCCCGCTGCCGGAGGCCCGGTCCATCGGCCGCTTGGCTCCCTGTGCGCCTTTGGAATGATGATGGCAGTAGATCACGCTGCAGGCCGTCTCGGTGCAGATCCTGTCAAACTGGTTGCAGAAGGCCGCCATATCGGAAGCGCTGTTTTCATCCCCCGTGATCACCTTGTAGATCGGGTCAATGATAATCGCATCCAGACGCATGTCCCGCACCCGCCGGACGAGCTTCGGCACCAGCTGATCCAGCGGTTCCGCATGCCCGCGCAGGTTCCAGATCATGATTTCGTTCATGTGCTTCGGAGCTGCGCCCAGCGCCTTGTAGATCTTAAGAAAGCGGTTCACGCAGGACGCGGGATCGATTTCCAGATTCACATACAGCACCTTGCTCTGCCTGCACTGGAACCCCAGCCACTTTCCTCCCTCCGCCAGCGCGATGCACAGCTCCATGAGCAGGAATGATTTTCCGGCCTTGCTGCTGCCGGAGATCAGCATCTTATGTCCCCGGCGAAGCACACCCGCTATCAGCTCCTCCGGCAAGCGGGGCGGATCCGCCGCCGAATCTCTCAGCGAAACAATCCCGGGCAGTTCGTCAGTTACGCCCTCCGCATAGTCCAGCCAGTCCGCCCAGCTCTTCCGTCCGATGTTCACGCCCAGCAGCTTCTGCATCTGCCCTTTTCGGGTGACCCCGGGCATCCGGGACAGGCGGGAGGGATTCCGGTTCTGGGTATCCACCTTCATCCCGTGGGAAGCCAGAAAGTCATACAGGAAGGTCACTCTTTTTTGGTATTCGTCGGAGCTGTCCGCGTCCACGCGGACGATCGCGTGGGCGCTCTTGTGCCCGCTGTGTACCAGGGCCGCGATCGGCAGCTCCAGCTTCCGGTACATCGCGATCTGCTCCTCAATCGGCATCGAATCCGATTCCACCAGGGCAAATCGGAAGCTGGTCACATTTTCGTTTCGGACGCCTTCCCCATCCAGGGCATTGAAGCGGATCCAGCCGCCTGCTTCCGGCTTCCAGTCCCCCACGGTCGCCCCGATATCATCCGGATAGCGGCGCAGGGAGGCAATCAGCTCTTCCGCGGTTCGGTAATACACACCCTTGGACGGCACCCATTTCCCGTCCTCGTTCTGCCACACGTCGCTCGTGACATAGCCCACGTAATCCCCCGGCTTAAACAGCGTCTGCAGGTACAGAATCAGGTCTTCCGTTCCCTTCCGCGCAGGCTCCCGGGGATCCGGCTTGCTGCCGTCCCCGTCGTATTCCAGCGCATCGTTCCAGTTCATCACGCCTTCCGCGCCGGAGAAGGGTTTCCATCCCCGATCCTGCGCCATCTTGACGATCGTCGCGCCGGTTACCGGGGAAGCGCTTCCCTGAAAGGATCGCCACCTGCGGGCGCACTCTCCGGGATGATACCGGGCGCTGTCCGCGGCGCTCCACGCGTCCCATACGCTGACATCGTACCCTTCCGTTTTCAGGGCCATGCCCACACGCAGCCAGCCGTCGTGATCCAGTTCAGCGCAGTTGAGATACTTCAGGGCAGAAAGAATATTGTTCATCTCAGTTGCCTCCATTCTCCCATGGAACATCCACATTCTTCACCGGCGTCATGGCCACGGACGGATCGTAATCGATGAAGCGTTCCACATCGTTCACCTTGTGGATCTTCCCGTCCCGGGTATACTCCCAGGGCCTGAAGTGTGCCTTTCCCCTGGCTCCGACTACCTTGTTCCAGTCCATGACAGCCTTTTCCCCGTGCTTCTTCTGCCCGATGCTGCGGAAAAAGGCCGCGATCTTCCATTCAACCGTGCGGTACAGCAGCAGGTCAATTCGGGCCGTTGCCGCTCCCTGATCGTTCTCGATACTCAGGGTAATGGTCGCCTTCGGGCAGGGCGGGATCTTCGCCCCGCCGGGGAACTGCCCGCGCTCAAAGCTGGTCACCGTGTAGGTGTAGTCGCCCTCCGGCAGGATGATAAACTCCTGCCCGTCGTTTTCCAGCACATCGTCCCATCCCATCACATTCGGATCCATTGCCATATTCGTGTTCCTCCTTCTCAAATCAATACAAATTCAGGGCTTTTCTTATAGGTCTTTTTATTTCCGATTTCAGAAGTAGCATCAGAAAAACTTTTTCAGCTTCTTTTCGATTCCCTCCAGCCGGCAGTCCACCGCCTTCTGGGATATGCCCAGCTGCTCCGCGATCTCTCTCTGCGTCAGATGATCTTCGTAGTACATCTCATAAACTTCCCACTGCTTATCCGTCATCGCGGCCCTGCGCTCCGCCTCCGTTTCTTTCCGGATATATTCATCCTCCGGGTTCGGAAAATACGATCCGCAGCACCAGCAGTAGGACCGGTTTCCTTCACTTTCTTCCATCCTGACGGCATCGCTGACCGTCCTCGCCGTCCTGGGATGGGCCAGATTCCGTTCAATGCTGTTTTCCCCGGCGATAACCACCGCCAGATACCAGGGCATTTCCCCCAGCTGTTCCGCGTCCAGCCGATCCTCCTCGAACGCTGTCCCTTCGGCAACCGCCCAGCGATCCGGATCCTCTCCGAAATCATAGTCTGCCGTACATTCCTGCCTGTGCCGCTCGTCATAGGTCAGCGGGCAGTAGTACTGTGCCGCATGAATTGCTTCCGGCACCCACAGCACAGTCTTCCGGTCCCCGTTGTCAAAGAGCGCATACCCGCAGTCATACACTTCGCAGCATCCTTCTCCGACCGGGATCCGGGCGATCATCCTGTAGCTCTTCCGCAGCTGTTCCGATCCGGGACAGCGCTTTGCCCTCTCCATGGCTGCTGTTCCGTCCTGCCTGGGGACCTGCTTCCGGAGAATGGAAACCAGGTCATTGAAAGAAGTCCCGTTGTCCAGCAGTCCCTGATGAATGCTCCCGTTGATGGTGACCTTTCCGTGGATCGTGATATCCATGTGC
>CAMNKK010000146.1 GCA_946542235.1 uncultured Clostridia bacterium | reverse complement strand
TCCTCCAGATCCATGATCATCACCATGATGTTGGCGGAGTCGGCCTTCAGGTCCTCCACCAGCCGGGTCTCCTCGGTGATGGTGGCCGGATCGGCCCGCAGCTGCGTGGCAATCATTTCCTTCACGGTATCAAAAGTCATTTTCCGGTTCCTCCTTGCGTTCCTTTGCGTTGTTTCTATGTCCCCGGCGGGCTTCCCCGCCGCAGATCATCCCTGCTGCGCGGGGCTTCCGATTTCCTTCACCCCGGCCTCGATGGTCTCCACGACCCTGCCCCGGATCATCTTCTTGCACTGGCCGATGGCGCAGGCAAAGGCGTGGGCGTTGCTGGACCCGTGGGCCTTCACCACCGCGCCCTGCACCCCCAGCAGCGGCGCGCCGCCCACCTCGGTGTAGTCCATCAGCTTCTTCACCCGGCGGAAGGCGGGCTTGCCGATCAGTCCGGCCACCTTCCCCCGCAGGTCCGCCATCATCTCCTGGCGGATGATGCCCATCAGGGTTCCGGCCACGCCCTCCATGAATTTCAGCACCAGGTTTCCGCTGAAGCCGTCGGCCACCAGCACGTCCGCCTGGTCCCCGGTGATGTCCCGGGCTTCCACGTTGCCCACGAAGTGGTAGGGCGCCTTTTCCATCAGCGGATAGGTCTCCTTCACCAGGGCGTTGCCCTTCTCCGCCTCGGCGCCGATGTTGATCAGCCCGACCCGGGGCTTCTCCATGCCCATGACGCCCCGCATGTAGGCCTCGCCCATCAGCCCGAACTGCACCAGGTATTCCGGCTTGCAGTCCACGTTGGCGCCGCAGTCGATCAGCAGGAAGTGCCCCTTCCCGTTGGGCATCAGCGGCGCCAGGGCGGGCCGCTCCACGCCGGGAATCCGCCCCAGCCGGAACATGCCTCCGGCCAGCACGGCGCCGGTGCTGCCGGCGGACACGAATCCGTCGCAGCGCCCCTCCCGCACCGCCAGCATGCCCTTCACGGTGGCGCTGTTCGTCTTTTTCCGCACGCCCATCACCGGGCTCTCATGGTTGGTGATGATCTCCGGCGCGTCGTCCAGCTCGATCCGGCTCCGGACGTCTCCCGCCTCCGCCAGCAGCGGCTCCGTCTCCCCGACGGGGCCCCCCAGCACAACCTCCAGCCCCGGATCCGCCCGCAGGGCCTCCAGGGTTCCTTCCACTATCGCCTGGGGCGCGTTGTCCCCGCCCATGGCGTCAATGTAAATCTTCATCCTACTCCTCTTTCTCCCCGCCGCCTTCCGCCTACCGGGGCAGGCTCAGGGAATACACCGTGTCCCCGGAGGCCACCAGGGCCCGTCCGTCCGAGGTGATTCCGTAGAAGGCCGTGATGGCCGTGTTTTCCGGCACCGGCATCCCGCTGACAAAGAACCGCTGGCTGTTCATATCCGCCCGGAACAGGTATTCCGATCCGAAGGCATAGATATTTCCCCGCCATATGCAGGCGCCCACGCACGCGTCCGGCAGGGTGTAGCGCTTGTCGCTGCTTCCCTCCAGCACCCGCAGCTCCGTGATGGTCTGGGCGCTGCCGGTCTGGCTCGTGGGGGCCAGCAGCATCTTCGCCGCCCCCCGGTCCGGAATCTCATAGTCGATCAGCTTCCATCCGTACACCAGCATGGTGGCGTTGGTGTCCTGCACGCACTTGTAGTCATAGGTGTAGCACTGCTGGGTGTTGAAAACCCGCAGCCGGGCGTTTTCATAGATCACCTTGTAGGCCAGCGATTCTCCCAGGCTGACCTCCCCGGTGTTCATCTTGCCCACCTGGAAGGTGTTCAGGATGGTGTTGGGCGCCGTGCCGAAAACGTCCAGGCTCAGGGTCCACAGGTAGTCCCCCTGGTCCCCGAAGAATCCGGTGTCCAGCAGCAGCAGCCCGGAGAAGGCCTCCTGCTCCACGTCCACCTGGGCGCCCTGCAGGTCCTTGACGATCAGCTTCGGCTCCGTGTCCGCGCCCACCGTCACGGCGCAGTATCTTTCGCCCACCCGGACGAACTGCACCACGCCCTCCATGTTTTCATTGTAGGTGGAGTTTCCGTTCTGGTCCACCAGGTACATCTGCATGCCGTTCCAGATGGCGATATGCTTCGGCCCCGCGTAGAAGGAGGCCCCGGCGCCGGCCGGAAAGCTCCATCGGATCGTGCCCGCGGAGGAAAGGCAGTGCAGGCTCGCCCCGTCGTAATACAGGATGCTGTCCCCGAAGGGGGTCACGCTCTGGTTGGCATAGCAGGGCAGCCGGGTGGCTCCGCTGTCCCGGGACGTTCCGCCCCGCAGAAAGCGCATGCCCAGCAGCACCGCCACCGCCAGCGCCACCAGAATGATCCAGCTGCGGATCTGCCTCGCCCGCCGCTGCTCCTGGGTCGGCCTGTTTTCCGCCGCGTTTCTGCTCCGGGACCGGATCAGCTGATCGCTCTGCCTGTTTCTTCCTCTGGCCATCCGATCCCTCCTTTCCCTGCCGCCCGTCCCTCCGTCCCCGGCCCGCCGGCCGGGGGCGAAGGGGAAGGCTTATCCGATCTTCCGGTTCGGGCAGCTCTCCACCGCCGCCAGCGCCCCGTCCATCCAGTCCTCGTTGAACAGCTCGATCACGCCGGTATCGCACTCCCGGGCCAGGGCCGGATCCATGGGGATCTGGGCCAGCAGGGGAATGGAATGCTCCATGGCGATCTTCGCCGTCTTGCTCTCCCCGAAGGGATACAGCTTCTTTCCGCAGTCCGGGCAGGCGATCCAGCTCATGTTCTCAATGATCCCCAGCACCGGTATATCCATCATCTTGGCCATGTTCAGGGCCTTCTCCACGATCATGCCCACCAGCTCCTGGGGGCTGGTGACGATCAGGATGCCGTCCACCGGCAGGCTCTGGAACACCGTCAGCGGCACATCCCCGGTTCCCGGAGGCATGTCCACAAACATGTAGTCCACGTCCCCCCAGACCACGTCCGTCCAGAACTGCTTCACCGTGCCGCTGATCAGGCTGCCCCGCCACACCACGGGATCCGTATCGTTCTCCAGCAGCAGGTTCACGCTCATCATCTTGATGCCCGTCCTGCTTTCCGCCGGCAGGATGCCTTCCTCGCTGCCCATGGCGGGATCCCGCACGCCGAACATCTT
>CAMNKK010000145.1 GCA_946542235.1 uncultured Clostridia bacterium | reverse complement strand
CTGCAAAACAGTGAGCCGTATTTCATTTTAAAATAAATAGACGGAACTTTTCCGGACAGGCCGCGTCAAAAGGGATGAGACCTTGGAAAGGTCGAAGAAAGGATGAGGGAAAATGAAAAGAATATTTGCCTGCCTGGTTGCACTGATGATGGTTCTGATGGCTGCAGGAGCCTTCGCAGAAACAAAGATTGCGGTGAACGGCTCCGGAGAAGTTCGTATCAGCGCGGATACCGCGGTGATTTCCCTGGGCATAAACGCTCGTGACAAGGACGTGCTGAATGCGCAGCAGAAAGTAAATGAATGCATTGCGGCCATCCGCGGGGCGCTGATCGAAAAGGGAGTAAAGGAAGAGAATATCAACACGGACTACATGAATATCTATCCCATATACGATTACCAGAACGATCAGGAGCAGCTTTCCGCCTACAACGCAAGTACTACGCTGGCCATCCGGGTGACGGATATGGAAAGCGTCGGCAGCCTGATTGACGCCGCTTTCGCAGCGGGGGCCAATACGCTGAACGGCATTTCTTTCTCCGCCTCTGACACCGAGGAAGCCAAAGCCGAGGCGATGAAGAAAGCAGTGCAGGACGCCAGGAAGAAGGCGGAGATCCTTGCGGAGGCATCCGGACTGAAGCTTGCTTCCATTGAACAGATTACAGAAGGCGGTACCTTCAGCTACGACAATAATATCGGAAACATCTATTCCAAGGCTGCCGGATTTGACATTGGAATGGAAACCGAGGAGGCGGAAGCGGGAACCGTAGTTCAGGCGGCGAAACTGGTTGTTTCCGCTGCCGTCAGTATTACCTTCAACGCGGAATAAAGAAATTCAAGGATAATGAATAACCCCCATGGCCTGCTTTGCAAACGGTCATGGGGGTTGATTTATACTGTCGGCTGATTATCCTTCGCAGGGATCAGAATGAGCCTGGAGACAGGCAAGAGCGATATCGGGATAATTCGTAATGACATAATCAGCGCCGGTCTGAAGTATGGCCCTGATATCTGCTTCGGTATTTACGGTCCACGGATTGACCTGGATTCCGGCACGATGCGCCTTCTCACAGGATTCCCCGGGCAGAAGCATATTCCGAAAATACGGATGCAGCGCATCCGCGCCGAGGGCCACCGCATAGGCCCAGGGACGGACCATGGCGGCATCATACAGCAGACCGCAGTACAGGCCGGGATCAAGCTCCTTGACCCGCATCATGCTGTAATGGTTAAAGGAGGAAAATATCAGGCGGTCCAGCATACCTTCCCGGGCAGCCAGCTCAATCACCTTTCTTTCCAGATCCATGTATTCGATCTGACTGTTTTTCAGTTCTACATTAATCTTCATACCGGTGGGCCTGATCAGCTGGAATACCTCCTGAAGGGTGGGGATGCGGGCGGCGGCATATTCCGGGTGCAGGCGGTTAAAGTGCATGGCCTTCAGCTCGCTGAGGGTAAGATCCCTGATAAAGCCTTCTCCGTCTGACACCCGCTCTATGGTTTCGTCATGGGCGACCACGATTTCTCCGCTTTTGCAGAGATGAACATCCAGCTCGATGCCATGAGCGCCCATTTTGGCGGCGAGGTCAAAGGCTTCCAGGGTGTTTTCCGGCGCGTAGGCTGAGGCTCCGCGATGGGCCAGGATATATTGATTCATTTCAGCCCTCTCCATCTGTGTCGCTCTCATTGAGCAAATCCAGCGCGCCGTCAGGAATAAAACCGCGGGCGACTTTTCCATCAACGATGGTCTCAATATAGTCCCAGGCTCCGCTGTTGAACATGGTCGTCAGATAGGTGACGGTGGTTCCGGCAGGCAGATAGGCAATGGAGCGGCCGGTCAGCGCGGGGTCATCCGTCAGACTGACGGAGCTGTTCAGCGCAACCTGTTCATACTTCCAGGACAGGTTGTCCAGCGTCGGCAGCTTGCCCTTAATTCTTGAAGTTTCGATATATCCGACACGGTACTGGCCGGCGTAGTTTGCTTCATAGAGCATGAGCATCCAGCCGTTTTCATAGCCCAGGGCATATACAGCGCCGTTGGTGGAAACAGAGGCCTTGCCGTTGTTGGCCCTGTAGGCAGAGGAGGAAGGCGCGGAATAGACAGGCAGCTTCTGCCCGCTCTTGAGGTTGACAAAATTGAAGCCGCGCGGCTTATTGACATTCTGCGCAGGCGGCGTGGGCATTCCGATGCCGCCGGGATTTGTCGTACCCAGCTGCCGCATCTCCCGCCGGACATCTACGATCAGATCCCGGTTGTAGTTTTCAATGGCAGAGCACTGGGAATAGCTCTCATGATGGTTGGTGGAAGATTCACTGGCGTTCGGCGTATACCAGGGCATCTGCGTAAACCAGTTGTAGCAGCGGCTGCCGGTTTCGAATTTATAGCCGTGGCGGGCATAGATCTCATTGAATGCGTACAGCAGGGTATCGTACTGATAAGTCCAGACTTCCTCCCGGGTCAGCTTCCTCTGGTCACTGTCCGGAATGATGTACAGCGATTCGGCGGAAGCCGGCATCGGAACGGACAAAACGGCCAGCATCAGGCTGAACAGCAGAGAAAGCAGCCTGACTCCTGATTTGGTTGATTTCATGTGTTGAACACTCCTCTCATCTGTTGCGGATACATTGCTATTGTATCACAAGTGCAGGGACCGTTCAATTGGATTGTTCATCCACGGCAAGCAAATTGCGGATCCAATTGTTGCTCTTTCCGGGGTGAAGACAGCCTGAGTCTTCTTCGCGGAGCGAAGACAGTCTGTTGATATGAGGCAGAAATTGTGATAAGATAAAAAACGGCAGGCAGAAAGAGGAATGCCCGAAGCCCGGAATGGGGTTCCTTTCCGCTCCACTGATTCCGACACACAATCGAAAGGTTGATCAAGCCGCAGGGGGTGTACTGTATGGATAAATGGGATCAGCGATTTATGAAGATGACCTATACGATCGCGGAATGGTCCAGCTGCTTCCGGAAAGGAAGGAGCATCGGATGCGTCATTGTGCGGGACAAACGGATCATGACCACCGGATACAACGGGGCCCCGGCAGGAATCCGCACCTGCAGGGAAAAGGGAGAATGCCTGCGGGACAAGCTGGGAATTGCCAGCGGGACGCGAATGGAAACCTGCTATGCCGTGCACGCGGA
>CAMNKK010000144.1 GCA_946542235.1 uncultured Clostridia bacterium | reverse complement strand
TTTTCAGATTCTGTTTCTTCAATGGGAGCCTGGCTTTCGGTCTCTGTTTCTATTGTTTCTGTTTCTGCCTTTTTGCTTTTTGCGGAAGCTGCAGCAGGCGCAAGCAGCATGGTGTTGCTGACCTCTTAAATTGACATTTTTTAGCTCTGCTTGCCTGTCTCTGGATTGCTCGTTATACTGTCATAAGAAAAATGACAGAAAGAGAGCCCCAGAGACGTCCCTCGCAAAGATGCACTCTGAGGCTCATGGTATTGCTACCATGTTTAGTTTAACAGATTACATTCGTGAGGGAAAGTATATTTTTACCTGAGGGCAGTGATTATATTTGCCCGACCTGTAAAAAAGGCCATCTTTGCTATCGGGATCACTGCAAACGCATCCTCAGACATGAAGGCGGAGAATCAGAATGGCTCTGGATCCCCAGATGCCGTTGTGATAATCCCGGGTGCAGGAAACTCCATCGCATGCTTCCGGATCTTATGGTGAAGTTCAAGCATTATTCGGCAGAGGTGATCTCCGGCGTCCTTGATGAGATCGTCCGACCGGATGATGCAGACGCAGAAGACCGCCCCAGTGAAGATACGATGAAACGATGGCATCACTGGTTTATGGCAAACGAACTGCGTATTGACGGAATGCTCAAATCCGTCGGCTGCCGGGACCTTGGTTTTAGCGAGGTGCTCCTTCGTTCCGGCATATCCCTGCTCGAAAAACTCAGGCAGACCTCGGTGCGATGGCTCGAAACCATCCATACCTTCATTTATAATTCAGGCGGGTTCCTGGTCCCGGCCTGACCAACCATGGATTACCGACTTTGCTTTGCTGTCACCAGGGCATTTCGGATATGATCACCGCAAAGGAGGTGGTCTTTATCCATGAATACAACTGAAAATACCAAAAAGTGGCAGGAGGAGGAAGCGCTCCGCCGGTTCCGCCTGATTTCGCCGCTCCTCGATGAATCGCTGGATCCCGCAAAACGTCTGCAGATCCGGAAGGAGATCGCAGAGAACAACAGCCTGACGACCAGGAGTCTTTACCGTTATGAAGCGGCTTATCGTTCAGACGGCTTTGCCGGGCTTAAACCCATGAACAGGGAACAGAGACGATCCTTTGCGCTGCCGGAAAACTTCGATGAACTGATCGGGGAAGCGATCCAGCTTAAGCGTGAGGTACCCACCCGTTCTGTTTCCCAGATCATCCTGATCCTGGAGATGGAGGGACTTGTCGCGCCGGGCATCCTGAAGCGTTCCACTCTGCAGAGGTACCTCTATGATGCTGGTTTCGGTAAGAAGCAGATGAAGAAATATACTGAAGCCAGAAAGAGCTCTTCAAGGCGTTTCTGCAAAGCACATCGGATGCAGCTCGCACAGGCGGATATCAAGTACGTCATGAAACTTCCTGTCGGCCCGAATGGAAAAATGACACAGTGTTACATATGTTCGATCATAGATGATCATTCGAAGATGATCCTCGGGAGCGGTGTCTATGATAATCAGGAAGCCGCGATCGTCGAAGATGTATACCGCCGCGCGATCCTTTCCTTTGGCGCTTTTGATGCCACGTATGTCGACAATGGGAGCCAGTTCATCTCCAAAGAGCTGGTCGACGCGCTCTCAAGGCTTGGGATCCGGCACCTTCGGGCAAAGCCGTATTCCGGCCAGAGCAAAGGAAAGATCGAGGTCTATAACCGCCTGATCAACAGCTATATCAACGAATGCCGCGCCCAGAAGGTAAGGACTCTTGAGGAAGCCCGTCACTGGTGGACACTGTTTGTCGAGGACTATTACCACGACAAGCCCCATGAGGGCATCCGGGAATACTACAAAAGTCAGGGGATCGATGTTCCGGCAGAGGGCATCACGCCCCGGCAGGAGTTCAACCGCGATTCCCGTCCGCTGAAATATCTGGATGCCGGTATCGTAGGGCAGGCATTCCTGCACCATGATACCCGTGAGGTAGACAAAGGCGCCTGTATCAGCTTCGAAGGCCGGAAGTACGAAGTCAGTTCCGCACTGATCGGCGCCACCGTGGAGATCTCCTGGGATCCAATGGCTTCGGAGACGGTCACCGTAAGCTATCCCGGCACAAAGCCTTTCCTCGCAAAGCCGCTTACGATCGGGGAATTCTCTGATCCCAAACCGGAGCTGCCGCAGAGCATGCTTCCGGAAGAGGTGGAATGTTCCCGCTTCCTGCAGGGCCTGCAGAAGGTGCACGACAGAAAGCGTATCCACAACACGAACGCGATCTCCTTCGGGGAATACAGGAAGGAGGCGGACGGCAATGTATGAGCAGTTCTTTGAGATGACACACACGCCATTCACGCGGGATGTGCCGCCGGAAGCCCTGTATGAATCGCCTGCTATGAGGGACGCGCTGGGGCGTCTCGCGTATGTGGCGGACCGTCAGCTTTTTGCGGTCGTAACAGCGGACGCCGGCTGCGGAAAGTCCACCCTGATCCGGAAATTCGCATCCAGCCTGCCTAAGGAGAAATACATCCTTCTGTATCTTTCGGATTCTAAACTGACGCCGAGGTGGTTCTACCGGGGATGCCTCGATCAGCTGGGTCTGGAAGCCCGCTTCTACCGGGGTGATGCCAAGCGTCAGCTCCAGAAGGAGATCGAGATCGTCCGCGGAATCCAGCATAAATACGTCGTATGCATCCTGGATGAAGCACACCTTCTGGAAAAAGAGATGCTGGAGGAATTCCGCTTCCTTCTGAACTACCGGTTCGATTCCATGAGCCCGATGGCGCTGGTGCTTGCCGGACAGACAGAACTCTGGGAAAACAAGCTGAGGCTCCAGAGGTATGCTGCGATCCGCCAGAGGATCGATATCAACTGTGTCCTTCCGCATCTTGACCGGTCGGAAACAGAGCAGTACATAAAGTCCCACCTGTCATACGCCGGATGCAGCAGGGATATCTTCAGTGATAAAGCACTGGATGAAGTTTTCAAGGTAACAACGGGGATCCCCCGTATGATCAACCGGATCTGCGAGAAAAGCCTGATGTACAGCTTCCAGCAGCAGAAACGGATCATTGACGATTACATGGTCAAGTATGTAGCAGAGCACGAGATGCTTGCATAGCGCTTATCAGTCATCAGCTAATTCCGGTGCCGCTATCTCAAAGGCGGTACCGG
>CAMNKK010000143.1 GCA_946542235.1 uncultured Clostridia bacterium | reverse complement strand
AGCTGGACTGGGACAGCCTGATTCCCGCGGTGCAGAGCGGCATCGTGGACGCGGTCATCGCGGGCCAGAGCATGACGGCGGAGCGGATGGAAGCCGTGGACTTTGCCGGTCCCTACCTGTATGCCACCATCGTCTGCCTCACGAAGGAAGGCAATCCCAACGCGGCCGCCAGGGGCATCAGCGAGCTGAAGGGCTCCGCCACCAGCCAGAGCGGCACCATCTGGTATGATACCTGCCTGCCCCAGGTCAAGGGCGCCAGCATCATTCCTCCGGCGGAATCCGCCCCCGCCATGCTGATGGCGGTGGAGAGCGGCACGGTGGATTTTGTCTGCACCGATATGCCCACCGCCCAGGGCGCGCTGATCGCCTATCCCGATCTGAAGCTGCTGGACTTCGCGGGCTCCGGGGATGATTTCCAGGTTTCCGACGAGGACATCAACATCGGCATCTCCATTCAGAAGGGCAACACGGTTCTTCTGGAGGCCATGAACGCCTTCCTGAAGGAGAAGACGGCGGATGATTTCAATGCCATGATGGCGCAGGCGATTGCCGTCCAGCCCCTGAGCGAATAATCGGCCCTGTTATTTTGCCCGCCGGAGCGCTTTCCGGCGGGCCTTCTTTAAACAGTTTTCTGTTTCCGGCATCGTGTCCGTCGGAGGACCCTTCCTCCGGCGCCGGAACCGAGGAGGAAAAGCATGCTGACACAGCTATTTTCGGATATTGGATCCATCTGGGCAAAATACGGCACAGTCTATCTGACGGGCATCGGAAATACGCTGATTCTGGCCACGGTGGCCACCCTGATCGGCTGCATCATCGGCTTCATCTGCGGTATTCTGCAGACGATTCCCTTCGCGCCGGGAGATCCCTGGCCCAAGCGCTTCTTCCTGAAGCTGCTCCGGGGAATCATCCGGGCCTATGTGGAGGTTTTCCGCGGAACGCCCATGATTCTGCAGGCTGTGTTCATCTATTACGGGATGCCGTATTTCTTCGGCGTCTCCTTCAAGGACATCTGGACCGTCAGCATTCTGGTGGTTTCCATCAATACCGGCGCCTATATGGCCGAATCCGTCCGGGGCGGCATCATGAGCATTGATCCCGGCCAGTTTGAGGGCGCGAAGGCCATCGGAATGAACCATTTCCAGACCATGCTGTATATCGTCCTCCCCCAGACGCTCCGCAACATTATGCCCCAGATCGGCAACAACTATATCATCAACGTCAAGGACACCTCCGTGATGTTCATCATCGGCTTCCAGGATTTCTTCGCCGTCCACAAGATGGTCAGCGGCGCCGTTTTCAAGTACTTCCCCTCCGCCTTCCTGGAGATGGGCGGATATCTGTTCCTGACGCTGCTGGCCAGCTTCCTCCTGCGCAGGCTGGAAAAGAAGCTCTCCGGCCCCGGCAATTATGAGCTGGTCAGCGAGGATCAGCTGGTGCTGACGGCAGGCACCTATCAGTATTCCGGCTCCGCGCCCTACGAGGAAAAGAACCGGGATTATCAGGGAGGGAATCAGGCATGAGCGAAACCATTCTGGAAATCCGTCATCTCTCCAAAACCTTCGGCACCCACGCGGTGCTGAAGGACGTGGATTTCACCGTGAACAAGGGGGACGTCACCTCCATCATCGGCGCCAGCGGAAGCGGGAAAAGCACCCTGCTTCGCTGCATCAACCTGCTGGAAACCCTGACCACCGGAGAAATTCTTTTCCACGGGCAAAGCGTCACCGACGGCAAGCTGAATCAGAGCGCCTACCGGGCAAGGGTGGGCATGGTGTTCCAGAGCTTCAACCTGTTCAATAACCTGACCGTGCTGGAAAACTGCATGATCGGCCAGCGGAAGGTCAACAAGGCCCCCAGGGGCGAAGCCCGGGACAGGGCGCTTTATTACCTGAACAAGGTGGGCATGCTTCCCTATATCAACGCCCGCCCCGGGCAGATCTCCGGCGGCCAGAAGCAGCGGGTTGCCATCGCCAGGGCGCTGGCCATGGAACCGGAGGTGCTCCTTTTTGACGAGCCGACCTCCGCGCTGGATCCCGAAATGGTGGGCGAGGTGCTGGACGTCATGAAAAGCCTGGCCGCGGAGAAAATGACCATGCTGGTGGTCACCCATGAGATGGGCTTCGCCCGGGATGTCAGCACCCAGGTGGTCTACATGGCCGACGGCGTCATCGTGGAGGAAGGGCCGCCCTCCCAGGTGCTGACCAACCCGCAGGACGCCCGCACCCGGGAATTCCTGAAGCGCTTCCTGAGCCAGTCCCCCGGTTAAGGAGAAGGGTCTCCGGAAAGCGATACCGTCCCCGAAGCAGAATATGAAAAGTGCCCCGGACCATTGCAATGGTTCCGAGGCACTTTTTTTCGATGTTCTGTTCTCCCTGCGCGCTCAGGCTACTCGCCCAGCAGGTTCTTCAGCGGGGAGGATCCCTGGGGCATCGGCCAGACCAGCTTTCCCGCGGGCCGGACAATGATTCCCTTCTCCGGCGTCATCCGAAGCCTCCGCCAGGGAAAGCGTTCCGAGAAAAACGGATACAGCGCCAGATTCCGCCTTCGCGGAGTCCAGGAGGAGGAGCCGCCCGAAGATGGCTGATCGCTCTCCGTTCCCGATTTCTCCGCGGTTCCTTCCGCTTCTTTCCGGGCGGCGGCATCCGCTTCCTCCGCCGCTTTGGGCAGATCCGGCAGCGCTGTCGGCATGCCGGGCGCGGCCGTATTCGCCGCGTCGGAAGCCGGATCAGAAGCCGGGCCGATCGTCGGAATGGCCGTCGGAACCGGGGATGGCGCTGCCGTGGGAGGCGGCGCGGTGACAGGAGCAGGCACTTTCGTCGGAACCGGCGTGGAAGCCTCCGGAACCCGGGTCGGCACCTCTGTCGGCGCCGGCGTGGACGCTTCCGGAGCCCGGGTCGGCACGTTTGTCGGCACCGGGGTGGACGCTTCCGGAACCCGGGTCGGCACGTTTGTCGGCACCGGGGTGGGCGTCGCCGTCGGAGCGGAGGTCACCTGGTTCGGAGCAGGTTCGGTGTTCTTCGCCGCAGGCGGAAGTTCATTCCCGCCCGTATTCTCTTTCGGAGTCTCTTTTTCCGTCTTTCCGGGAACCGCCGTGGGCACCTGGGTCGGCTCCGCTTTCGGCGGCGCGGTCACGGCCGGCGGAACCGCCGTCGCCGGCGTCTGTCCCGGAGGCTGATTTCCCTTTTCCGTGCTGCTGTCCGCCGGAGCGCTGCCGGGCGC
>CAMNKK010000142.1 GCA_946542235.1 uncultured Clostridia bacterium | reverse complement strand
CCTCCCTGGCCCAGCAGTTCCCGGATGCTGCCGCGAAGCTGTTCGTGCAGCAGGAAGAGGACGCGAAGGTTCGGAGAGAAAGCTACAAGAAGATGGCTGCTCAGGGGTAAGAATTCGATGACCAAGGTGACCGGCTCCCGAAAGGGAGCCGGTTTTTTTCAGCTGCAGTTCACCGCGCCCGCTGCGCGGCGGAATCATGGCGGACGCAAATACCGACCGGGCGGTCCGCGTTCCATGCAGACAGCAATGCTTTCAGGCTTCCCGCAGAAGGGCTTTGGGATGAAGCTTGCGCCGGGCTGGAAACTGTGGTAGAATAGCCGTTGATTTGATTGCCGCGGAGAGGAGGGAAGCGGATGGACGGAAACACCGGAAACGGGATTCACGGACGCAGGTCCGCTTCCCGGGCGACGAAGCTGCGCCGGCGCAGGCAGCGGATGAATTTCGTGCTGCTGGCGGCCTTTATTGCCGTGATTGCGCTGCTGGTCATCGTGACCCCCAAGGATCCGCTGCAGCGCGCCTCCTATACCATCGCGTCGGAGGACGGAGGCTCGACCGCCGAAGGCGAGCGGCTGGTGTCCCGGTATGAGGGTCTGGTGATCAGCGAGATCATGCCCTCCAACCACAGCGCGGTGACGGATGAAAACGGCGAATATCCGGACTGGATTGAGCTCTGGAACAGCACGGAAAACGAGATCAGCCTGAAGGGCCTCGGCCTGAGCGACCGGAGCGACAGCATCCGCTTTCTGTTCCCGGATGTGATCCTGCCGGCGGACGGCCGGGTTATCGTTTTCTGCTCAAACACAAACCAGTCCGTTCCCGGAAGCCCCTTCCATGCCAAATTCAAGCTGTCCAGCGTCGGCGAGATGGTCTATCTGTATGACCCCAACGCCTATCTGATTGACAGCTGCAGATATCCCATTCTCGCCACGGACGAGAGCTGGGCCCTGACGGACAGCGGATTCCAGTCGGTGGCCTATTTCAGCCCGGGCTATCCCAACACGCCGGAGGGACATCAGGCGTACCGGGAGAGCACCATGGTTTCCGGCGATTCGCTGATCATCAACGAAGTGATGGCGGATCCGCTGACGGGGCTGCGGGACGAGGATGACGAGCTGAGCGACTGGATTGAGATCTACAACAGGACCAACGCGACGGTCAGCCTGGACAGCTACGCCCTGAGCGACAACGAGGGCAGGCCGCTGAAATGGCGCTTCCCCAAGGGCGCGAGCATTCCGGCCAACGGCTACTACGTGGTGTTCTGCTCCGGAAAGGACAAGGTGGAAGCCGCCACCGGCGTGCCGCACACCAATTTCCGCCTCTCCGCGGAGAAGGAAACCATCATCCTGGCGGACAGCCGGGGCCATGTGGTGGACCGGGTCATGATTGACAATCTGGCGGAGGACTGCAGCTACGGGCGGAATGAGCAGGGGAACATGCAGGTTTTCCAGACGGCGACGCCGGGGCTGCCCAACAACCAGCAGGGATTCAACCAGATGGATACCCACCTGCGGGCCCTGAACAGGAGCGGCGTGTATATCAGCGAGGTGCTGGCTTCCAACGACGCGGTTACCTCCTATCCCAGTGCCGGGAACACCGACTGGATCGAGATTTACAACTCCTCCAGCCAGAGCGTGGACCTTTCCGGATACGGCCTGAGCGACCGGCTGACCCGGGGAAGGAAATGGCAGTTTCCGCAGGGAACGCTGATCGGCCCCGGGGAATACAGGATTGTGCTGTGCGACGGAACCAGAGGCTCCACGGACACCGGCGTGCTGCATGCCAGCTTCAAGATCAACCGGACGGCCTGCGAGACACTGGCGCTGACGGACCCGCAGGGACGGATCCTGGACAAGATGATCCTGCCGGTTCAGCGGACCGATATTTCCTACGGCCGGACTCAGGGGATGTCTGGCTTTTTTTATTATGACACGCCAACCCCCTTCCAGGCGAACGGACAGGGATTTACGGGATATGCGCCCGAACCGGCCTTTACGGTGAATCCGGGAATGTACTTCTCCACGGTGTACGCGGAAATCACCATTCCGGAAGGCTGCCAGGTGTATTACACCACCGACGGATCCGACCCGACAACCTCCTCCAAGCCCTACAACGGGGAACGGCTGGAAATGAACTTTACCACCCTGCTGCGGGCCAGGGCGTTCTCGCCGGATCCGAACATAAAGGGCAGCGATATTATCACCGGAACCTGGCTGATCAATACCTACCACACGCTGCCGGTCTTCTCCCTGGCGACGGATCCGACCAATCTGTGGGATCCGGTGACGGGCATGCTGGCGGAGGGAAACATTCTGAAGGAAGCGCCGGGCAAGCTGCCCTTCAAGAACTCCACCTACCGTGCTGTCAAGAACAGCGGCGCCCGATTCCCGGTTCATGTGGAAATGTATGACACGGACGGAACCCAGATTCTGAATCAGGGAGCCCAGTTCAGCCTGATGGGAGACTACAGCCTGGATATGCCCCAGAAGAGCATGAAATTCCGGGCCAAGAGCCTGTACGGATCGAAGACCTTTGCCGCGGCGCTGTTCCCTGACCGGGAATATACCGAGTATAAGAGCTTCGTGCTGAGAAACAGCGGAAACGATTCCATGTGGACCCGGCTGCAGGACGGATTTGAAAGCCGGCTGCTGGATGCATACGGCGCGACGGTGATTCATCAGGCCTGGCGCCCGGTGGCGGTGTACCTGAACGGTGTCTACTGGGGACATATGAACCTGCGCGAGCGGGTGGACAAATTCTTTGTGGCCCAGCATGAAGGGCTTGGATTCGACGCGGCGGACAGCTTTGACATCCTGCAGGCCAGCGGCTCCGTGAAATACGGCAGCAACAAGGAATACAAGGCGATGGTCAGGAAGATTAAAGACGGGGATCCCGCGAAGAACGCGGAAGACCTGCAGTATATCCTGGACAACGTGGATGTGGACAACCTCTTCGAATATCTGGCGCTGGAAATGTTCGTCGGAAACAGCGACATCGGTAACACCCGGTTCTACCGGCTGAAGGGGACGGACGGAAAATGGAAATGGATCTGGTATGACGCGGACTACGGGCTCTTCATGTCCAACTTCGACAGCCCGAAGAGCTATACCAAGGCCAAGGGCATGGGCCAGCAGAACATCGACAACACGATTTTCCGAAAGCTGCTGAGCGTGCCGGAATATAAGGACAAATTCCTGCGGAAGCTGGGGGATGTATTCCAGTTCCTGACGACCAGGAAGATGCTGGAGATCCTGGAGCCGCTGGTGGAGCTGATTACTCCGGAGATGGAGCTGCACTGGGCCCGCTGGGGCGAGGAAAACGACCAGATGGTGCTTTCCGAGGTGCCCAAATCAGTGGACGGCGCTTACCGCTACTGGGAGAAACGGGTGGAACGGCTGCGGAACGTATGCCGGAAGCGCCCGACGTACCTGTGGGAAATGGTGCAGAACGCCTTTGACCTGACGGACGCGCAGATGGTGGAATATCTGGGAGATAAGCCGGAGATGCCGGCAGACGCAGTGTGATCGGGGGGCTTTCCGATCGCCC
>CAMNKK010000141.1 GCA_946542235.1 uncultured Clostridia bacterium | reverse complement strand
TACCGTTCTCTTTTCCCGAACAGTTCCGCTGTCCGGACCATCCTCTCCGCGACCTTCACCCCAAAGGGGCAGCGGCTTTCGCAGCCCCGGCATCCGATGCACTCATCCGCCAGATGCTCCAGAGACAGATAATGCTGTCTCAGGGACGCCGGCACCTCCGGCTGCATGACCGCCAGGTCATAAAGCTTGTTGACCATGGCGATATCAATGTCCACGGGGCAAGGTTTGCAGTGACCGCAGTAGGTGCATTCTCCGCCGGAGAAGGTATGCTTCGGCGCGTGAGCCAGCACGCTGGCATAGTCCTTCTCCTGGTCCGCCGCTGTTTCATAGGCCACAGCCGCGTCCACCTGCTCCGGCGTATCATACCCGCACAGCACGGAGGCCACCGCGGGCTTTGTCAGCGCATAATGAATGCACTGAACTGCCGTCAGCGCCACCCCAAAGGGAGAACGTTCCGCGTCAAACAGCCGTCCGCCCGCGAACGGTTTCATGCAGGTGATTCCCACATCCTGCTGTTCGCATACCCGGTACATCTCCGTCCGAACCGGATCAATGCCGTTCAGATCCTCCGCATACCGGTCCATCAGATAATCATCGAGATCCTCGGTCGGAGGCATCAGGTCAAAGGCCGGATTCACGCTGAACAGGATCATCTCGACCAGGCCGCTTTCGGCTGCCTTCCGGGCGATGACCGGATTATGCGTGGACAGACCGATATGACGGATGATCCCCTGTTCCTTCAGTTCCATGACATAATTCAGAAAGGGCCCGGGCCGGGAAACAATCTGCCAGTCGCTTTCCAGATCCACATAGTGAATCATGCCCAGATCCACATAATCCGTCCTCAGCCGCTTCAGCAGGTCCTCAAAAGCAATCCGGCACTGTTCGACATCTCTGGTGCGGGTATACTGCCCGTTCTGCCAGGTCGATCCGACATGCCCCTGAACGATCCAGCCGGCCCGATCCTCCTGGATGGCCTGTCCGATAATATCCCGTGACTTCGGGTCCGGCATCCAGCAGTCCACAATATTGATTCCCTTGCTGTGAGCATATTTCAGCAGGGCAATGGACTCACTTTCCTCATGTCTCTCCAGCCATTCCCCGCCAAAGCCAACCTCACTGACGGAAAGATTTGTTTTCCCGAGACGCCTGTACTGCATGTTTCTCCTCCTCCTTGAATATGAGGGAACGGCAGGGAAGGCCCTTTTCGCTCCCTATTGTTCCCCTATGATCAGCTCAACCGTTCTGCGCTGCTGCTCTTCTGCAGGGATCCCGGCCTCACCGTCGCCGGCTTGTATCCCGTAGTTTCCGAACTGCGCGTGATTTCCGCCTTCGATCACACAGATCTCGCTGTGATCCGGCAGATACTGCTTAGCCTCTTCCATTCTGGCCCGGTTGAGGACACCGTCCTCCGATCCGTAGATGATGACAGCCCGGGTGTTTTCATCCAGAGGCTTCGTCGGATATGCAGCAAGCATGAATACGCCTGAAAACTGTTCACCGTGTGCTGCGGCATAGCTGGCAGCCATGGCGCCCCCGAGCGAATGCCCGCCGATATACCAGCGGGCGTAATTATGCTGTTCCATCACCTGAGCCGCCCTGTTCGCGCCAAAAACCGCCAGGCGGAATGGCATCTGGACAAGACAGACATCCATTCCCTGTTCGGCAATGCGATGAAGCAGCGGGGCGTATGCGGTTTCCTCTACTTTGCCCCCGGGATAGAAGATGAGCGCAGCCGTCCCGGAAGGGCCATCGAAAAGCCAGCCGTACTCAGTTTGTTGAACTGTGACGGAACCGTCGGATTTCAACGCGTCACGGGCTGATTCATCTGCATGGTAGTACTGCTCCGCATAAACCAGAAATGCCATGCACAATACGGCAATCACAAACACGGGTAAAAGAAGCAGCAGCTTTCTGCGCTTACGATATTTGCTTTCGATCGTTTTCATTGGTTCTTCTGAATTCACCTCCGTCAAGGAGGAGACAGAGAACCGTCCCCTGTCTCCTTGCCTCCTTCAGATCAGCCGGATCATCCGGCAGTTTTCGATGCCCGGCGTCCAGAATTCGCTGCGGGGAAGCTTCCTGATCTGGCTTATGATGCTCAGATTCATGGCGCCGTGGCCGACAATCAGCACGTTTTTTCCCTGATCCATCAAGGGATTGATGACCTCCCGCAGAAACTCACCGGTCCGGGCAAACAGTTCATCGAAGGTTTCCGCTCCGCCGACGGAGCAGGTATATTCTTCCGGCTTCTGAAACACGATATTGATCGGGCAGTCCGGAATGTCAAAGCTGTTCTCGATGCCTTCAAATTCTCCGAAGCTCATTTCCATCAGGCGGTCGTCAGTCCGGATTGGGATATCCCGGCCGCGGAGCACGATTTCCGCTGTTTCCCTTGCCCGGATCAGCGGGGAGCAGAAGCAAATGTCCAGCGGCACCAGCCTGTATTCCTCCGCTGCCTTCTCCGCCATCCGGCGGCCTTCTTCATTCAGCGGAATATCCGTCCGTCCCTGAAGCTTATGCCGCACATTCCAGTCTGTACGGCCGTGCCGCATGATATACAGCATCTGGCCAGTATCCTCCTCTTTGTCCTGCGGTCTTCTGAATCTCCGTGATCACTGCTGCCCCGGGCCGATACCGGGATCCATTCAGCAGGGTATCGCAGAAACAGAAGCGCTTTTTTCATCCTGCTGTCATGAATCCTTGTGCAGCGGAGGCAGTTCGTGAATATCATAGGTTTCATAATAGATCGAAAAGGCTGTTTCCACATCCCCGGCCAGTTCGAGCAGCGCTCCGGCCTGGAACATGGCGGAGAGTGTGCCGCTGGGCGCATGCCAGGCGGCGTTGCTGCAGATTTCCACCGCACTGTCCCGCAGAATCGCTTCTGCCCCAAAGAGCAGGGTTCCGGTGGCAATATGATAATCGCTGGAGATGATGGCGATCTGCCTGATCTGCGGATACCGCTCTTCCAGAATGTCAAAGGTGTAGATGGCATTCTGGGCGGTTGTCAGGGAATGGTCCTCGACAATCACCCGGTCGGAATCAACCCCCTGCGCCACCAGCCATTCCGCCATCCGGCCGGCCTCTGTGGCAGACGGTTCGTCCGCGGCGGTGCCTCCGCCTGTGCAGACGATGAGCGCGTTCGGGTATTGCTCTGATGCCCTGAGCAGTACCTTCAGGCGTTCAATCAGCTCGTCCCGCATCGTCCCGTCCGGGTTCAGCTGAAAACCCAGCGCAACCAGACAAAGGGAATCATCTGACATCAGCGAATCCGGAAGGGAATCATTCACAGTGACCGGAGCCTCCCAAAGGTCCAGTATGCGCCCCCACTTTTCCCCGAGAGACGGATCAGCGGAGCTCAGGACGGTCAGGGCTTCCTCGTCCCTGGTTCCTTCCGCGGCATAGGATACAACAATCCGTTCAATCAAGGACTGGGTCATCACTTCCTCCTCAGCAGCAGCGGCGCAAAACACGGCGGCAAACAGACAGCATACGAGCGTCATGGCGAAGATCCTGCGTCTCATCTGAAGATTCCCTCCTGATTTCTGAAAATCAAAATACAGATTCTGCCGTACAGGCTGCATATTTCAGCTCCAGCCCATTATATCCCATGTTCTCTTTTCCTACAAGGAACA
>CAMNKK010000140.1 GCA_946542235.1 uncultured Clostridia bacterium | reverse complement strand
CACCGCGGATATGCTGGTTGAAAACCGGTTTACGGATATCACGCCGGAAGATTTCACCGCCGGGCGAATGCTGGACGCGCTGAATCCATCCTTTATTGCCGCAAGGGATCCCATCCGGCTGGAAGCCGGAAGCTTTATCACCTTCCACGACCCGGAACCCAACTGCGGAAGCTATCTGCTGTCGGGCTTCCATGGGCAGGAGCCCGGTTTTACCTGGGCCGGGGATCAGGTATCCCTCACCTTTGCGCCGGATACCAGCGGCGTGGAAGAGCTTCATTTCATCTGGCACTGGGCCATGACCTTCGGCGCACAGCGCTGCCGGATTCAGGCGGGGGACCGCCTGATCTGGGAAGATGCGCTTCCCCCGGAAAACATGCTGGCGCTGACCGTTCCCATCTCCGCCATGGATGACCGGGGAAGGCTCACGCTCTCTTTCACTTTTCCCGACGCACAGAAGCCCGGCGGCGGAGACGAACGTCTCCTGTCCGTTGCTTTTACCTCACTGCAGCTGTCAGTTGCTGAATAACACTGGGATGGAGGGATTCATATCCTGTACGGAGGTCTGATCTGCACACTGATTGCAGAATATATCCTGCGGCTGTTCTTTTATGCTGAGCCCTTCGGCCCGCAGGCATGGCTCTGGTGCATCCGCCTCGCGGCGGCCGGCATCGGCTTCATCCGTGGAAAAATATGGAAGGATCGGGGCTTCCTGTTCCTGACCGCCTTCCAGGTTCTGATCCTTCTGCGCCTGGTGCTGGATGAACCTGGCCGCATCTTCGAGGACAGCGTCAGCGAATCCCTGCTGAACGCCATCTGGTGCTTCGGGGGATGCTATGCTGTCGGCCGGGTGCTGCGGAAGGACCAATGGCTCCGCTTTCTGCAGATCCTCCTGGGGCTGTGGACCGTCGGCATCGTCGCCCACAGCCTGATTTCGGTCTATGCGGCCTGGACCGGCCGGCTGGTCTGGACCATCGGCGGCGGCGGATACTGGGGCCTGGCCGGAACGCTCGGCGGGGGAGACTATCACCTGCTGCTGTATAACGCGGAGCACATCACCGGCGACATCCGTCTTTACACCCCGGTTTATGCCACCATCGGCGGCGGGCTGCTGAGCGTCAGCACGGTGATCATCCTCTGTGCCGCGCTCATCTGCCGGAGAAAAGCGGCAAAGATCCTGTACATTCTGGCTTCCCTGCCCGTTTTCCTGGCCATGTGCCTGACCGATGCCCGAACCGGCCATATCATGACCGGCGTCGGCATCGGCATGATCGTTTTCGCCGCCATCCTCCGGGCTTTCATCACCCGGGACCGTCCCCGTTCTGACCGGGCAAAGGAAAGGCGGCGGACCGTGGGCGCCTGGGCGGTCGCCATCGCTGGAATGCTGGCCACCATCGTCGTGCTCACGTTCGCCGCGGGAAAAACCATCAGCCTGTTCAACCGGATCAGGGCTTCCTCCGTCCGTTCCGCCGGTCTGATCACCGCCGCCCGCGCGGAGGCGCCGGCGGAAGGCACGGAAGGACAGGAAGACGAGGTGATCACCGTTTCCAACCGCGGCTACTCCGGCGGGGATATCCTGACCAACCGGCCCAAGACCTGGGCGAACGTGATCCGGTATATCCGGCGGAACCCGATCACACTGCTGACAGGTGCTTCCATTTTCTATCCGATGAACGGGCCCAATGCGCAGCCGGAAACGGCTTTCGCCGCCGGCCACAGCCACTGCATGCCGCTGCAGCTGGTTCTGGTCAGCGGTATTCCGGGGCTGCTCCTGATGCTCGGCTTCTTCATTCATATTGCCGTCTGCGCGATCCGGACCGTCAGCAGCAGCGAACTGCCGCTCTGGCCCAGGCTGCTGCCGGCACCGATCGTGATGATCATCGCCGGGGAAATGGTGGAATGTCTGACAAGGCTCACCTATCCCTGGCCGCTGCTGCCGCTGATGATGATCTTCTGCGGAATCATCTCCGCCATGGGCAGCCGCGGCGGAAAGCCGCTCCCGGCACAGCGGACGGATCTCCGGCAGGAGAACTGATCCGTACACGGGATCCATCCGCCTTGATCAGGTCCCCGGCGCGCCATCCAGAACAATATACTGCACCGCGAGCGCAAGCTGACGGGGGTCTCCGTTCCCGGGCAGCGTGGCATCCGGCAGATCCATCTCGATCCGGATCCGGTCCGGATCAGCTGTCACCGCCTCCCGGGGCACCGCGAAAACCACCTCGCCCCCGCCTTCCACGACTCCTTCCCACGCAGTGATGCCATTCATCCGGATCGCGACGCGCTGCGGCCCGATGGTCATGGCCACGCCCATGGTCACCGTCATCTCTTCCGGCGCCGCCTCTTCCAGATTCAGAATCATATCCGCATATTTTCCGTTCGTCCAGGTAAAGCCGCTTTCCGCCGTTGAAAACCCGATTCGGGCATACCTGGAGAAGGATTCCGTTTCCGCCTGAAAGGAAATCCGTTCGCCCATCTGATACGGCTTCCGGTCAAAAATCCGGATCATTTCCGG
Source organism: uncultured Clostridia bacterium (assembly GCA_946542235.1). Classification (GTDB taxonomy): domain Bacteria; phylum Bacillota; class Clostridia; order Christensenellales; family Aristaeellaceae; genus Aristaeella. The sequence goes on along the minus strand of CAMNKK010000140.1, from coordinate 1,139 downwards.
ATCCTTCGCCCGATATACGCGCCATGCACCCAGCCCGTCCGGCGTGATGTTTTCATTCCCGCTTTCCGTCGGAATCAGGCCGGGATCCTCCGTGACGATATAATCAATCCGTTCCACCGTATATGTATCCGCTGCCGTGAAGGCCCAGTAGACCGATTTCAGCCCGGTGTTTCGCAGGTCGATCCATCCGGGCTGCTTCTGCGCCCAGGCGAGCGCGGTCAGGTCTTCGGTTTCGATCGCGTAATAGTCATCATTGGAATAGGTATCCAGGGTCCGTTCCTCCGTCATATACAGCCCCTGCTTGACCACCAGAATATTGCCATCCAGCTGATCCATGAAGCGGTCCAGCCGCACTGCCTCCGCGGCCGCGGCGGGTCGCTCCACTTTTCTGGCCCGGGCAACGAAAAAAGCTCCGTTCAGCACCTGACCGGCCAGCAGCCCAACCGCGAGACACACCGTGAAAATCCTTTCTCCCCAGATGATCCATACAGCCAGCAAAGCGACCGATGCCGCCAGCAGCACCATGTCCGGCGTCACGCTCTCCGCCGGAAGCAGCTGCACCAGCGCCTCGAGGGACGGCGCATCCACCAGGCTCCCCGTTCGGACCGGCATATGCAGCAGAATTACAGCCACGCCGAAAAGCAGCGCGCCCGCCGTCCGGGGGGAGCGCAGGCGCGCACGCCACGTTGTCCGTTCCCGATCTTCTCCGGACAGATACAGCACGATCACCGGGAAGGCGACACCCATGAAGTATCGCAGGTGAATCCGCAGGTCGCCCCGGCCGTATTCCTCCGGCAGGCAGATCGCGAAAGCAATTCCCAGCGCGGTCAGCACGGCATAGAGACCCGTAAAGATCGCCAGCGGCCGGGTCTTCTCCGCCCGGCCGTTCTTCAATCCCGTCAGTACGGGAAAGAACAGCACCGACAGCATGAAGAAAAGCAGCAGGGAGACCGTAACCCTGAGCATATACGCCCACCGGTCCGGCGAACCCAGGCCGGATTCGGAAACCTGGACCGAATAGGAATACGGCACCCCGGCAAAAACCGTCAGCCGCAGCAGCAGGAAGGGAATCAGAAACGCCGCAGCGAAAACGGCACCCGCCTGAATCCACTGCTTCCGCTGCCCCTTTCGGATCACGA
>CAMNKK010000139.1 GCA_946542235.1 uncultured Clostridia bacterium | reverse complement strand
CAGGCGGATCTGAATATGCTGACCATGAGCGACACGCTGGAGCGCGTGCAGCTGGGAAACATCATGTCCCGCTCCGACGCCTTCGAGGGGAAAACATTCTTTGCCTACGGGCGGATTGCCGGTGGGGATACCCTGCAGGATCCCTACTATGACGGCAGCTGGCAGATGCCCTACACAACGGAGGACACGATGCCGGCCATCGGCAAAACGGTCGTGCTGAAGGGCGTCTGCCAGGGCGGCATCCTGGCGGAAAGCAAACTGGTCAAAACGCTGGACTGAAAACAATAGCCAAAGACCTTCGCTTCATTTGAAAGAGGCGAAGGTCCATTTTTGTTTACCCTCCAAAGATTCTCCGCACAGGCGGAATCCTTCTCAGAACCGCCGCACCCAAAGTAACAAACGCCACCCTTGCCAGAAACAGCGCCACGGCCGTCTGCACCGGATTGACGGAAAAAGGCAGCATCTGAATCAGCCGATCCAGCATGTGACCCAGTCCAATGGTCTTCAGCTCCACGATATGCAGGCACAGGATCAGCATGCTGTTGGCTCCGTAAAACCGCAGAACGCGCTGCATCACCGTCTCCCTCCGGCCGATTCTTTCCGCCCAGGCGATGACCGGGATGCTGGCGCACAGGCTGAAAAGCACATCGAGCCAGCCGTTTCCCATCGTGTTCTGAACCAGATAGAAGCCTTTGAAAAGCTGCGCTCCCACGGCACCGGCGACACCCAGGAGGAGCAGTACCGGAAGGGGCAGGCGGTCCGCCGTGATGCCGTGCTTACGCGCCATGAATCCGATGGCGACATAGATGCTGCAGAGCGTTCCGGCGGAAAGGCTGAGCGGAAGCCAGATCCCGGTGAAACGAAACACCGCCCAGCCGGAGACGGCGATCCCGGCGATGCAGATCAGTCCGTATTTTCGTTCGATGAAGAAATGAACAACCCAGAGCGCGATGAAAAGCGCCCACAGGAACCAGATTGCCCCGACGCCGGAGACGGTAACAGGCGTGCTGAGGGATCCGCCGGATGCGTACAGCGTTCCGCCGGCCCAGGACCCCAGAACCGGCAGGATGGCCTCATGCCGGAAAAACGCCCGGAGGGCGGAAATCAGGCACATGACCAGACACGTCAGATAATATGGCACCAGCAGCCGCTTTGCCCTTCCTTTCAGGAAGCCGCTTTCCGGCTGCTTTTTCAGAAAGTATCCCGAGACGAGAAAGAAAACGGGAAGGTGCCACAGATAGACCAGCCGGTTGATGAATCCGATCTCCATATGACCGGCGATCACCGCGAGCATGCCGATTCCCCGGACCACATCCGGTGCGGCCAGGCGGTTCTTTCCGGAAAGTGTGCCGGAGGACCGGGCGGCCAGCCGGTCTCCCATCTGTCGATATGCTTTCCGGATCCACACCGCCAGGAGCGCGGAAACGGTGATGAGCAAAAACCGCAGGGCTGCCTGCAGGTACCAGTGCAACAGGATGGAGTCAGGCAGGATTTTGCTCCAGGGAATAAAGCGCATCTCCAGACAGTGAATGCACAGAATCAGCAGACTGTTTTTTCCGTACCATGCCAGGATCCGGGAAAGCAGCGGTGCGACCCGTTCCGTCCCCATGGCGAGCCGGATCACGCAGAGGCTTCCGGCAATGGCGGCGATAGCGCCGCCGTAAATGAACGGGTACTGCCGGGTGGCCAGCTCGATATGCGTCCGCGTGAACAGCAGAAGAAGCACCCAGACGGCAAGTGGGATCAGATACCATCCAATCCGGACCCGCTCCAGGATGTTTTTCCGCCGGAGCATGTCTCCGACCGCCAGAAACAAGAGACAGTACAGGGCCACGTCCAGGCTCCAGGGCAGGAAGGCTGCGTACCGGCCGATCAGATAACCGGCGGCGGAGAGGGAGAGGATGACCGCGCCTTTTGCGGCCGCCGGGAGCTTTCGGCACAGGGCGATCACGCCCGCGTAGATATTCCGCGCAAAGAAAAGGCAGATCACGAACCATACCAGCCAGACGGATCCGTAACGGGTGAAAAGGGTTGAGGTATAGGAAATCCCCAGCACGGTGCTGTTCAGTCCCTGAAGGAACCGTTCCCCTGCCTCGGAAACTGTGGAAGCGCCCAGGGCGTCCAGCGAGACCATCAGCAGACAGAAGTGAACATAAGGCAGCAGCAGAGACCGGATGGAGCGGGAGAGCACGGTGCGCGGGTTGCGGCTTTGCAGCAGATAGCCGTTGAGGATAAAGAACAGCGGCATATGAAAGGAAAAGATCACTGCCCGCAGAAAAAAAGGAATCCCTGGCATATGCCCAATAACCATCAGGGCGATGGAGACGCCCTTGGCTGCATCCACCCAGCCGATTCGCTTTGTCATACTTTTCCCTCCACGTATCGGATCTCAGAATCGCCGTTTGTTTCAGAATTATATCATAAAGTTGACAAAGCTGCGCATAAATGGGATAATTTTGATGTGTATGTTGATGCACGGGAAGGTTGGAAATAAACGATGAAAGCGATTCGGAATAAAGGCATGGTGAGAGTGATCGCCCTCGCAGTGGCTGCGGTGATGGTGCTGGCGGTGCTCGTTGGCGCGATTGCGGGGGCTGCGGCGGAGGATGCCGCCGGCTCTGCTGCCCAGGGCGTCAGCCTGGTGCAGAACGTGGTGTTCCGGGTTCCGGTTCCGGAAGGATATGCGGAGGCGGACCGTGGGGAGAATGCGGGATCCGGCAGCCAGATCAACTGGCAGGGGTACCAGAATGAGAGCGGGGACAGCCGGGTGTATGCCCAGGTGACTTCCTATAAGAAGGCGTTCGCCCTCGATCCGGAAATGGCCCGTGCGCTGTACGAAAGACAGACGGAGACGATTCCGGAGGAGGAGCTTCTCTGGAAGCAGGAGATCATGCTGGATGAAACCCATCCCGCCTGCTTCCTGGCCACAAGCCGGGTGACGGACGGGCAGGACGGAACGCAGATCCGGGATACGCTGGTCCGCCTGCTGTATTTCTACTGCTGCAATATGCTGGAAATGTATTATGAGTATGAGACGCCGGCGGAGGAGAACTTCATCGCGCCGGAGTATCAGGAATATCTGCCCGTCTTCAGCCAGGTCAGCTATGCGGTGCCGGAGAACCGGGCCGGCCTGCCGGACTGGCTGGTGACGCCGGAATGCTTTATCACCACGCTTTCCGCGAAGGATGACGCGCTGGCCGTGGCCGCAGGCGGTACGCTGCAGATCCGGGCGGAAATGCAGGGCGAGAAGCTGGTCCGCGCGATGGATGCCGCGGCGGCGAAGCAGACATGGATCCTGCTGGACGCGCAGAAGACTCTCGCGGAAGGCAGATGGGTCCCGGCGGATAAGGCGGTCGCGACCGTGAATCAGAACGGGCAGGTCCGCGCTGCCGGCAATGTGGAGGAGATCGCCCTCGTGCAGGTGGTGGCCCATAATCAGCTGGCGGGATACACTGCGAGCCTGCCGCTGCTGGTTCTGCCGAAGCAGACGGCCTTTGCCCTGAGCGAAAAGGAAGCCACGCTCTATGTGGAAGAATCCGCACCGCTGCAGGTGCGGGCGCTGGCGGAACCGGAGAATACGCTGCTGTTCTATGGCGGCCGGAGCAACCTGACATGGACGCTCAGCCGGGATGGGGAACTGGCCTCCCTGGCCGTGGCGGAGGACGGGACGGCGACGGTGACGCCCCTGCAGGCCGGCAATG
>CAMNKK010000138.1 GCA_946542235.1 uncultured Clostridia bacterium | reverse complement strand
TCCGCCAGCCCGATCGTCTGCGTCCAGAGCATGCTCAGCGCGATCAGCAGGCAGCATCCTTTCTTCCAAAAACCAGTTTTCATCTATCGTTCTACTTCCTGTACAAAATGGTACGAACCATCATCCGATTCGTACCATCATTATATTGATTTCTCAAAGCTCTGTCCATGTTTTCAGGGAAATGTTACAATCCCCGGACACCCGATCAGTTTACTCTCCGATCTTTCCGAAACAGATCATGCTCCCCTGGGAGCGCAGCGCCTTGTCCCCGGTTTCGATGATTTTTCCGTTGAACATCATGGTCGCCGTCTGCCCGCCGTCCAGGTTCAGCGCCTCCACGCATCCCCGGTCCCTGAGCAGCTGGGCCAGCCAGTCCAGATGGACGCCGGCATGGGTGCTCTTGGGTCTTCCCCTGACGACCACCGCCACATAATGCCAGGGCTCCACCATTCCGATGGCGACCCGGGGCTCGTTGTACGGATAATACTTGGGGTTCAGCACCTCGGGGTTGATCTCCCCCTCCGAAATCAGAACCGGACCGAACGAGAAGACCTGAACCGCGCCCATAGCCAGATATTCTTCCGCCGTATAAGCGTCGCACACATAGGTCTTCATGCTTCCATCCTCATACAGTGCCATGGTATCCAGATTGGGCCATGCCCGTTTCTTGGCGCTGTTGCGGGTCTTGGTTGCCAGGATCTCGCCGTCCCTGATGACGATTCCCTTGTAGTCATACTTCTGCAGTCGGATCCCGTACATATCATCACTCATGGCAAAGAGCGGAGCCGCCTTTTCCTGCAGCAGTTCCGGGCTGACCAGCTTATATCCGGCCGGATGCTTTTTGGTCGGGTCTGTCATCACCGGATACAGAGGCGCTTCCGGAGACGCCTGAATATCCGCGATGCAGTATTCCCTTGTCCTTTTCTGCTTCCCGACCTTCACGGTCTCCGTGATCTTTTCGATCACGATATTCAGGCTCCCGGAATGGTATTCCCATCTTCCGTTCTCCGGGTCCTCCGTCAGCGTCGGTTCCTCCGCCGCGGCGGACAGGCAGCACATCATGATCCCTGCCAGAATCCAGCTTATCCATCGTTTCATCATTTGCTTCACGTCTCCCCCTCCGCCGGTCCGCAGCAGGCCGGCATGGCTCACCGCTTCTCCTTCCGGATATAATAGCTTCTCAGAATCCCTTCATTCCACCGGGCCGGAAGAAACTTGTGCAGGTAAACCGCCAGATGCTGGTCCGGACTGGCAATTCTCCGCCTGAAGGGCATCCGTTTCCGCTCCAGGATCCGGGCCACCTTCCGGCCCAGCCTGTCCGGATCGCTGCCGTGGGTTTCATCATGGTGGATTTTCGCGGTCGTGCTCTCATAGGCCGCGGCATAGGGTGACTCCGGGCCCATTTTCGCCGCGTGCGGACGGTACTTTTCGCTGCCGCTGCGATGGTCTCCGGGCTCCACCAGCATCACCTGAATTCCGAAAGGCCGGACCTCCATCTGCAGCCCCTCCGCGTACCCCTCAATCGCATGCTTGCTGGCCGTGTACGCATTCTGAAAGGGAATGCCCATCAGCCCGTTGATAGAGGAATACATTACGATCCGTCCGTCCTTCTGGGCGCGCATGATCGGCAGCACCTGCCGGTTCATCCTCACCATGCCCAGAAAGTTCGTATTCATCACCCGCTGGTATTCCTCCAGGCTGGTCTCTTCGCAGGAGCCGAGAACCAGCATCCCGGCGCACTGCACCAGAGCGCTGACCCAGGGCGAAATCTTCAGCGCCTGATCGCAAAAGCTGATCACGCTCTCTTCGCTGGTCACATCCAGCGGCAGCAGATGCATTCCATCCTTCTCCCCCGGCTCCGTAAAGCTCCTGGCCCCGGCAATCACGGTCCATCCCGCGTCCCGAAGCGCCATGGCCGTATGGAGCCCCAGCCCGCTGGATGCTCCGGTGACCCACACCGTTTTCGTCTGATTCATCTTCTCCGCTCCTCAGATCCAACCGTTTTCCGTGATCCGGAGGCTTCTGCGGGATTCCCCTCCGCAAAGCGCCTCCGGAGCTGTTTCAGGTCGGTTTCTTCTTTCCGTCCGGCGCCCCGGCTCCCGCAATCAGGCACTCCTTCCCGGCCCGGCTCAGCTTTTTCAGATGCCATTCCCGGCTCATGGCTTCCTCCCGGGAATCAAATTCCTCAAAGTAGACCAGCCGGACCGGCCTCCTGCTTCTGGTGTACTTCGCGCCCCTTCCCTGATTGTGATCCCTGACCCTTTTCTCAAGGTCGTTCGTCCACCCGCAGTACAGCGTTCCGTCGGCGCACTCCAGCAGGTAGGTATAGTTGCCGCCCTCCGACCGGTTTTCCGGAGGGGTTCCGATCAGAACCGCCTTCGGATCCGCTTTGGCAATCCGGCCCCTCAGGCCTTTTCCTGCCGCTCCCGTCAGCGGTTCCGCTGCCAGAAAAACGCGCCGTCCCCCGAAATTCCTTTCCGCTTTCTCCTGAAGCCATTTCAGGGGGTCATCGGGAGGCTCCATTAAGACGACCTCTCCCTTCTCCGGCATTCCCCTGCGCCCGGAGCTCAGCCCGCAGGTCTGCAGCTCCGCATCCATCTTCAAAAGGTTCTTCCTGCCGGAAAGAATCCAGTATACTCTGCCTCCGGCATACAGATCCCGAAGCAGATGAATCAGGGATGCCTTCAAAGCGGTTTCACCCGCTGCGCCCGTCCGGGGGATTTTCCAGTTCCGGAATCCCCGTCCGGCCTTTCGCTTCACCTCGGCCAGCAGAAAAAGCTGTTCACAGTCCAGGATGCGCTTCCTCAGCCGGGTTTCTCCTCCCTCTGCGGTCCTTTCAAACTGAATCCCGTAGCGGAGAAGGAACAGGAATCTCCGGGGTGAAAAAAGTCCTGTCAGCATCCGGTGCGTCGGCGTCCGGGGAGACTGTTCCCTGCGAAGCTTCCGGCTTCCGCACGGATCCTCGGCGCCGTTATCCGCCCGGATGATTCTTTCCTCCTCCGGGTTCAGCGGCGGCAGTCCCCGGCTCGCTCCCGGATGCATCTCCCGGAAAGGATGCAGCGGAAAATCCGTCCAGGCCGCAGTCGCGTAAAAAACGCCGTCCTCCGGCAGCAGCCGCTCCGGATCGTACGGCCGGTCATTGGAAAAGGCCCAGACCTGAGCCGCCTGCAGAAACGGCCGGAATTCCTCATTCCGGATCCGGGCGCACATTCGGTCATACTCCGCCCGGATTCCCCGTGCCTGTTCCCTGGTTTTGACTTCGATCATCCCCAGGGGCAGTCCGTTCACAAAGAGCACAATATCCGGCCGGAAACTGCCGGACGGGCACTTGCAGCGCAGCTCCGCAGCCGCCTGAAATGTGTTCTCTTCCGGGTGTTCAAAGTCGATCAGCTTCCGCCCCTGCCATCCGTCCCGGACAATCCGGTAAAACTTCTCTCCCAGATCCGGCGTCCCCAAAGCGCTGCGAAGCTCCTGCATCAGGGAATGCATTTCCTCCGGAGAGATCTCCCGCCCGTTGATTCTCTCCAGTGCCGCCTGAAGGGAACCCGGAAGGATGTTTGTTCCTTCGTCCCTGTATATGTCCTTCCGGGGAAGGTATGCGTATCCAAGCCTGGCCAGGTGCACAAGGGCCGGGATCTTCATCATCAGATCTTCCCGTCTGGCTCCGGCCATTTCAGCACTTCCTTCCTTCACAGGGCATC
>CAMNKK010000137.1 GCA_946542235.1 uncultured Clostridia bacterium | reverse complement strand
CCCCGCTCCGGGCAGATCCAGCAGGGAGATCAGGTTCCGCAGCTGGATATTTACGCAGTTATTGAACTGGATCATCTCCGAGATGGTGGCGTAGTCCATCCACAGGTATCCCTCCGGCAGCTCCCCGAGCTCGTCCTCGCCGATCTCGATCACGGCGTTCCGGTTTTCCTCGTGGTAGAACCGGCCGCCCTCCTCGGACTGGACGACGCTGAGCACCACGCCCTCGTTTTTCTCCAGCTTCTCCAGGAACAGCTTTTCCGGCCCGGAGATCATGTTTCTCGCGTTGGAGGGCTCCAGCTGGATCATGGGCCCCAGCTCCGCCCCGTCGAAGCAGCCGATCTCGTGCTTGACCCGGACCAGGTATTTCCGCCTTCCGTCCCGCACGCAGGTGAAGACGCCGAACACCGCCTGCCCCATGGCCTGGATCAGCGGCTGCTCCCAGTATTTGACCTCCCGGTCCTCGATCTCGATCCGGCAGTAGATCACCTTGAAGTCGTAGGGCGTCCGGCAGCGGATCTCCCTCTTCGTCATCTGCCACCCCTTCAGGCTCTTCAGCGGCAGCAGCCGGGACTTCTCCCGGCGGAACATCTTGTAGTCGTTGATGAGGTTGAAGGCCTGGCGGATCGCCCCGTAATCCGGCCGGGAAAACACGGAGCGGAAAAAGGCCTCGTCCCCGATCAGGGCGCGGATTTCCTCCGCTTCCTTCCCGTCCTCCGGCATCTGCAGCGGCAGGCAGGAGATCACCGTCCGGGTGTCCATGTTCACCAGGTTGTCGATCCGCATGAGCTCCTTGATCTGCCCCAGGGTCATCCATTTGTGGCTGTCCAGCACCGGCACGTCCCCGTCCACCAGGATGATGATGTTCCGGTTCCGCTTCTTGTAGAACCGGGAGGACTGCTCCGACTGGACCTGGTCCACGATGATCCGGTGGTTCCGGGCGCCGAGGAAGTACTCCAGATAGTGGGGGGCCTTGCCGCCGTGCTTCCGGTAGAAGTTGCTCTTCGTGGCCTGCAGGGTGGGCGAGATCTGGATCACGTTCACGTTGCCCGGCTCGATCTTGGCCTGCATCAGGAAGTGGAGGGTTCCGTTCATCATCTTGCAGATGATGCCCAGATAGCCGATTTCATCCTGAATGATGACCGGCTGCTCCGCCACGATCAGGTCGTCCTCGATCTCCTGGTATCCCGCCAGCTGGAAAAAGCTGCTGCTCTGGTTCCGGATGTATCCCGTTTCCTCGTCGTAGAACCAGAAGCCGCTGTAGGAAAAGTCAATCTGTTCCACGTTGACCTTCAGGCTGGCGCTCCGGTTCCGGATCCACTGCAGGATCTCCTCGTTGGATGTGACGCTGCCCTTCCTGTCGGCCCAGGATTTCATGATCTCGATGCTGATGTTCTCCATGGGGCTCTCCCTTCCCGGCCTTCCCGGCTGCTTATGCCCGGGGCTTCCGGCCTTCCTCCGCGGCCGCCAGGGCCCGGAATTCATCCGCCAGCGCGGCCTGCCGCAGAATGATTTCGTACCGCCGCTTCCGCGCCTCCGCGCTGCGGGCGCACTCGGCGAAGCAGGCGATGGATTTCGCGAAGGCGTCGTCCGCGGGCAGCCGGATCACCTCGTCCCCGGCCGCCTTCCGGATGGTGACGGTGGGCTCGAAGCCGTCCGGCGCCGTCAGGATCCGCCCCGTCGTCAGGCATCCCAGGCTCCCCCAGACCTCCAGCTCGCATTTGTAGCTGTTGTCCATCCCGTAGGCGAGCTGCGCCGTGACGCCCTCGTCGTTCACCATCGCGGCGGATCCGTACATGTCCACCTCGTCCCCGGGCAGCCGGTTCATCTGCGCGTACCGCAGCCGGGCCGTGGGGCCCAGCAGGTCCGAAGCGAACCGGATGGTATAGCCGCCGGCGTCGATCAGCGCGCCCCCGCCCAGGGCCTTATTGTATCGGAAATCGTTCGCCGCCCGCCGGGGAAACCCGAAGGCGATCCGGTACAGGCGCACCTCCCCGATCTCTCCGCCCCGGATCATGTCCCGGATGGCTTGGATCTGGGAGTGAAAGGCGAACATATAGTTCTCGTGCAGGGCCAGCCCCCGCCGGTCCGCCGCCTCCACCAGGCTCCGGCTGTCCGCCAGGCTCAGGGTGGCCGGCTTTTCCGCCAGCACGTGCTTCCCGTGCTCCAGGGCCTCCAGGGCCCACCGGTAATGCAGGGCCGGCGGCAGGGGGAGATAGACCGCGTCGATCTCCGGGGCCGTCACCACCGCCTCGTAGCTGTCATAGATCCTGCCGCCGTACTGGGCGGTGAACCGGGCCGCCTTCTCCTCTTCCGCCCGGCGGAGCTCCGCGAATTCCCGGTCCCCCATGTCCCGGCCCCCGAAGAGCTCCTCCCGGGCGAATACGCCCAGGCCGGCGAAGGACAGGCCCTCGCACTTCCGCAGCGCGGGCATGAACCGGCGGTACGCGATCTCCGAGGGACAGATAATGCCAAGCTTCATCTCCGGAACCCCTTTATCCATACGTTACTGTGCTGACCCGAAAGCGCGGCGCCCAGGCGCCCCCCGGAGGGGAATGCCTCACAGGGCGGAGCGCAGATACCGGTCCGTTTCCTCCAGCACCCGGTCCACGTCGGCGTCCGTCATGTCGTAATACAGCGGCATGCGCAGCACCCGCGCCCCGCAGTCCTCGGTCACGGGGCAGTCCTCCGGCCTGTATCCCAGCTTCAGCCCCATGGGGGAGGAATGCAGCGGCACATAGCAGATATACGCCATGATGCCCTGCTGCTTCAGGTATTCCACCAGCCCCGTCCGGATCCGGTCCGTCGGCAGCTTGATGTTGTACATGTGCCCGTTGTGCTCCACATAGTCCGGCACGAAGGCCCGCTGCAGCTTCCCGTCGCTTTCCAGCGCCTTCAGGCCCTCGTGGTACCGGTTCCAGATGGCGACCCGCCGGGCCATGATTTCGTCGTATCTTTCCAGCTGGGCGTACAGCAGGGCGGCCAGCACGTCCGAGGGCAGGAAGGAGGATCCGATGTCGTACCAGGTGTACTTGTCCACCCAGCCCTTCAGCACCTGGCGGCGGTTGGTGCCCTTCTCCCGGATGATCTCCGCCCGGTCCAGGTACTTCCCGTCCTCAAAGACGATGGCGCCGCCTTCCCCCATGGCGTAGTTCTTGGTCTCGTGGAAGGAGAAGCAGGTGAACTCCGCCAGCTTCCCGGTGTATTTGCCCTTGTAGGTGGACCCGATGGACTGGGCCGCGTCCTCGATGACGAACAGCCCGTGCTCGTCGGCGATCCGGTTGATGCGGTCCATGTCGCAGGGAATGCCGGCATAGTCGACGCAGTAGATGGCCCGGGTCTTCTCGGTAATCAGGCCCTCGATCAGCGACTCATCCATGTTGTAGGTGTCGGGATGAATGTCGCAGAACACGGGCCGCGCCCGCCGCAGCAGGAAGGCGTTCACCGTGGAGGAGAAGGTAAAGGAGGGAACGATGACCTCGTCCTCCGGCTCCAGATCCGTCAGCAGGGCCGCCATTTCCAGCGCCGTCGTCCCGGAGGTGGTCAGCAGCACGTTGTTGAAATCGAACCGCTGCTTCAGCTGCTCGTATACCTTCGCCGTATATTTTCCGTCCCCGGAGAGCCTGCCGGTCTGCAGCGCGTCGGCCACGCAGGCCGCCTCCAGCTCCGTCACCGTCGCCTTGTTGAAAGGAATCATGATTCCTGTTCCTCCTTCTTTCCCGGACCCCCGTCCGGTTTCCGCCCTCCATGATACATCA
>CAMNKK010000136.1 GCA_946542235.1 uncultured Clostridia bacterium | reverse complement strand
CATCCCCATTATTTCAGCTGCATACGATCCGGACTACGCGGCATTGAGCAGGAACAGGGCAGCCGCGATCAGAACCATGGCCCAGAGCTTCTGACGGCTGAGGCGTTCATGGAATATCGCGATCCCGATGATCGATATGATCAGGAGGGTGCCGATGCTGAAGACCGGATAGGCCACCACCGCCGGAACCTGCTCCAGGGAAAGCAGCAGAAAGCGGGATGAAAAATAATTAGGTACGCCGATCAGGAGGCCGAAGAGAAGATCGGCGCTCCGCGGCTTTTCCTTCCTGTACAGAGCTGATCCCAGGGCGATGAGCAGAGCGGCCAGGAAGGTGAAGAACAGATAATGATTCCGGAAGGCCGGGGATCCCACCTGATCATAGATGCTGGCCATCGTATCCGTGATTCCGCTGCAGAGCAGAAGACAGAGCAGCCCTGACTTCAGCGCGTCCGGACGGAAGGCGCTCCGCTCCAGGTTCATCAGCAGAATGGCGGCGAGCGCCAGAACCGTACCGAGGATCTGCCTTCCATGCAGGGCGCCGCCGAAGAACAGCACGGAAACCAGCACCGGCACCAGTACCCCGCCCAGCTTCATGGATGCGCTGCTCAGCACCATCCCGCTTTCACGGATGTTCCGCTGCAGCAGCATGAAGCTGGCAAGATACAAAAGGCCGCTGACGGCTCCCAGCGCGGCGGCGGTACCGATTCCCTTCTGTCCGGCCAGCAGCGGCGCGCCGCCCACAAACAGACGGGAAAGAACCAGACAGACCGCATAGTTAACGGCGAACATGGCCATCCGGTGCCGGACATACCGCTCGCTTGCCCGCATGGTTACGGAAATGATCACACTGCAGGCCACGGCCAGCAAAAGCATCAGCATGAAGGAAATCCCCCTGAAGATCAGCTGCGGCAGTTTCCGGCCGCAGCCGGGTTAAGTCATAACGATCCATATTTAACCAATAAACCGCCCAAAAGTAAATAGCAGAAGTCACGGCAGCGCTGATGAATGCGGCAGGGGGGCATCAGCCGAAAAAAAGTGCCTCTGACCATTGAGCACAATGGTTTTAAGGCACTTTTTCAATTCCGGTCCGATTCATTTTCAGATCCAGGCAATTTCCTTTTCCGGAATCCACATTCTGACCGGTCCCCGGGCGCATTCATATGTCTCTGTGCTCCGGCAAGCCGGATCGCGGATCATGGTCAATCAACGCTGACTCCTTCGCTGATGATCTCTCCGGCGATCACCAGGACTCCAGGATCCACCGTCAGGTCTTCTTGCTGGAAGGTCCAGCAGGAAAACCAGACTTTCCCGGATTTCCCGGTATAATAATCCGTGGTCCTGTTGTAAAGCCGCATATAATAGCAAAGCCTTTCGCAGCTGCTCACATCCAGCTGCGTGATATCATTGCGGCTGCAGTTCAGGCTCGCCAGCTCCGGATTATTGTCCACGTCCAGCTGCTTCAGCCGGTTTCCCTCGCACATCAGTATCTGCATGGCCGGGTTGTTTTTCACATTCAGCTCCCGCAGCTGATTCTCGCCGCAGTTCAGCTCCTTCAGCGCCGTATTCCGGCTCACATCCAGCGCATCCAGCAGGTTCCCGCTGCACCAGAGCCGCGTCAGGGCCGGGTTTTTCCCCACCTCCAAGGCAGTCAGGCTGTTGGACATGCAGTTCAGATCCTCCATCGCCGCATTCCTGCTGACATCCAGGAACGTCAGGCAGTTGGTGCCGCAGCTCAGGGTCTTCAGTCCTTCACACCTGCTGATATCCAGCTTCTCCAGCCGATTCCAGCTGCATTCCAGCTTTTCCAGGGTTCTCCCGGCGGGCAGCTCCAGCGAAGTCAGCTGATTATTGCTGCAGTCCAGGCTTTCCAGGGCGATGCACGCACTCACCTTCAGGTCTGTCAGCTGGTTAAAGCTGCAGCTCAGGTGCTTCAGCGCCGTATTACGGCTCAGATCCAAGCCGGTCAGCTGATTGCGGGCGCAGTTCAGCCAGGTCAGCTGCTCAAAGTGCTCGATTCCCTGCAGGGAGGAAATGCCCCGGTCCTTCACATCCATCTGGATGACATTCTCTGTTTCATTGGGCTCCAGAATCCCGTTCTTGTTTCTGTCATGGAATTCCGTCACATACGCCCGGAACGCCGCATCCGGAAAATGGGCTTCATCAATCATCGTGTCCGCCGCGGCGAAAGCAAACAGTGCCGAAATCAGAACCGTCAGCAGCACTCCCGCGCTCCTGCGGAAGCGCGAAGCAGGCTTTCTCTTCTGTTCCATTGCGGTTCCCTCCTCTTTTTTCCCTTTTTTTAATTCAGTGAAAGCAGATCGGCCGGGTGCCGCCGTTTCACCGAATCACGCTCAGGTCCACCCACATAGCCGGGCGGACGCACATTCCCGTTCGGAACACATCTTCATAGGAAATGTCCGAAGCGCATCCTACGGAGACCGCTTCGTCAAAATACTTGTCGGAATTCATGGATCGAAGCCACCAGTCCCCCGCGTCTTTATAAATGATGACTCCGGAAGCATAGGCGCCCTTCTCCACCGCGTAAGCCGTGGGAAAAGCCTGTGCTTCTCCCCTGGGTTCGACCCCATGGTCCCAGGCTCCGAAGTTGACATCCAGATAACGATTGGCCTCCATGTAGCTCAGGAGGAATATCTTATCCTGCGTGTTGTTTCCGTTCTCCGGGTTGAAATCGCTGTAATTCTGACCCGGGCCGTTGTCCACCTCCGTCATCAGTATGCGGCTCTGTTCCTCCGCTGTAAAGGCCCTGTTCAGGAAATCTGCGTTCAGCCAGGCCCGCAGGGAACAGGTTTCCCAGGTTACGCCTGATTTCTTGTAAGACTGCTTGTTGTACGGCAAAGTATCGATCCCGTACAGGCAGAGAAGCAGCGCCCGATCCCCCTGCACATCCAGCACCAGCCAGTCGACAGGCGTATTGTCATCCCCCGCCGCGGTCTGGGGATAGTGCCCGAACTGAACTGCGGAATACGGCTCCGCGTCAGCTGTACCTATACAGGCAAGCATCTGGAAGCATAGAACCATCGCCAGTATCGTCCATCCAATTCGTTTCATCTGATCAATTTCTCCTTTCCCGAGGAGACAGGGGACGGTTCTCTGTCTCCTGATTCCGGTACTCTCCTCCGCAGTTCATTCTCTGCGGCGGTTACCCCTTTGGACGTGCCCCGGGCAGAATAGTTCCCCGGACCGAAACGGGACAGAGAACCGTCCGTCTGTCTCATGCAGGCAATCCTGTTCCGCCATAAAAAAACCGGAGGCTCATCATGTCTCCGGTTGTCCTTTTGTCGATAAACTCCTCAGAGCTTCCGCCTTTTTCTGCGGATCAGGGTCAGAATCCCCGTGATCAGCATCACGCCGCACAGCACCCCCGCGCTGTCAATCAGCACATCGGTCCACTGGCCGCTGCGTCCGTCCACCAGCAGCTGATGCAGCTCATCGAAGGCGGCGTAGCAGGTGCCGGCGCCCCAGCTGCCCGGAATCAGCCAGCTCCGGCGCCCGAACCAGCTTTCCAGGCACAGCCGCAGGCTGATGCCCAGCAGCATGAACTCCGTGAAATGGGCGCACTTGCGAATGATATGCTGCAGGCCGTTGTAGAACTCCTCCCGGACCTCCCTGGGTTCGCTGCGCCAGCCCGGCCGGATCAGATCCGCCACGGTTTCGGAAATCATTCCGCTGGTGGCGTCCGAGCGGTCCGCCGGCTCCATGGAAAAGATGAAAATCAGCGTCATCATTCCGATGACCATCAGCGTGGTCAGCGCTCTTACCCAGGTTTTCTGCATGCTCCCTGTCCTTCCGGT
>CAMNKK010000135.1 GCA_946542235.1 uncultured Clostridia bacterium | reverse complement strand
AACAGCTATACCACGGGCTTCCAGGCCAGCGTGCTGAGCAACATGATTGAAAAATGCGTGGTCAGCCGCTTCGGCGGGGAAACCGACAGCGAGGAGCTGTGCCTGCCGGTGACATCCGGCGGCGTGCTGCCCTGCGGCGCCAGCGGCCGGTGGAGGTGGAAGCATGCCTGATGTACTCTACGAGGACAACCATGTCCTTGTCGCCGTCAAACCGCCGAACATGCTGTCCCAGGGGGACCAGACGGGGGATACGGATATCCTGAGCGTGCTGAAGGAGTATATCCGGGAGGAATACAATAAGCCGGGAAATGTCTATCTTGGCCTGGTGCACCGCCTGGACCGGCCGGTGGGCGGACTGATGGTTTTCGCCCGCACCAGCAAGGCGGCCTCCCGTCTGTCGGAACAGATGCGCCGGCATGAAATGGGACGGGAATACCTGTGCATTGCCACGGGGGAGATGGAGGACACCTTTACGCTGACGGACTACCTGTGGAAGGATCCGATCCAGAACAAGGTTGTGGTCTGCGAGGCGGATGAAAAAGGCAGTCAGCTGGCCGTGCTCCACGGACGGTGTCTGGCCCGGCGGGACGGAACCTGCCTGTGCGCGCTGAAGCTGGAAACCGGGCGGAAACATCAGATCCGGGCGCAGATGAGCCACGCGGGAGCGCCCCTGTGGGGGGACAACCGGTACGGCGGCGGCATCCCGGGGCAGCAGATCGCCCTGTGGGGATATAAGCTGACCTTCCGCCATCCCACCACTCATCGGCTGATGCGTTTTTTTTCCATGCCGGAGGGAAATGCCTGGACCCTGTACCAGGATCTGCTGAGCGTGCCGGAGGATACGGAGGAGCCGGAGAATCCCCGGGAGATCGTGCTCAGCGACCGGGCGATCATGAGCATGAAGGGATTCAACGGGAAGCTGTATATCCAGGAGGATGAAGACGCCGGAGAAGATAAGCCGCCGGAAGCCCCGGAGACGGAAGAAGAGGAGCCGGGGAAGTGAGCAGGGACGCAAAACCGCCGGAGCGAAGACGCAGCCTTGCAAATCGAAAGAAGAGGAGCAGAAGAAGAGAGCCGTGAATCAGCATTTTTCCTATGAAGTCATCCATGTATGCAAGCAGTCGGGCGCCCGTCTGGGCGTGCTCCACACTCCCCACGGAGACATTCCAACCCCCATCTATATGCCCGTCGGAACCTCCGCCTGCGTCAAAGCGATGACCAGCCGGGAAATGGAGGAAATCGGGACAAAAATCCTGCTTTCCAATACCTACCACCTGCATCTGCGGCCGGGCGAGGAGCTGATTCGGGAGGCCGGCGGCCTGCACCGCTTTATGGACTGGAACAGGCCCATACTGACGGACAGCGGCGGATTCCAGGTTTTCTCCCTGGCCGGCATCCGGAAAATCAAGGAGGAGGGTGTTACCTTCCAGAGCCACCTGGACGGCTCCAGAAAGTTCATCTCCCCCGAGGTTTCCATGGATATTCAGCAGGCGCTGGGATCGGATATTGCCATGTGCTTTGACGTGTGCTCGCCCTACCCCTGCGACTATAAAACAGCGAAGGAAGCCATGGACAGGACCCATCGGTGGGCGGAGCGGTGCAAGATCCACCACACCCGGGAAGACCAGGCGCTGTTCGGCATCGTACAGGGCGCCTTCTATGAGGATCTGCGGATCGAAAGCGCCAGGACGCTGGCGGAGATGGACTTTATCGGGTACGGCATTGGCGGCCTCAGCGTTGGCGAGCCAAAGCCCGTCATGTATGAGATGCTGGACAAAATCCGTCCCTTCATGCCGGAAGACAAGCCCCGTTACCTGATGGGGGTGGGTTCTCCGGACTGCCTGATGGAGGGCGTGATCCGGGGAGTGGATATGTTTGACTGCGTGCTGGCGACCCGGATCGCCCGGAATGGGTCCGTGTTTACCCACGGGGGACGTGTAGTGATCAAGAACGCGAAATACGCCCGCGACTTCGGGCCCATGGACGACCGGTGCGACTGCTATGCCTGCACTCATTATTCCCGGGCTTATGTCCGTCATCTGTTCAACGCGAAGGAAATCACCGCCGGGCGGCTGGCCTCCATCCACAATCTGCGCTTCCTGCTGCACATGATGGAGGAAATCCGGCAGGCGATTGCGGAGGACCGGCTGCTGGACTACCGGAAGGAGTTTTACGAAAGATACGACCTGACGAAAAACTTCTGATCCGCATCCGCGCCGCTCCGGAAACCGCCGGAGACAGGCGCAGACTGTCACAGGCAGGGAAAGCGCAATTGTAACTGTTTGGAATAAATGTTGATTTTTACCCCCCGTCCGAATAATATGAAGCTGTACCTGCATTTCCTTCGGCGGCCCGGGGGAGTGCGGAAAAAGAAACCCGGTTCCGTTCTCCGCGGGGAAGGATGCCTGCGGAGGAAAGCCGGGAGGAATGAGACGGAAAACGGAGGGATGAGAATGAAAAAACTGCTGGCCTGGATCACCCTGACGGTGTTTGCTCTGTCCCTGGCCGGGGCGGTGGCTGAATCAAACGACGCCATGATGGATACGCTGTCCGCCATGGAGTGGAGCTTCTACAGCGGGGTGGGCGCATGGTCCACGGATTTCCGCATTCTGCCGGATGGCTCCTTCAGCGGGGAGTATCACGACAGCGAGATGGGGGAAGCGGAGGAGGACTATCCCGAGGGAACCGTTTATTTCCGCGCCTTTACCGGCAGGCTGTCCCTGACCGGAGAGCGGGATGAATACTCCTGGACGGTCCGGATTGACGAACTGCTGCCGGAGGAAACCGAGGAGCAGGAATGGATTGACGGCGGAATCCGCTTCGTGCTGTCGGAAACCTACGGGCTGAGCCAGGGGGATGAAATGGTGCTTTACGCCCCCGGCACCCCTGTCGGCGTGCTGCCGGAGGAGATGATCTTCTGGACACACGTGATGGATCGGGAGAATCCGCCCGCCGAACTGGAGAACTGGTTCCTGATGAGCGAGGCCAACGCAAGCGGGTTTGTGGGCGAGCAGGTGCCTGAGACGCCCTTAACATGATGTTTTTCCCTGACAGGGAGATCGATAAGGAGAGACAGGAATGAAGAAGCTCTGTGCTGGTATTTGTGCCCTGCTGATGCTGGTGGCGGCCGCGACCGCCGGACTGGGAGAGATTACCCACCCCTACGGCGTCGGACAGAACGGGTATGAAGCCGTGGTGATCAGCAAGAACGTGACGGTGAGAGCCACCCAGAATACCAATGCGAAATCCGTCAAACGGCTGAACTACGGCGAGCGCTTTGCGGCAATGCCTGTGGGCAACGGATGGTGCGAGGTGTATCTGACCGAGACGGAGGGCCTGGACGGATATGTGCTGGAGGACTATGTGCTGCTGAATCCGGCCTATATCACCACGGAGGAATCCACCCCCGTGTACGCGTGGCAGGCCCGGAACGCGAAGCGGGTCGGTCTGCTGGGACGGGGAGAAACCTACCCCATCATCCGGATGGAAGGGAACTGGATGCTGATCAGCCTGCGGGGCGCGGCCGGATGGATCCTGCGGCCCAGCGGCGACCCCACCGGCACAGCCCGGATGAAGACCGCGGATGTGCTGAAAATCGCTGAGCAGTATTTCCTGCGCATCAATCCCTGGGGTGATTATCAGCAGATGAACCAGGAACAGCTGAAGGAATTCTACGTCTTTGCGGAATTCGACGCCATGACCCGGGAGTGGAAGGTAACCTACGACTCAAAGCGGGATCAGATCTACGAAATCCGGGTGGACGATGCCACCGGCGAGGTGGGGGATTTTGAACCGGTGAACGGATAAATACGGAAGGTTCGGAAAACGG
>CAMNKK010000134.1 GCA_946542235.1 uncultured Clostridia bacterium | reverse complement strand
CCGGCATCCTGCCCCATCACACCAAATGGGTCAAGCTGTTTGAGAACCTGCGCTATATTGTGATCGACGAGATCCACACCTACCGGGGGGTTTTCGGAAGCAACCTGGCCAACGTGCTGCGGCGCCTGATGCGCCTGTGCGAATTCTACGGAAGCCGCCCGCAGTTCATCCTCTGCTCCGCCACGATCGCCAACCCGAAGGAGCTGGCGGAGACGCTGATCGGCCGGCCGGTGACCCTGATCGACCGGAACGGCGCCCCGATGGGGGAGAGGCACTTTGTATTCTACAATCCGCCGGTGGTAAACCGGCAGCTGGGGATCCGCCAGGGCGCGATCCCCGTAACCCGGTCCATCAGCGGCATGCTGCTGAGGAACGGAATTCAGAGTATTACCTTCGCCAGGTCCCGGCTGACGGTGGAGGTGCTGACCCGGTACCTGAAGGATATGGTGCGGGATCCCCTGGGGAACGCCGGCCGGGTCCGGGGATACCGGGGCGGATACCTGCCGACGGAGCGGCGGGAAATTGAGCGCGGCCTCCGGGCCGGGCAGGTGGATGCCGTGGTATCCACCAACGCGCTGGAGCTGGGAATCGACATCGGCGGGCTGGACGCCTGCGTGCTGTGCGGATATCCCGGAACCATTGCCAGCGCCTGGCAGCAGGCGGGCCGGGCGGGCCGGCGTCAGAGCGCCAGCATCGTGTTTTTCGTAGCCTCCTCGGCGGCCATTGACCAGTACATCGTCACCCATCCGGACTATTTTCTGCACCAGAGCCCGGAGAACGCCCTGCTGAACCCGGATAACCTGTATATCCTGATGAGCCACGTGAAGTGCGCGGCCTTTGAGCTGCCCTTTGAGGACGGGGACGGATTCGGAAACGCGCCGGGCATGGAGGAAATGCTGGACTATCTGGATGAGGAGAACATCGTCCATCATGTGGAGGGGAAGTATCACTGGTCCGCGGAGGACTTTCCCGCCAGCGAGATTTCCCTGCGGTCCGCGGCGACGGAGAACTTCATTATCATCGATATCACCGACCCGGCCCATCACCGGGTGGTAGGGGAAATGGACCGGTTTACGGCTCCGATGCTGCTGCACGAGAACGCGATCTATATGCACGAGGGCCGGCAGTTTCAGGTGGAAAAGCTGGACTTTGACGCCTGCAAGGCCTTCATCCGGGCCGTGGATACGGGATATTACACCGACGCGGACCTGAATATCAATCTGAGCCTGCTGGACATCGAAAAGGAAGAGACGCTGCCCCGGGGATACCGTACGGCGCTGGGCGAGATCAAGGTGACCGCCCTGGTGACCATGTTCAAGAAAATCCGGTTTGACACCCATGAAACCCTTGGATTCGGCCATGTGCGGCTGCCGGAGACGGACATGCATACCACGGCCGTATGGTGGACCCTGCCGGCGGATCTGGTGGCCTCGGTGCCCAGCGACACGCTGAAAAACGGAATGATGGGGGTCGCAAACCTGATGCGGATCGTGTGTCCGCTGTATCTGATGTGCTCCCCCCAGGATATCGCGGTGGTCTATCAGGTCAAGAGCCCCATCACCGGGGAGCCGACCCTGATCCTCTATGACAACTGCCCCGGCGGCATCGGGCTGAGCCACAAGGCCTTCGGCATGCGGGAAATGCTGATGGAAAAGGCGCTGCAGGTGGCACAGGACTGCAGCTGCAGGCAGGGCTGTCCCTCCTGCGTCGGCCCGGTGGGCGAAATCGGGGAGGACGGCAAGGCGACCGCTATCCGGCTGCTGAAGGAGCTGACGAAATGAACCTGCGGGACAAGCTGCGGGCGGTGGGAGGAAGCACCGGCGCGGGGAGAGAAAGACCGGCGGAAGCCGGCAGCCGGGACTGCGGGC
Source organism: uncultured Clostridia bacterium (assembly GCA_946542235.1). Classification (GTDB taxonomy): domain Bacteria; phylum Bacillota; class Clostridia; order Christensenellales; family Aristaeellaceae; genus Aristaeella. The sequence continues at coordinate 2,100 of CAMNKK010000134.1, read as the reverse complement.
ATCTGGCGGTATACCGGCCGATGGAGGAATTCTCCGGAGCGATGGAGGTGCGCCGGGACACGGTGGCCCGGATGAGCGGCCTGGATCTGCCGGAGCCCTTCGATCCCCGGAGAATTCTGTATCTGGATACGGAAACCACCGGGCTGGGCGGAAGCGGAACGGTGGCTTTTCTCGTGGGACTGGGATACCTGACGGAAAACGGCTTCGAGGTACACCAGTTCCTGATGCGGGACTATGACGAGGAGCCGTATCTGCTGAAGCATGTGGCAGCGGGGCTGGACCGGTTTGACATGATCTGCACCTTCAACGGGCGGACCTTCGATGTGCCGCTGCTGGAGAGCCGGTTCCTGATGAACCGGATGCAGCGGGACTGCCTGGAGAAGCCGCATCTGGATCTGCTGCAGATTGCCCGGAGGCTGTGGAAGCTGCGTCTGGGCAGATGCAACCTGGGCCGGCTGGAGGCGGTGATTCTGGGAAAGCCCAGAACGGACGACCTGCCGGGCAGCGAGGTGCCCCAGCGGTACTTCGATTATCTGAAAACCCGGCGGGAGGACCTGCTGAAGGACATCCTGGACCACAACGCCCAGGATATCGCCACCCTGTGCGTGCTGCTGACCCACATGGCGGATATGTACGATCATCCGGAGCAGATCCGCTTCAGCGAGGATGTCTACTCCATGGGACGGGCTCTGGAGAAGCTTGATCATCCGGAGGAGGCGCGGAGATGCTACCGGCTGGCGTCCCGGGGAAGAATGGGCACGGAGGCCTCGGTTTCCCTGGCGCACAGCTACCGGCGGACCGGAGACAGGGACAGGGCGGCGGAAATCTGGCGGGAGATGATCGCCTCGCGCCGGGGCGGCGTGAAGCCCTATATCGAGCTGGCCAAGTACGAGGAGCATGCCCGGAGGGATCCCGGGGCGGCGCTGGAGCTGACGGAGAAGGCCCTGATGATGATCAGCGAGGACCGGCTGAAGCCGGATCCGGCTGTACAAGAAATGAAAAATGAGTTACAATACCGGCGCCGGCGCCTGAAGAGGCGCCTGGGACTGGTTTGAGGAGGAACATACGACAGATGGGATTCGGAACGATGTTCAAGGCCAACAGGGCCTATCGGGCACAGAAGAACGGAAACAGCGCGGAGGCGATCCGGCTGTATGAAGAATGCTTTGCGGAAGGACTGACGGACCCGCGCTATGTGCTGTCCTATGCGGTGCTGATTATCCGGGAAGGGCAGTATCAGAAGGCGAAGGACTTCCTGATCGCTCACCAGAAGGCGCCGGGAATGTCGCCGGATCAGCGGGCAAACCTGATTGTGGACTTCGCGGTCTGCTGCTTCCGGCTGGGAGATCTGGACAAGGCTGTCAGCAAGCTGGAGGAGCTTTATCGGAAGGGGCCGAACGGGCTGGTGTACCAGACGCTGGGATACCTGTATGTGGAGCAGTATGACGCGACCAGGAAGGCCGCCTTCCTGGCCCGGGAGACGGAAGCCCAGGAGCAGCAGGATCCGGAGCTGGGCGCGGTGGAAAAAAGCCCGGAGGAGACCGCGGAGCCTCAGACCATGGAAGAAAAATGGGAAGCCGGAAGGCAGAAGGCGCTGCGTTTCAATCAGGAAGCCGTGGAGTATGACGACGAGGATCCCGTGTGCCTGGACAACCTGGGACAGACCTGGTACCGGGTGATGGGGGATCCGGCGACGGCGAAGACCTGGTTCGACAAGGCGCATCAAATCAAGCCGGAGCAGATTGATACCCTGTATTTCCTCAGCCGGTACGACCTGGAGAAGGGAGACCGGGAAGCTGCGGCACAGAAGATGGAGAAGGCCCTGGAGGGAAGATTTTCCCCGCTGAACTACTGCACCCGGGAGCAGGCGGAGGCGGAGCTGAAGTCGCTGAAGGAGGGCAGGTAAAGAGATGGAAGAAAATGTGAAAATGAACGACCCGGAGCAGAGCGTGAAGAAGGCGGCGCCCGAACCGAAGGCGGAAAACGTCTGGAGCGCGCCGGAAGCAGCGCCGGAAGAAGCGGCCGCGGAGAAAATGCCGGAGGAAGAAGCCGCGGAGAAAATGCCGGAGGAAGAAGCCGCGGAGAAAATGCCGGAGGAAG
>CAMNKK010000133.1 GCA_946542235.1 uncultured Clostridia bacterium | reverse complement strand
TGCTGGGCCGGGTGTTTCAGGACCCCATGACCGGCACCGCCGCCACCATGCAGATAGAGGAAAACCTGGCCCTGGCCTCCCGGCGGGGAGAAAGGCGCACGCTGAAGGCCGGCATTACCCGGGCGGAAAGGGCCTTGTACCGGGAGCAGCTGGCGGCCCTGGGGCTGGGACTGGAGGATCGCATGACCACGAAGGTGGGGCTCCTTTCCGGCGGGCAACGGCAGGCCCTGACACTGCTGATGGCCACGCTGAAAAAGCCCAAGCTTCTGCTGCTGGACGAGCATACCGCAGCCCTGGATCCCCGGACCGCCGAGAAGGTTCTTGAGCTGTCGGAAAGGATTGTGACAGAGCATCAGATCATGACCCTGATGGTCACCCATAACATGCGGGATGCCATCCGCTATGGCAATCGGCTGATCATGATGAACGACGGGAAAATCATCCTGGATATGGCCGGAGAGGAAAAACGCCGGCTGACGGTGGAAAACCTGATGACCGCCTTTTTCCAGGCCAGCGGCGAGGAGTTTTCCAACGACCGGGCGCTGCTTTCCTGACGCCGGCTTAGCCCGGCAGAGACGCATGCCGCCAGGCGCACATAAAAACCGGCAGGAGGGACGTTATCCGATTAGCATCTAAAAAACACTCGCACCGTAGTCATCGTACCGGTCGCGAGTGTTTCTCTTGCGGTTATACAGTTTCTTGCTGTCAACGGCCCTGCTGACGGGGCTGAAATCCCACATCGTCCGGCGCTGACGGTTCAGTTCCTTCTGAGCCTTCTTGCTCAGCTTATCCTTCGGGACAAATCTGGCCATGATCATCATCCCCCTTCCCATGGCGTGAAGGTATTGTATCATGGGCAGCGAAACGCTGCAAGCGTTTGTTTTCTTTGACTGAGGCTTCTCCGGTATGGTATTATTGGAGCCGGTTACTGATGAAAACCAGTAGACCATTTTGAAGAGGTAACGCGGATGGAACTGCAAACGATTGGAAGCCAGTGCTGAAATAAACCAGAGGAGAGCGGTATGGAATTGCGTAAAATCAATGTGCAGGATGTAACTGCCCAATGGGAATATACAACAGCACTGCCTGCGGATGAAAATGGATTGACAAATCCATATCACGGTGTCTCCTTTGATGAGTATGCTGAGAAAGTGTTGCCGACACTGATATCTTATGAGCATCCGGTCAACATGCCGGATTGGTTTGTTCCGGAAACGTACTACTATCTGTGGGATGATGATCGCCTGATTGGAGAATTCCGGATACGACATCACCTGACAGAAGCATTGCGGAATGGCGCGGGGCATATCGGCTACAGCATCCGGAAAGAAGAACGAGGGAAAGGTTTTGGAACTGCCGGTTTAAAACTTACCGTTCAGATCGCAAAAAGTATTATTCCAGAGGAAGAAATCTATCTGCGGGTCAATCTGGATAACCCGGCTTCCCTCCACGTTATGCTCCACAACGGCGGACGCGTTGTCGGACAAGACGAAAGCCACTACTTTGTTCGGATTGCAAATCCCGGCAAAGGAAGATATCCCTCTGTCGAAGAAGCAAAAGCAATTCTGGCTGAGGCAGAACTGTGCAATCCGGGTCCGTGGGGTGATCACAGCCGGACGGCTGCCCATTGCGCTGAGAAGATCGCGCTCTATTCCGGGCTTTGTCCTGAAAAAGCTTATGTCCTCGGCTTGCTGCATGATATCGGCAGGAAATTCGGCAAGCGTCACCTCGGTCATGTATCAGACGGATATTCCTATATGATGAAACTGGATTATCCGGATGTTGCCAGAATCTGCTTGACCCATTCGTTCAATGAGATGAAGATCGAAGGGTATGTCGGCAATTTTGACACAACAGAAGAGGAAACTGAGCTGATCCGAACAAAACTGCAGGAAGTTGTCCCAGATGATTATGACATGCTGATCCAGTTGTGCGATGCCATATCTGGCTCCGAAGGCGTGATGGACATCATAGAGAGAATGTCGGATGTCAAACGACGCTATGGAGATTATGACCAGGGCAAATGGAACAAGAATCTGAAACTGAAAGAATACTTCGAGAAACGAATGAATCGCAATCTTTATGAAGCAGTTGAGAAAGATACCTTTCACAACTGACAGAGGAGATATGGTGAACGGAAATGATCTTTGGTTTTGTTATATGGAGCATCGTGTTCCTGGTGCTTCTGGGCATTGGCATCAGAGTGCTCTGCAGATGATCAGCGAAATCCTATTATGAAGGAAAAGACCTGTATCGCTGAATCTGATTTCACTGAATTTGGATTCACTGTTTTAGGACACCCATAAATAATGGATCCCCCTGATGAAAGAATTGAGAACACAGACAGGTGCAGCGACGAATTCCGGCTAAACTGGTACGGCGCACCCGACACGTATGAATCAACCATCGGTTGAGTGCCGGAAAAGCAGGAAATTTCGGCTGAATCAACCACTGGTTCCTGTTCATCCCGCATGCCGGATTTTATCCTGGATGCCGAAAGGAGGTGCCCGATATGGATCAGATCAAAATCGGGAAGTTCATCACATCCTGCAGGAAGGCACAGCTGGCAGAAGAAAGTGCTGAAATCAGAAGACAGTGAAGCGGAGGGATAACAGATGCGCAACAGCCTGATGAAGTATGCATCCCTGATGATGGCAATGATCCTGATGCTGACCGTCTGCGCAGGGGCAGCCGCGGAACAGGGAAAGCGGAAAATGGAAAACGCCTCGAACGCGGATGAATGGATGGCTGCCTTTCTGGGAGATCATCCGGAGGAGCTGGACGGCGTTTGGCTGATGACTGCCCAGATGGAAGCTGCCGCAGCGCTCAGCGGCGGAATCGGCGGATTGGCAAAACAGATGTCCGCGCTCGGAAAGGCGGAGAAGATTCTTTCCGCTTATGAAGAAGAGCTACAGGGGTACAAAGCTTTCCGTGTACCCTGCATCTTTTCTGCCGCCCAGGTGGATCTTCTTCTGATTGTACAGGACGGCGCGATCGCGGGCCTGCAGACAGGCGCATACACCGGAGGTACAGAAGAGGTGGAAACTGAATCCGATGCCTTTGACAGCATTGAACTGAATTTGCCGGTTCCTTCTCTCGGAGAACTCCCGGGCATTCTCACCGTCCCTAAGGGGGAAGGGGCCTTTCCGGCGGTTGTTCTTCTGCAGGGATCCGGTCCCAGCGACAAGGATGAAAGCATCGGAAATCTGAAGCCTTTCCGGGATCTTGCCGAAGGGCTGTCCAGGCACGGAATTGCTGTTTATCGTTTTGACAAGCGCACTTATGTTTACGGCGCGGAATTGGCCGCAAAGAAGGACATTTCTCTCGAGGATGAAACCATCGGAGACGCTGTAAATGCCGTCCAGCTTCTGGCCGGGCAGGACCGTATTGACCCGAACCGGATCTATGTGCTCGGACACAGCCTTGGCGGGAATGCCATTCCTGCCATTGCCGGAAAGCTGAAGCAGTCTCCGGTGAAGGCCCGCGGATACATCATGATGGCGGCATCTCCCCGCCCGCTGGATGTGCTGATGAGAGAACAGTATGATTTCCTGTATTCCCTGCTTCCGGAGATTACCGCGGAGCAGCAGGCGGAAAAGGATGAGCTGTTCACCGAGCTGGATAAGCTGAAGGATCTGGATTCCCTGAAAGAGGATGATGCTGTTGCCGGTGTTTACGCCTCCTACTGGAAGTGGCTGGCTGCATACGATATCCTGAAGGCAGCAGAGGAGATCACGGAACCGGTTCTGCTTTTGCAGGGAGAGGAAGATTATCAGGTGACCATGACAGATTTCCGCATCTGGCAGGAATCCTTCGGGGAAAAGGCTAACTGGCAGATGATCTCCTATCCGGGACTGACGCATCTGTTCATGCCCGGTCAAAAGGAGGAAGGGTCAGCTGCCTATACCCGGGAAGCCAGGGTGGATGTACAGGTCATTCAGGATATCGCCGGGTTCATGCTGGCAGAATAACCCATGGGGCGTAAGTACGGATGGTTCGTTAGCGCGCGACATTCGCATTGTCGAGGCAAACGAGGGAAGCGTCTCCCCGGTGGGGAGTCCGG
>CAMNKK010000132.1 GCA_946542235.1 uncultured Clostridia bacterium | reverse complement strand
GGACGAGATTGCCTTCGTCACCACCCAGGAGCTGGAGGACCGGTATCCGGAGAAGGATCCCCGGGAGCGGGAATACCTGGCGGCCCGGGAATACGGCGCGGTTTTCCTGATGCAGGTGGGGGGCGCGCTGAAGAGCGGAAAGATTCACGACGGGAGAGCCCCGGACTACGACGACTGGCGGCTGAACGGGGATATCCTGCTGTATGACCCGCTCCTGGACATGAGCCTGGAGGTTTCCAGCATGGGAATCCGGGTGGATCCGGAGGCCCTGCGCCGCCAGCTGAAGATCCGCGGGTGCGAGGAGCGGGCGGAGCTGCCCTTCCAGAAGGCGCTGCTGAACGGAGAGCTGCCCCAGACCATCGGCGGCGGCATCGGCCAGAGCCGGATGTGCGTCTACTTCCTGCGGAAGGCCCACGTGGGCGAGGTGCAGGCCAGCATCTGGCCCGACGAGGTGGTGGAGGCCTGCCGGAAGGCGAATATCCTGCTGCTGTGATCCCGGCGGGCGGATTCTGATCTGATTTTTTCCCGAGGCCTCCGGGCGGAGGCGGAACCTGTGTTGGAGGAAACATGTCAAAAGCACTGAGAATCCTGGCGATGGGACTGGCGTGGATCATGCTGGCCGGCGGCGCATGGGCGGAGGACACCGGGGAGCGGGTGCCCGCGCTGGCGCTGCCGGAGCCGGAAAACGGGGAATTTGCCGTCCTGACCGCGGAGGAGGATCCCATGATCGGCCCCCACGCGGAGGGATACATCCTGGACGAGGAGGGAAAGACCACGGGATACCGGGATCCCTCCATCACCGTGAACACCGGCAAGGGGCGGATCTACAACACGAACTATGCCTATGCCCGGGTGAAGATCGCCGACGCGAACCAGATCCGGACCACCATGACATCGGAATCCCTGTCGGGGGTGAAGACGGTGCCGGGATCGACGCTGGCGGAGCGGGTCCGCGCCGTGACGGCGGTGAACGGCGTGCTGGAGGCGGACGTGTCCTCCGGCGGCAACGTGGCCTTCGTGGACGGACCGGTGGTGCGCCAGCGGGTGTGGAAGCGGCCCGGACCCAAGACCAGCGAGGCGAAGGTGGAAAACTGGAAGACCAAGCCCGCGCTGGATACCCTGGTGATTGACATGGCCGGGGACCTGGTGATCCTGGAGGGGGAAACCTGGGGCGAAATCATGGACCAGGTGCAGGCCATGGGGGACAGCGCGGTGAACGTGATCACCTTCGGCCCGGCGCTGGTGGTGGACGGCGCGGCCCGATACGGATATACCAGCCGGCAGATGTCCACCCACAAGCCGGCCCAGCGCATGGCGATCTGCCAGACCGGGCCGCTGGAGTACCTGCTGATTACCAGCGAGGGCCCGGAGAACACGGGGAGCAAGGGCCTGACGCTGGAGAAATTCACGGAGCTGGTGGCCTCCTTCCCGGAGGTGCAGACCGCCTACAACCTGGACGGCGGCACCTCCTCCACCCTGGTTTTCCGGAAGGGGGACGACTTCTGGGCGAAGATCAATTCGCCGGGAGGCAAGATCCGGCCCCTGCGGGACCTGATCTACTTTGCGGACGCCTGGATCCCGGATGAGCCGCCGGCCCCGGAAGCGGAGGAGACCGGCGCGGAGACGGAGGGGACCGGCGCGGAGACGGAGGCGCCCTCCGGGGAGGAGCAGCCATGAGGAAAACGCTGCGCCGGATCTGCAGCCTGGGACTTGCGCTGGGCATGGCCTTTCCGGCCCTGGGCGGGGCGGAGAAGACCGTCACGCTGACCTTTACCGGGGACGTGACCCTGGGCAGCGAGGAAATCAACAAGGACAAGCCGAACTCCTTCAACGGCTACGCGGAGCGGGAGGGCTACGGATGGTTCTTCCGGAACATGAAGGAGCTTTTTTCCGGGGATGACCTGACGATCGTGAACCTGGAGGGGACGCTGACGGACAGCAGCTTCCAGGAGGACACGACGAAGACCTTCCGGTTCCGGGGGCCGACGGACTACGCGAAGATCCTGACCGAAAGCTCCATCGAGGCCTGCGCGATCTCGAACAACCATATCATGGACTTCGGGAAGCAGGGATACGAAAGCACGCGGAAAACGCTGGAGGAAAACGGAATCCTGTACTGCGGGAACGAGCATTCCTTCATCTTCGAAAAGGACGGCATCCGCGTGGGCTTCTTTGCCCTGGGCAGCATGTACATGGGCCGGTACGCCAAAACCGTGAAGGCCGAGGCGGCCCGGATGCGGGAGGAGGGCGTGAACGCCATCGTATGCAGCTTCCACGCCGGGCAGGAGTATTCCCCCCGGCGCAGGGACTGGGACCAGGAGCGCTTTGCGAAGACGGCCGTCGAGGAATGGGGGGCGGATCTGGTGATCATGCACCACCCCCACGTGGTGCAGGGCGTCGATATCCTGAACAATCGATACGTGTTCTATTCCCTGGGCAATTTCTGCTTCGGGGGCAACATGTTCATCAACGGCCAGCGGAAGAAACCGAACATCCGGACGCTGGAGACCATGGTGGTGCAGATGGATCTGCGCTTCGGCGACGACGGGGCGTACCTGGGCCAGGAGGGCCGGATCTATCCCTGCTACATGTCCTCCTCCGCGACCCAGATCAACGACCCGAACGACTTTCAGCCGAAATTCGTCACCGGGGACGAGGCCCTGGGAGTCATCGAGCGGATCCAGTTTGACACGAAGTTTGACCTGGGGCTGCTGGACGAGGACGAGGGATACCTGAACCTGGCATACCTGGAGAACGGGGCGGACGGGGAAAGCTGACGCCCGCAGGGGCAGCCGGGACAGTGACCGCGGAGGCGGACGCCTGCGCGGGGAGAAGGAGCAAAGGAAGATTTTGGAAGGACAGGTTATGTGGAGCATCCTGGGCAGGGAGATGACGCCCTACGCGGTCAGCATCTGGATCGCGGGCATCCTGGCCCTGGGGGTTTTTCTGTGGCAGGGCAGGCGGCTGAAGACCGCGGCCCTGGCCTGGACGGCGGGGCTGGGCATCGCGCTGGGGCTGCTGGGCGCCCGGGGCTATTATGTGCTGGCCCGGCTGGACTATTTTCTGGAGATCGGGCTGGATCAGTTCTTCGTCTCCGCGGAGGAGGAACGGTTCTGGGGATCCGCCAGCGGGGCGGCCTTCTGGGGCGCCGTGGGCGGCGTGTGCCTGGGGGCGCTGATCGCCGGCATGATTACGAAGGAGAAGGTCTCCGCCCTGCTGGACGCCCTGGCGCCCGCCGCGGCGCTGGGCATCGCCGTATCCCGATTCGGGGAAAACTCCATCGGCGAGGGCATCGGCCCGGAGGTGACGGTGGAGGGGCTGCAGTTCTTCCCCCTGGCGGTGACCAACGAGTGGGGCGAGTGGAACTACGCCCTGTTCCTGCTGGAGGGCCTCGTGGGGCTGGTGATCTTCGCGCTGCTGATTACGGCCGGGCGCAGATACCGGGACGGATACCGGGCCCGGATGTTCCTGATCCTCTACAGCAGCGCGCAGCTGGTGCTGGAGGCGCTGCGGCGGGATAACTTCCTGCGGTGGCTCTTCGTGCGGGTGAGCCAGGTGGCCTCGGCGCTGGTGCTGCTGGGGCTGGTGATCGCCGGGCTGATCCGGTGGGCGCGGAAGCGGAAGGCCGGGGGAGGCGCGGGACGCCTGGCCGGCCGGACGGCGCTGTACCTGCTGGGGATGCTGGCGGCGCTCTTCGCGGCGCAGACCCTGTACCGGCTGCTGATTCTGGGTCAGCCGCTGGCGGAGGAGGGAACGCCGGTTTCCCTGGGCACGCTGTGGTGGGGCCTGATCGTCGACGGATGGCCGCTGACCCTGGCGGCGCTGGCGGGGCTCTTTGCGATCCTGACGGCGCAGAAGGCCGGGCAGGACGGCATGACGGAGAAGCAGGCGGCGATGAAGGCCGCGGTGTTCCTGATTCCGGCGGTGATCATGATCGCCATGGAGTTCGGGATTGACAAGAGCGCGAACCTGCCGGAGGCGCTGGGCTACCTGACGGAGGCGGTGTGCTGCTGCGTCATGGGCACCGCGGCGTGGCAGATCGCCATGAAGAACTGACGGCGCGGCAG
>CAMNKK010000131.1 GCA_946542235.1 uncultured Clostridia bacterium | reverse complement strand
CGCACCAGTTCACCGGCATGTCGATGTACTGGGCATACCCGTCCAGGTACAGCTGTTTGAAGATCCACTGGGTCCATTTGTAGAATTCCGGATCGCTGGTGGCAATCATCTTGCTCCAGTCATAGTCAAACCCCAGCTCCCGCAGCTGCCGGCTGAAGGTCTCGATATTGTGCCGGGTAAAACCCTCCGGATGGTTGCCGGTGCTGATGGCGTACTGTTCCGCCGGCAGGCCGAAGCTGTCGTAGCCCATGGGATGCAGCACGTTATATCCCTGCATCCGCTTCATGCGGCTGATGATATCCGTCGCGGTATAGCCTTCCGGATGCCCGGCATGCAGGCCGACTCCGCTGGGATAGGGAAACATGTCCAGCGCGTAAAACTTGGGTCTGGAAAAATCCCACACGTCCGTATGGAAGGTCTGATGCTCCTCCCAGTACCGCTGCCATTTGGGTTCAATCACCTTCGGCTCGTAGTTCCGTTCCATCGTACCTCACCTGATCCTTTCCGAAACAGTGTTCCGAGTATATCATAAAGCCGGAGAAAACATCAAGCCCCGTATACATACAGATAGATCCCGATCCAGTGGGCCAGCGCTCCGAAGAAAACAAAAAAATGCCAGATGAAATGGGCTCCCCTGCTCTTCTTCGCGAAGGGGATAATGCCCAGGGTGTAGATGATGCCTCCCCCCAGCGTGAACAGGAACAGCGGCAGGCTGTCCCGGATCATGTCCGGCAGAAAGATCAGCGCGCTCCAGCCCAGCACGATATACAGCGTCATATGAAGCCATTTGATCGTTCCCGGCCCGAAAACCGAAATCAGGGTGATGCCGGTCACGATGATCGCCCACTGGATTCCGCAGAAAATGCCCCCCAGCGGGTTCTTCCAGTAGACAAGCCACATCGGGGTAAATGTGCCGCCGATCAGCAGGTAGATCGAGCAGTAGTCAAACCTGCGCCACAGCCTTTTGACCCTCGTTCCCCATTTGAAGGAATGATACAGGCAGCTCATCAGAAAAAGCAGAATCAGGCAAAATCCGTATACTGCGGCGGAAAAAGCCATGGTGCCGGTGGTGGAGCGGATCAGCAGCAGGATCATTCCGACCACGCTGAGCAGCGCGCCGATACCGTGCACCACGGCGTTTCCGACCTCTTCGAGAATACTCCGTTTCGGCGGTTCATTCGAGGGGTTTTTCTTCATTTCAGCTCTTCTTTCTTTTTGCCTTTTCCTGCATCTTGTCCAGATACAGCTTTTCATCCGCCCGCCGGATGCACTCCGCAATGGTATCGTTCCCGTCCTTCAGCTCGTCATATCCCGCTCCGATCCGCAGCATATAGGGCGTCTTTCTGGCCAGGCAGATCCTTTCCGCCTGCTCCCGGACCTCCCGGATCAGCGTCTCCGGGGCCGTGCCGTCTGTGGGATAGATGATCATCGTAAACTCGTCCCCGCCGTATCTGGCCAGGAACATGGGCATATTCTGCTTCCTCATGGCGCTCCGGAAGGCATCCGCCATGTTCACCAGAGCGCCGTCCCCGGCCGCGTGACCGTAGGTGTCGTTGATCTTCTTGAAATCGTCGATGTCAAACATGATCGCGAATGTCCGGCGTCCCTCCCGGCGGGCATTGCTCTTCTGGACCGAATACCGCTCCAGCTGCCGCCGGTTGTTCAGCCCGGTCAGCTGATCTGTCGAAATCTGCGTTTCCATGTTATTGATATAGAATACCAGCATCAGGATGGCGCAGCAGAAGCAGAAAACAGGAGTTTCCGGCAGCACCAGCACCTGAAGCAGTCCCCCCAGAATAACCAGCAGCGGGAAGAAGCCGATAAAAAGATGCATATTCCGTTCCGCCCGGGATTCCTCCTTCGCCGCTCTTCTCAGCGCATAAATGAGGATCACGACAATATAAATGCAGGGAACGGTAATCTGGAAGACAGTGTAGATGGGCTGAAGGTTCAGATCCTTGTCCAGGAAGATCTGCGGATTGATCAGATAGGCAATGACCATTCCGGCCACGGAAACCAGAAGAGGGAGCGCGGTCAGGAATCTGATTCTCTTTTCATTGCGGGTCGGCATCTGTTCCGCCGACAGGACAAACCGAAGCCACGCGTATACGATCAGCGCCATCAGCACGCAGTTGAGAAAATTGCACGTCAGCACGGTAAAGCTGTTCCTCGGCAGCTTGCCGGCAATGACAGACGCCCAGAGCGCATCCGTAATGAAATAGAGCATAAAGGAAATAAGCGCATGATCGTATTCGATCTGCTTTTCCTGCCGGTCAATGTTCAGGAAGTCCCTGAACAGCATGATCCCGAAGATGATCACGCAGACGATGTTTGCTTCCGTATAATATATGAAATAGCTGGACATCTATGTCCTGTCTCCTCTCTTCGGTTTATTCTGCCGCGGGCCATTCCCCCGCAGTGTAAAGTATACTCTTGTTAACCTGTGAATTCAATAAAGGATCGTGCCGGTATTGACAAAAATCCGTTCCCGAATGCAAAATAGGATTCCATTCAGCTGCGGACTGTTCCGGCGCAGCCGGTCCCGTCCGCGGCGCCGTTCTTTTATTTCTGACGGGCTGCCCTGACTGCCCTTCTCCGCAGACTCCGCTCCGCGGCGGGAAAACCCTGGCGGCCCTTCTCCGCTCCGCGGCAGCAAAATCCCGAATCAGAGGAGGTATGAAGTTGGACCAGATTATCATCCATGTGGATATGGATGCCTTCTTTGCCTCCGTTGAAATCCGGGATAATCCTGCCCTCCGGGGCAAGCCGCTGATCATTGGTTCCCTTCCGCAGGAGCGCGGCGTCGTCTCCACCTGCAGCTATGAAGCGCGGAAATTCGGGATCCATTCGGCCATGAACATCAAGGAAGCCTACCGGCTGTGCCCGCAGGGCATATACATGCACGGCCAGTATGAAAAATACAGGGCTGTGTCCAACCGGCTGCATGAAATCTGGAATGAATACGCCGACGCTTCGGAGTATGTCGCCCTGGACGAGGCCTATCTGGATGTCACAGAGAGCGCCGGAAGCTGGGAGAAAGCCTGCGAGTTTGCCCGCGCGATCAAAAAGCGGACGCTGGAGGAGCAGGGGCTGACCTGTTCCGTCGGCGTCGCATACTGCAAGGCGGCGGCCAAGACGGCAAGCGAGGAAAAGAAGCCGGACGGCTACTTTGAGATTCCCACGGCGGAGGATTTTATCCGCCTGATTCAGGACCGGGACGTGCGGGTTCTCTATACCGTCGGCGCCAAAACAGCCGAAAAGCTGAATCGGGCAGGTATCCATACCGTCCGTGATATTCAGACGCATCAGGAGGAAATCATCCGGTCCTTCGGAAAACAGGGGCAGTGGATCACGCAGCTGGCTTTCGGGGTTGATCCCCGCAGGGTAAGCCCCTACAAGCCGGAGGATGCAAAGTCCATCAGCAGGGAGATCACCTTCCAGGAGGACGTGGCTGACTTCGGGCTGCTGGAGGATGTGCTTCTCCTGCTGTCCATCAGCGTTGAACGCCGGGCGTCCCGCGTCGGGCTTTACGGAGAAGGCGTCACAGTCAAGCTGACGTATTCGGACATGAAGAGCATTACCCGATCCAGGCTCATCCCATCCACCCGTTCCGCCGCGGTGATTTACGAGGAGGCGGTGAAGCTGCTCAGCCAGGTCCAGCAAAAACCGGTCAGGCTGGTCGGCGCCGGAATTTACCATCTGACAGGCGAATACGGGCGGCAGATCAGAATCGACGAGCTGCTCCCCGAAATGCAGGAGCAGGAGCGATCCAGGCTCGACTCGGCCTTAAGCAGCCTGGGGCAGCGCTACAGCCTGGACTTTGCCGGAAATCTGGACCGGATATTCCAGGGCGAAACCCTTTACAGAACCATCGAATACATGAGAAAGCACCGGCGGTAGCGTTCAGGGGCCAGCTTTTCTGACCGGCTTCTCTGCCTTTCCCGTAGTTTTCCCCCCTCATTCCCGATATTTCATTCCGCAAATGTCCTGAAATCCCCCTCCGTCCTCAGATTTCTTCTGAAATCTGCCAAGTCCCGAAATTTCTTCTGGACAAATGAAGGATCCTTTGCTATAATGCCGTTTGCTGGTTGTGCCGATGTGGCTCAGTTGGTAGAGCAGCCGATTCGTAATCAGCA
>CAMNKK010000130.1 GCA_946542235.1 uncultured Clostridia bacterium | reverse complement strand
TGACGTAATAGGAGCATCCGTCGATCTTCGCCGCCTCGTCCAGATCCTTCGGGATTCCGCCGATGAAGTTCATGATCAGGTAGACGAAGAACCCCTGCACCGCGAAGAAGTAGGGCAGGATCATGGGATAATAGGTGCCGACCCAGTTCAGGTGCCGGTACCACATGAACTGCGGGATCATCAGGATCTGCGCCGGCAGCATCATCGTGGACAGCACCAGGCCGAACAGAATCTTCTTTCCCCGGAACTGCAGCCGCTGCAGGGCGTAGGCCACCAGCGCGGAGGAGAACAGGGTGCCGAAGGTGGAGGCGAGGGAGATGAAGAAGGAGTTCGCGAAGAAGGTCGCAAAGGAATACCCCATGAAGCCCTGCCATCCCTGGATGTAGTTCCGCAGGGTCCACTCCCTCGGAAGCAGCTCGTTGGAGGTGGGCAGCACCATGTCCGTGGGCTTGAAGGAGCTGAACACCATCCACAGCAGGGGGTAAACCATCACCACGGCGCCGAAAAGCACCAGCAGATGATAGACAATCTCTTTCCAGAGCTTTCTTTCCGTTTTCATATTTCCGCCCCCCTTACGCGTCATAGACCCACTTGCTGCGGGACTTGAACAGCAGCAGGGTCACGGCGGAAACGATGATCAGCATGATCCACGCCAGCGCGGAGGCATAGCCCATCTGGCTCTTGCCCAGGGCGGGGAACGCCTTGTTGTACTGATACACCGTATAGAACAGCGTCGAATCCCGGGGGCCGCCGTTGGTGATCAGCTTGGACTGGGTGAAGGCCAGGAAGGAGTTGATGGTCTGCTGCACCAGGTTGAAGAAGATGGTGGGGGTCAGCAGCGGCAGCGTCACGGTCCAGAACCGCTTGAAGCCGTTGGCTCCGTCAATGCTGGCCGCCTCATACAGCTCCATGGGGATCTGCTTGAGGGAGGACAGGAAGATCAGCATGGACGAGCCGAACTGCCAGACCGTCAGGATGATCAGCACCCAGATGGCCGGGCCCTCCGCAAACCAGTTGTAGCTCTGCATCCCGGGGAACAGCTGCCCGAGAATGGCGTTGATGGTGCCGTTGGATTCAAACATCCGGCGCCACAGGATCGCCACCGCCACGGACCCGCCGATGATGGAGGGCAGGTAGTAGGTCGCCCGGTAGAATCCGACGGCCCGCGACTCATGATTCAGGATCAGGGCGACAATCAGCGCGAAGATCACCTTCAGCGGCGTCCCGATCAGGGCGAAATACACGGTGACGCCCAGGGCTTTGGTGAAGGTCTTGTCCTTCGTGAAGATCTTGATATAGTTATCCAGCCCGATCCAGGTCGGGGGGTTCTGGATATCGTATTTGCAGAAGGAATAATACAGCGACAGAACCATGGGGATCAGCAGGAACATCAGAAAGCCGATAATGAACGGCAGGCTGAAGATCACCCCGGCGGTCGACTCCTTATTGATCCACCGGGTGAACCCGGATTCCCTCCTGTCCAGCGATCGGGTCGTCATATGGGTTGTCCTCCTCTGTTGCGGTCTGGAAAAGGGGGCGGCGCTTTGCCGCCCCCCTGCGTCAGATCAGATCCGGAGATCAATAGTCCTCGGCGATGCTGTTGGTCTCTTCCACGAACATCGCGCCGAGCTCCTCCGCGGTGTAGGCGGGGGTCTTCAGCAGCGCTTCGTCGGACAGCTTCTGCAGCACGTCCGCGTTCACGGTGCCCACATAGCTGGGCAGCGGCGGGAAGATGGGAGAGCTGTTTTCCTGCACGATGGCCAGGTAGTCCACAGCCACGCCGTAGGTGGGATCAATCTTGTTGACCTCCTCCGCGATGGCGGCGGCGACTTCGCTGTTGGCGGGCACGCCGCGCTCGGCTCTCAGCAGAACGTTGGCCTGGGGATCGTTGATCAGGTAGTTCAGCACGGCCACGGCCAGGTCGGGGTTCTTGGAGTCCGTGGTGACGGAGAAGAACTGACCGGGCTTCATGTAGTTGGACTTCACGGGATCATCGCTCGGCCAGGAGCAGATGCCCAGCTCAATGCCGTCCGCGGTCGCGGCAGCCTGGAAGGCGGCCAGCTGGTTGGAGAAGGCGATGGAGCACCAGGTGCGCACGTCGGGGGTCGCGCCGAAGACCATGGGGCTCTGGGCGATATCCTGCACGTTCACATTGGCGATCTCGTCGGTGTTGAACATCCAGCCCTCGGCCACGCCGTCCAGCATGGTCTTGTAATAGCCGGCGGCTTCCTCGGCGGTCAGGGTCGTGCCTTCCTTCTCAAACAGCGCCTGATGGCCCAGTCCGCGGGCGAAATAGGTGATGGAGTTCTCGGAGTTGCCCTGTCCGAAGACGACGCCGTAGCCCTTCTTTTCCTTGATTTCCTTGGAGATTTCCACGAACTTCTCCCAGGTCAGGTTGGAGGGAACCTCGATGCCCAGCTCATCCGTCAGGGTCTTGTTGTACAGCATGGCGGGGGCGTTCACGCCGGCGCAGATGGCATAGATGCCGTCGCCGACCTTCGCGGTGTTCAGGATGTTCTCGCTGATGCCGCTCACGTCCAGCGCGCCGCTCTCAATGTAGGGGGTCAGATCCAGCAGATCGCCGGCTTCCACCCACTGCTCCAGGTAAGCGTAGTCCTGCTGCATCAGATCCGGCAGGGAATTATCGGAAGCATAGGTGGTCATCAGGGCCCAGTAGTTCGCCCAGTTCTGGGAATTCTCGTTGAAGGTCACATTCGGGAAGTTTTCGGTGAAATAGGCCAGGGCATCATGGGTCGCGGCGTCGCGGACCTGATTGCCCCACCAGCCGAAGCCCAGCTCCACATTGCCGGCGCCGGCAACATCAAAGCTGCCTACCTTCAGCCCTTCGGCGAAAGCCGAGGTCATGCCCAGCATCAGGGCCAGAGCAAGAAACAGAGCAACGATTTTCTTCATGGAATTGACTGCCTCCTTCTGTTTTTACGACGGATTTTTGTCGTTATCCCTTTTATATCACGTCAGATTGGACATGTCAATATGAAATCATGAGAAAAATGGCGGCCCTGAGGCCGCCGTTCCTTCCCGCCGCGCATGCTCAGCCGCGGGCGCCGGAATCCTTCCGCCGCGGATTCCGCCGGGCCCGGAAAAGCCGGACCCCGAAAAAAACCGCTGCCGCCAGCGCCGCTCCGGCGGCGGCCGCGGCCAGCCCCCGGATGCCCAGATCCACAAACATCTGCTCCGGCATCAGCCGGATCAGCAGATCCGTCCGGGGATCCAGCAGCCACAGATCATTGGTGAACGCCAGGCGGTGAAAGGTCAGGAAGAGGCTGTCAAAGCTGACCGCCGCCCACAGGAGGAGCCCCGCCGCCAGCAGGCTCAGCCCCCACAGGACCGCCTTCGCCCCGCGCCGGGCCTCCCGCGATCCCTCCCTCCGGCTCCGGAAGAGCAGGAGCCCGGCGGTCAGCGCGGCGGCCAGGCACCCGAGAAACACGATTCCGTCCAGCCGGATCAGCCGCCGGCAGTCCGCCATATGGGCCAGCTCATAGTCATGGAAGCAGAGGACGGCGCCGCCGTCCGGGCCGGAGAGGGTATACTGGAAGCTTTCCTTCCGCCCGGCCAGGTAGTCCGCGATATGGGCTGCCATTCCCGGATATTCCGCCGCCGGCAGGCCCGTGCGCTCCGGCGGCGCAAAGCGCTCCATCTCCCGCAGGAAGAGCCCCGGGCTGCCGGCAAAGCCCCGGATGATCCCGGTCACCAGGCCCAATACAAGGGCGGCGGCCAGCACCGCGCCCAGGATTCGCTGCCGGGCCGCGGCGGGCCGCCGTTCCGTTTTTCCGCCGATTTTCCGCTCCGCCATTACTGCATCTTCAGGTAGGCTGTGACGAAGCCTTCCAGATGGCCGTCCATCACGTCGTCAATCTTGCTTTCCTCGTAGTTGGTCCGGTGATCCTTCACCATGGTGTAGGGCTGGAAGACATAGGAGCGGATCTGGCTGCCCCATTCGATCTTCTTCATCTCGCCCTTGATGTCCGCCATCTGCTGCTCCTTCTCCCGCTCCCGCAGCTCCAGCAGCTTCGCCTTCAGCATCTTGATACAGGTCGCCCGGTTCTGCACCTGGTCCCGCTCCGTCTGGCAGGAAACCACGATGGTGACGTCATCCTTCACATAGGTCATGCGGACCGCGGAAGAGGTCTTGTTGACGTTCTGCCCGCCGGCGCCGCTGGAGTGATAGGTATCCACCC
>CAMNKK010000129.1 GCA_946542235.1 uncultured Clostridia bacterium | reverse complement strand
ACCCGTCTGCCGGGGCTGCTGCGGAGCTGCGCCCGGGGCGGGGCTGCCCGCAGGCCTGGACGCGCCGGCCTGCTGCCCGGACTGGGCTTTGCGGTCCGCATAGTTCCCCATATTATTCAGCGGGCCTGTTCCCAGCCCTTCGCCGCGCTTTTCTACGCCGCGGCCTTCATTTACGACCTTTTTTTCCCGGGAGCGGGGTTTCTTTTCTTCATCCATCGATCAAAATTTCCTTTCTGCGGAATGGCTGGCCCCATTTTATCACAGGACGGGAGAAAAAAACCATAGCGGATTGAAAAAAGAGCTGAAATATATCCTGCTGCGGCGGGGGCTTTTCTTCCGCGGAACCGGAGGAAAAGAAGAATGCCCCGCAGAATACATTTTATCAGAACAGCTTCCGGGAACGCAAAGCCCCGGGGACTGGAAAAGGAGAAGTGAAAAATGCGTTTTTTGCATCTGGCGGATCTGCATCTGGGAAAAATGATGAACGACTGGTCCCTGCTTGAGGATCAGGAGGCAGTTCTGCTGCAAATTCTGGAGATGACAGAAAGGGAAAAGACGGATGCGGTGCTGATCGCAGGGGATGTGTACCAGCGCAGCTCTCCCCAGGCGGAGGCCATGGCGCTCTTTGATTCCTTCATCAGCGGTCTGGCGGAACGCGGGCAGAAGGTTTTTATCATCAGCGGAAACCACGATTCCGCGCAGCGGATCTCCTACTTCTCCCATCTGATCCGAAATGCCGGAATCCATGTGACGGAAGCCTTCCGGGGGGAGCTGCAGCACGTGGCCGTAAAGGATGCGGATGGGGAGATCGTGATCTGGATGATGCCTTTCCTGCGGCCTTCCCAGGTCCGCCGGTGGATGCCGGAGGAAAAGATCACCACCTATCAGGAGGCGGTGGAAGCGATACTCCGCCGGAACCCGGTGGATCCCTCCCGCCGGAATATCCTGATCTGCCATCAGTATATTGCCGGGTGCGAAATCTCGGACTCGGAGGAGCTGTCCGTAGGCGGCCTGGACCAGATCGAGGCCGGGATATTCGGGGACTTCGATTATGTTGCGCTGGGACACATTCACAAGCCGCAGAAGGTGGGACGGGATACCATGCGCTATGCCGGTTCTCCGCTGAAGTATTCCTTCTCGGAAGCCGGATATCCCAAAAGTGTGCCGCTGGTGGACATGGGAGAAAAGGGGGATGTTCGGGTCCGGCTGCTGCCGCTTTATCCCCGGAGAGAGGTGCGGCAGGTGGAGGGCCTGATGGAGGAGCTGACCGCCATGCCCTATACGGAGGACTATGTCTGGGTGACCGTGCATGACGAGCTGCCCCCGCCGGACGCCCGGATCACACTGAGCGTGAACTTTCCCAACATGATGAAGTATTCCATCGTCAATTCCCGGACCAAGGAAGACATCGACGTGCTGGCCACGGAAGCCATGGAGAACAAGAGCATTACGGAGCTGTTTTCCGACTTCTACCGGCTGCAGAACAGGGACCAGCTCCCGGGAGAGGAGCACATGAGAACGCTTGAAAAAGCGCTGAAGGAGATGGAGGAAAAATGAAACCTGTTCATCTGACAATGTCTGCCTTCGGTCCGTATGCCGGGGTTACGGAAGTGGATTTTTCCGATTTCGGGGATCATGGGATTTTTCTGATCGCGGGGGATACGGGCGCGGGAAAAACGACGATCTTTGACGCGATCAGCTTTGCGCTGTATGGGGAAGCCAGCGGAGGAAGGGAGCGGAGAAAGAGCAAATCCTTCCGTTCCGACTATGCCGGAGGACAGGCGGAAACCTTTGTGGAGCTGACCATGACACACCGGGGGGAGACATGGATTATCCGCAGGAATCCAGAGTATGTCCGAGCCAAAAGAAACGGACGGGAGGGAACCACCACCGAAACTGCGAACGCGTCCATGACCAATCCGGAGACCGGGGAAGTGATTGAGGGGCTGACGGAAGTCGGCGCCAGAATCAGTGAGATGCTGGGGCTGAGCCAGGATCAGTTTACCCGGACGGTCATGATCGCCCAGGGAGATTTTCTGAAGATTCTGAACGCCTCCAGCGACGAGCGGAAGGCGCTGTTTCAGAAGCTTTTTCACACGGATATCTACGCGGAGCTGCAGAAAAAGCTGCAGGAGATGAACAGCGCCTGCATCCGGGAAAGGGAGGACCTGGACCGGCGGGTGCTGATTGCGGCAGGGCAGGTGAACCCGGAGCCGGACGATCCGCTGCGGGATCAGATCCTGATCTATCGGGAGGAAGCCAAATATGCCGACCTGATGGCGGAAAGCCTGGAGGGAATGCTGGAGAGGGACCGCGGAACGCGAAGCCGGGCTGCTCTGCAGAAGCAGCAGGCTCAGGATAACACGGACCGGCTGATCGCGGAAATGGAGCAGGGAAAGCGCATCCGCGATGACCGGACCGCCCTGATGAAGGCGGAGAGCGAACTGCAGGCCCTGCTGAACCGCCAGGGGGAGATGGACAGCCTCGCCGAAGCGCTGCTGCGAGCCGGAAAAGCCCAGCGACTGGCGGCGGAGGAAGCGGTGATGATGACGGCTTCCGCCGCCGCCGAGAAGCTGCGGCAGGAGCTTGAGGGCAGCGAACGGGCGCTGAAGGAAGCCCGGGAAGCGCTGCCCGCGGCGGAAGCCAGGCAGCGGGAGGCGGAAAGCCATGCCGAGGAAGCGGATTTGGCCCTGGCGGAAGCCCGAAAGCTGGCGGACTGCATCGGCGTCATCCGGGAGCGGGACACCCTGCGTCAAAGAGAAGCGGCCGGGAAGGAAAAAATCCGGCAATTGCTGCAGAAAAGCACGGAAGCGGATAGTGCCTATACCGCGGCCAAGGAGGGATACTACCGAAGCCAGGCGGGTCTGCTGGCTGCCGGAATGGAGGAAGGAAAGCCCTGCCCGGTCTGCGGATCCACCGTACATCCCGATCCGGCCCGAATGACGGAGAAAGCCGTGACCCGGGAAGATATGGAACAGGCGGATCAGCGCCACCGGGAGGCTGCGGACAGGCTGCATCAGGCGGATAACCTGATGGCGGAAATCCGGGCCCGGATCTCCGCAGGGGAAAACCGCCTGCTGGAAATGGGCCTGCAGGGCCAGGAAACGGAGGAGGAGCTGACCCGACGGATCGAGGAAAAGCAGAAGCAGGGAGAAAGCCGGCGGAAGGCCATGGAGGAAGCCAGGGAGGAATGCAGCCGACTGCGCATTCAGATGGAAAAGAGCCTGACAAATGCCCAGCAGACCCGGAAACGGCTGGAGGAGGCTGAAGCTGCCGCAGGGGCACGAAAGGCCGAATTCGGGGAAAAATTGCAGACAGAAGGTTTTGAGAGCGCGGAGGAATACCGTCTGGCCAAGCTGTCCCCGGTGAGAATGCAGGAAGCGGAAAAAAGCCTCCGGGCGTACGGAGAAGTGAAAAAATCCCTGACGGATCGGACGGCGGATCTGCGGAATAAGCTGCAGGGGAAGGAGATCCCGGACCTGGAGACCATCGAAAAGAGAATCCGGGAATCCCGACAGGAGCGGGAAAACGCAGAGCGGGCCGAGACCGCCGCGATCCGAAGAATTACAGCCAGTGAAAACGCGCTGCGGGAAATCCAGGATGCCCAGAGGATCCGGAAAAGAAAACAGAACCACTGGGCGGTGGTTCAGGACCTGTATAACTGCTGCGCGGGAATTGCCGGCGGAAACCGACGGGCCAAGCTGACCTTTGAGGCTTATGTGCAGCAGTATTACTTCAAACAGGTGGTGGCGGCGGCGAACCGGCGGCTAAGCGTGCTGACGGAGGGTATGTTCACGCTGCGCTGCAAGGAGGAAGCCAGGGACCGGGTGCATCAGAGCGGCCTGGACCTGGATGTGCTGGACCGCAGCACCGGCCAGTGGCGGGATGTTTCCACCCTGTCCGGAGGAGAATCCTTCCTGGCCAGCCTGGCGCTGGCCCTGGGGCTGAGCGATATTGTGCAGGCACAGAGCGGGGCTGTGCGGATGGAAGCGATGTTCATCGACGAAGGGTTCGGAACCCTGGACGAAAACGCCCTTCGGAATGCTCTGCAGGTGCTGGGAAGTCTGGCGGAGGGAAAGCGCCTGATCGGTGTAATATCCCATGTGCACGAGCTGGAGGAGCGGATTGAGAAACAGCTGATCGTTACCAAGACGATGAACGGATCACGGATTGAAACACGGATCCTGTAATACACTGCAGGGCGGACATGAACCATA
>CAMNKK010000128.1 GCA_946542235.1 uncultured Clostridia bacterium | reverse complement strand
GAGCACTGCGAATGCCGCCATGAACATCACGGCGGACATGGACATGACCACGATCATGAAGAAGAGCACTGCGAATGCCGCCATGGGCATCATCACGGACATGACCATGGCGACGGATGCTGCCATGACGGGCTGAGCTGCGGGTGCGGGCACTGCCACGACGACGGGGACGGGGAGGAAGAAAACCCGAAAGTGATGATCGGCCGGCTGATCACCTCGGCGGCGCTGCTGATCATCGGGCTGCTGTTCCCGTCGGGAAGTATTTTCCGTTTCCTTTTTTCGCTTCTGTCTGCCGTGACGATCGGATACGACATCATCTGGGGCGCGGTCAAGAACCTGATGCACCGGGAGCTGCTGGATGAAACCTTCCTGATGACCATTGCCTGCGTGGGAGCGTTCATCCTGGGAGAGTATACCGAAGGAGCCCTGGTGCTGCTGCTGTTCCAGCTGGGAGAGTTTCTGCAGGACACGGCAGTGGACCGGAGCCGGAAGTCCATTTCCTCTCTGATGGATATCCGGCCGGATGAAGCCACGGTGATCCGGGGCGGAAAGGAAGTGACTGTCCGGGCGGAGGAAGTGGAAATCGGAGAGATCATCCTGGTAAAGCCGGGAGAGCGGATTCCGCTGGACGGCACGGTCGTGGAGGGTGAGAGCTTCCTGGATACGGTAGCATTGACAGGGGAGAGCGTTCCCCGGTCTGTGCGGGCTGGTGAAGAGGCGCTGAGCGGGTGTGTCAACCTGCGCGGCGTGCTGAGAATCCGCACCGAGAGGCTCGCAGGAGACTCCGCGGTCAGCCGGATTCTGACTCTGGTGGAGAGCGCTACCGAACATAAAAGCCATGCGGACAAGTTTATTACCCGCTTTGCGAGAATCTACACCCCGGTTGTGGTGGGCGCGGCTGTGCTGCTGTTTGTGATCGCCGGACTCATCACGGGACAGTGGGGTGAATGGCTGCGCAGAAGCCTGACCTTCCTGGTGATCAGCTGCCCCTGCGCGCTGGTGATCTCTGTGCCGCTGAGCTATTTCAACGGAATCGGCCGGGCCAGCAAAAAGGGCATTCTGGTCAAGGGAAGCAACATTCTGGAGGAGCTCAGCCGGACCGTCATGGTCGCGATGGACAAGACGGGAACCGTAACAAAGGGTGTGTTCGAGGTTGTGGCGATCCATCCGGAGGAAATGAGCGAAAAAGAGTTGATTCAGTATGCCGCGGCGGCGGAAAAATACAGCACACATCCGATTGCGGACGCGATTCGGGAAAGCTGCCCGGGGTGGGAACACCTGAATGTGCACAGCAGCCGGGAGGAAGCCGGGCAGGGCGTGATTGCCGAGGTGAACGGACATCGGGTCGCCGCCGGCAATGAACGGCTGATGAAGGCAGAAGGCGTGGACAGCCATGACTGCCACCTGACGGGAACAATTGTCCATATCGCGGTGGATGGGAAATATGAAGGACATCTTGTCATTGCGGACGTTGTGAAGGAAAGCGCGGAGGAAGCTGTCCGCCAGCTGAAGGAGCTCGGGATCCGGAAGACGGTGATGCTGACCGGAGACAGGAAGAGCGCCGCGGAGGATATCGGCCGGAAGATCGGCGCGGATGAGGTCTGCTCGGAGCTGAAGCCGGAAGACAAGGTGAACCACATCCGTCAGATGCAGAGCCTGAAAAAGGACAGCAGCGAAGCTGTTGCTTTTGTGGGAGACGGCATAAACGACGCGCCCGTGCTGGCTGCCGCGGACATCGGGGTAGCCATGGGAGCCGCAGGATCGGACGCCGCGGTGGAAGCGGCGGATGTGGTGCTGATTGATGATGATCCCGTAAAGCTTGCCGCTGGAATCCGGCTGGCCAGAAGAACCCAGACGATCGTGAAGGAAAACATCGTATTCTCCATCGCCGTCAAGGTACTGGTGATGATTCTGGGCGCTTTCGGCGCCGTTCCGCTGTGGCTGGCGGTGTTTTCGGATGTTGGTGTATGCCTGCTGGCGATTCTCAACGCCATGCGATAAAAAACGATACCCGTAAGCCCCGGGAAAGCCCCCGGGACTTACGGATGGAACATATGAACAGTTGAACGGGAAAGGCTTGACCGGAGCGGATGAGGAGAGTAAAATACGCTTCGGCAAAGGACGTAGAAGAAAGAGGTGTAATTTTTGCCATGACGAAAATTGATGTGTTTTCCGGATTCCTGGGAGCGGGAAAGACCACGCTGATCAAGAAGCTGCTGAAGGAGGCCTATGCCGGCCAGAAGGTAGTGCTGATTGAGAATGAATTCGGAGAAATTGGAATTGACGGAGGCTTCATGAAGGAAGCCGGCATCCAGGTGACCGAGATGAACAGCGGCTGCATATGCTGCAGCCTGGTGGGGGATTTCGGCGAAGCGCTGAAAAAGGTACTGGATACCTATCATCCGGACCGGATCCTCATCGAGCCCAGCGGTGTGGGCAAGCTGAGCGACGTGGTGCGCGCGGCCAGCGCCGTCTGCGGAGAAAACTGCCAGATCGGAGCCCTGGTGGCGGTGGTGGATGCCAGCAAGTGCAAGATTTACGTGAAGAACTTCGGAGAATTCTTTATCAATCAGATCGAACACGCAGCGACAATCATCCTGAGCAGGACGGATATTGCCAGCCAGCAGAAGGTCGAGGACTGCGTAAAGCTGATCCGGGAGCACAACCAGAACGCCACCGTTATTACCACGCCCATGAAGGACCTCGACGGATTGCAGATCATGAAGGCGATGGAGAAGGCTGATACGCTGGAGCAGGAGATGGCACAGATTCTGGCGGAAGTTGAGGATGACGACGAATGCGATGATCCGGAATGCGAATGCCATCATCACCACCATGACCACGAGCATGAGGAGCACGAGCATCATCACCATGATCATGACGGCGATGAGGATGAAGAGGAAGAGCATGAGCACCATCATCATGCGCATGAGGAGGATCATGACCACGAGGAGCACGGCCATGAGCATCATCACCACCACCATCATCATCACGATGCGGACGAAGTGTTTACCAGCTGGGGCGTGGAGACACCCCGGAAGTTTACGGAGGATGAGCTTCGGAGCATCCTGGGCCAGCTGACGGACGCGGTCTCCTACGGGATCATCCTGCGGGCCAAGGGAATTGTGCCTGCTCAGGATGGCGGATGGATTCATTTCGACTATACTCCCGGAGAAACGGATGTGCGCCGCGGAAGCGCGGAAGTGACCGGCCGGCTGTGCGTCATTGGATCCAAAATTGACGAAGAGAATCTGAAGACCCTGTTTGGAGTGTAAAAGATGGCTGCCAGAGAAATTCCTGTTTATCTTTTTACCGGGTTCCTGGACGGAGGGAAAAGCACCTTTGTCCAAAGCACGCTGGAGGACCGGCGGTTCAACAGCGGCGAGAAAACCCTGCTGATCTGCTGCGAGGAAGGAGAGGTTGAATATGACTTTTCCGCCTTCAGCGGCGACCATGTCTATCTGCGGACGCTGGAGGAAGAGGAAGAGTTCAACGAAGCCGCCCTTCAGGCCGCCGCAGAGGATACCGGATGCGAGCGGGTTATTATCGAATATAACGGCATGTGGCCCATGCAGACCCTGTTCGACAACATTCCGGACGGATGGGTTGTGGCCCAGGAAATCTGCTTCGCGGATTCCAATACATTTACCGTATTCAACGCGAACATGCGGAACCTGGTCTTTGATAAGCTGCAGACCTGCGATGTGATTGTTTTCAACCGGTGCAGCGAAAAGAGCGATCTGGATGCGCTGCATAAGATTGTCAGGCAGGCGAACAGGCGCTGCAACATCTTTTATGAATATCCCGACGGGCGGAGCGTAATGGATGAAACCGTGGATCCGCTGCCCTTTGATATCAACGCGCCGGTGATTCAGATCGAGGATCGGGACTATGCCTATTTCTTCTCCGATCTGATGGAAAACACCGACAAGTACGAGGGGAAGACGGTGGAATATACGGCCATGTTCCCCGAAACCACCAAACCCATGCCGGACAGCGTTTTTGCAGCGGGCAGAATGCTGATGAACTGCTGCGCGGCGGATACACAGTTTGCAGGGATGGCGGCATACCGCGGAAAGGCGGAAAAGCCGCGTCCCGGATCCTGGTTCAGGGTCAGGGGGAAAATACGCCTGCAGCGGAACCGGCTCTTCAGCGAAAAGGTTCCCGTGCTGGATGTGCTGGAGGTCAAGCCGGCCAGGGAGCCGGAGGAACCGGTTGCCACATTCTACTGAGAAAAATACCTGAAAGCTCCGTCCCGGGCGGCGGAGCTTTTCAAAGTATCGGGGAG
>CAMNKK010000127.1 GCA_946542235.1 uncultured Clostridia bacterium | reverse complement strand
TCACCGCGCCGATCACGACGCCCTGGATGGTACCTACGCCGCCGGAGAAGCTGACGCCGCCCACAACCACAGCGCTGATGGCGTCGGTTTCATAGTTCAGACCGGTATTGGCGCCGACGGAGGTGATACGCCCGGCTTCCAGGAAGGCGGCCACGCCGTAGAGCACACCGGCCATCAGATAGACCAGCATGATGGTCTTGGCCACGTTCACGCCGGAAACCGCGGCCGCTTCGGTATTGCCGCCGACGGCAAACATGTTCTTGCCCAGCTTCGTCTTGTTCCAGATCACCCAGACAATGGCTGCCGCGACCAGGAAGTAGACGACCACCAGGGGCACCCGGATATCCCCGATATAGAAGGCGCCCGCCGCGACGTTCAGGAAGTTTGGATCGAAGGTGGACAGGGCCTGCGCCGTCCCGGACGGCTGGGACTCAATATAGAGGCAGTTGGCTCCGTAAGCGATCAGCTGCGTGCCCAGGGTTACGATGAAGGCATGCAGATGCAGCTTGGCTACGCCGAATCCGTTGATCATGCAGAAGGCAACGGCCACGGCGATGGAGGCGAAGAGCGGAACCAGCAGTCCGAAGGTGCCCAGGGGGGTCACCATCGTCGGGAACATCCGGCTGACATAGGTCGTGCTCTGCACCAGGGACGCGGTCACGGCGGCGCTGATGCCCAGCACCCGGCCGATGCTCAGGTCGGTGCCGGCCAGAACGATCAGGCCGGCGCAGCCCAGCGCCAGGATACCCTTGGTGGAAGCATTCTGCAGAATATTCAGGATGTTGTTCATCGACAGGAAGTCGATCCGGATGATGGAAACCACCACCAGGATCAGTCCCAGGATGATGAACAGCGCGTAGTTCAGCAGGAAGGTGGTAATCCTGGCGGTCTTGGGATTCACGGCCCGGACCTTCGCCCTGGGCTTGATATCCATGGCCTGAATCAGGAAATAGGCCAGCGCCGCCACAATCAGGACAATGCCGATAAACTGAACCGTCACGGCGTTGGTCATATGGCTGTTTTCCAGCAGCTTGGGCAGGCCCTCCCGGTAAAGCTCCAGAACCTCCTTGTTTTCTCCCAGCTTCTGGAACGTCGCCTCATCCACGCCCAGCTCAGCCATGGCCATAGCCTGCCGCATGGATTCGGCCCGCTCCCGATCCTTGAGCAGATCGTTCAGGTTGTCCGCGGTCACCGTCTCGTCCACGCTCTGGGCATAGGCCAGGAATTTCTCCCGGTCCTTGGCGTTGGCCAGGGCGTTTTCATAGGCGATCCGTTCATCTATGGCCGCGTCCACTTTCCCGGCGTCCAGGCCCAGCCCTTTCAGGAAGGCCTTGGCCTTTTCCGCCCCGATCTTGCTCAGGTTGATTTCCTCCAGCTTGGAGGGCTCCCGGATATAGGACATGGCGCTCTTCAGATCGGTGCCCATCATAGCCGCCGCGTCCGAATAGATGTTTCTTCCCGTTACGCCGTAGACGGTCAGGGCAATGCCCACCGCCAGCACGACCAGCATAATGATATGGACTATTGTTTTCCTTTTCATCCTCTTCACCTCATCATACGTACTTGGCGGCCAGTTCCATGATCTTTTCCTGCTCGCCCGGGATGTTGCCGAAGTCCTTTCCCCGCTCCACAATTCCGGCCAGCCGGCCGTTGCTCATCACCAGAATCCGGTCGCAGATTCCGAGCAGCTCCGGCATCTCCGAGGAAACCATGATGACGCCTTTTCCCTGCTCTGCCAGGTTCAGGATCAGCTGGTATATTTCATATTTTGCGCCTACATCAATGCCGCGGGTCGGCTCGTCCAGCAGCAGCACATCCGGCTGGGTCAGCAGCCAGCGGCCGATGATCACCTTCTGCTGGTTTCCGCCGGAGAGACTCTTGATATGCGTCTTCTTGCTCGGGGTCTTGACCTTGATCTGCTCAATCACCCAGTCCGTGTCCTTATCCATCTTCCGCCCGTTCAGCAGCGGCTTCCCGTAGGTATCCACATTGGCGATGATGGAATTGAACAGAATCGTGTTCTCCCCGAAGATCCCCGTGGCCCGGCGCTCCTCGGTAATCAGTGCGAATCCGTTCTTCCGGGCCTCATCGGTGGTCACATTGTTGATCGGGCGTCCGCTCATCTCCACCTGTCCGCCGCCCTTGGTAAAGTACCCGAACAGGGTATTGAGCAGCTCCGTCCGGCGGGAACCGACCAGCCCGGCCACACCCAGGACCTCGCCCTTGTGCAGCTGGAAGCTGACCTCATGGCAGGTGGGCTCATACATTCCGGACAGATTCTTCACATCCAGCAGCACGTCGCCCACCTGATTCGTCTTGGGCGGGAACTGGTTGGTCATCTCCCGGCCCACCATCAGTCGGATGATCTCCTCCTTGGTCAGGCTTTCCGCCGGACGGGTGGCGATCCACTGCCCGTCCCGCATGATGGTCACCTCGTTGGAAATCCGCAGAATCTCGTCCATCTTATGGCTGATATAGATAATGCCGA
Source organism: uncultured Clostridia bacterium (assembly GCA_946542235.1). Classification (GTDB taxonomy): domain Bacteria; phylum Bacillota; class Clostridia; order Christensenellales; family Aristaeellaceae; genus Aristaeella. Next base: position 1,807 of record CAMNKK010000127.1, on the reverse strand, counting down.
CACCCTCCGAGGTCAGGCGGCGCATGATGCGGAAGAGATGCTCCACCTCGTCCTCCGTCAGCGAGCTGGTAGGCTCATCCAGCACGACGATTTTCGCGTTGTAGGATACCGCCTTGGCGATTTCCACCATCTGCCGTTTGGATACGGACAGTTCCCCGATAATCTGCTTCGGATCCACCTGGATCTCCAGCTTTTCGAAAACCGCCTTCGTGTCGGCGTACATTTTCCGGGAATCCACCGTTCCCAGCCGGGTGGTGGGAAAACGGCCCAGCCAGACATTCTCCATCACGCTGCGCCGGAGCACCTGATTCAGCTCCTGATGCACCATGGCCACACCGTTGTCCAGCGCGTCCCTCGGGCTGGTAAAAGCTACCGGCTCCCCGTTCATCTTCACCGTTCCGCCATCCCTGGTATAGATGCCGAAGAGGCATTTCATCAGGGTGGATTTGCCCGCGCCGTTTTCCCCCATCAGGGCATGCACCGTACCGCGCCGCAGCTGAAGCCGGGCGTGGTCCAGCGCCTTGACGCCGGGAAACTGCTTTTCAATGTCCATCATCTCCAGCAGAAATTCCGGCTCTCCGGTCCTGTTTACCTGGTTTTCGGTCATGTTCGCAATCACCGCTTTTCCTTATCTAATATCCCGGTCTGATTTCCGGATTTTCAAAAAGAAGATTTCCCCTCCGGGGCGGAAATCTTTTCTTTAAAAACCCTGTTTTTTTCTCAAAAGGGTTCCGGCGGCCGTAGCCGCCGGAACCGGTTGCCTTTTTCTTTTTCTGCCGGAAGGATTATTCCACGCTGTCCGCGGTAATCTTGGCATAGGGGATGTAAACGGAAACGCCGTCTTCGTTCAGCTTGTACTGGCCTTCCATTCCATCGAAGTAGGAGCCGTTCAGCAGATAGTTCATCATGAAGCGGATGTTGGCTTCGCCCATGGCGTCGCCGTCCTGCTTCACGGTCGCGGTCATCTTGCCGGCCTTGATGGCTTCCATGGCGGCATCGGTGGCATCCACGCCGATAACGGCGATGGAGGGATCGCCTTCGTTGCCGGTGTTGTATCCGGACTGGTTCAGCGCGGCGATGACGCCGATGGCCATATCATCGTTGTTGGCGAACACCAGTTCGATTTCCGGATGGCTCTGCCAGGTGGACAGCATCGCGTCATTGGCCTTGGTCGTATCCCAGTCAGCCACGATGATGTCGGTCACCATTTCCATCGGAACTCCCAGTTCCCTGGCAGTCTCTTCGGAATACTGGGTCCGGGCAATGGCTTCGGGGTTGTTGGCAACGCCCTTGAACTCAACAAACTGCACAGTGCCGTCGCCGTTCTTGTCGATGGCGGCAGGATCCGCGGCCCACAGATCGGCCAGGATCTCGCCCTGCATGTCGCCGGCTTCCCGGGGCAGGGTGCCTACAAAGAAGGAGCCGGACTGCTTCACGACGGAATCATAGGTCTCTTCAGACGGCGGGATGTTGTAGAACAGGAAGGGAATCTTGGCTTCGGTCAGCTTGTCAACCAGGGTCTGGCCGCCCGCGGGCTCCGCCAGGTTGATGATGACGAAATCAGGATTCTTGCCGATGGCCTGATCGCACTGCTCCACCTGCTTGGCCATGTCGTCGCCGGCATCCTGCAGGTCCAGATTGATCTTCACGCCCAGCTCTTCGCCGACGGCCTCAGCCCACTTCTGCATGCCCTGGCGGACAGTAGAGCCGTAGGTGTCGTCAAACTTCCAGACAAGGACGGTCACGTTGTACTCCGTCTTGGCTTCCGCCAGGGCGGCGGCACAGCCCAGTACCATGCACAGGGCCA
>CAMNKK010000126.1 GCA_946542235.1 uncultured Clostridia bacterium | reverse complement strand
ATGCCGCACACCGGGCCGGATTTCTCCCGCTGACCGGATCCTGCCCGGCTTTGACAGGAAACTGCCCGAATGATCGGGACATAATTCAGGTAAGGTATTGTTCGGGCGGAATTCAAGGATTGTCAGGTTCCTGTTTTTGCTATATACTGATCCCTGCCGCCGGATCCACCCCTGCATTTCCGATTCGCGCCTCCGTCCGGCCGGCGGGCACACCGATCATCAAAACCGTATGCGGACTCTTCGAGAACGCAGGAGGACTGTCAGATGAATGATGAAATCCGCGTGGGAGACGTCGTCTCCACCCGAAAGCCGCATCCCTGCGGCGGAAGCGAATGGACCGTCGTACGCGCCGGCCTGGATGTCAAGATCCGCTGCAATACCTGCGGTCATCTGATTGCCATGGACCGCCAGCGCTTTCTGCAGCGCCGGAAAGCCGTCCTGCAGAGAGGGCCGGAGCTCATCACCGTCCCTCTTCCGCCGGATCGCTGAGCCGTAAGGCTTCTGCTGCAGAAGCGGCTTTCCGGCGGGATCGGAGCTTCCGCTTTCCGGCTTCTTCCCGGGACCGCCCGTCTGCGCCGTCCCGAATAAAAGCGGCCCCAGCATCGCGCTGAGGCCGTTTTCCATGCTATCCGCTGTAGGTGACCCGGATAGAGAACGGAAGCCCCCACAGATAATAGGTAATCATCAGCTCCCGCACATTATGCATATCCTTCTTTGTCAGGATGGTAGCCTGGACGCTTCCCTTTCCCCTGGCCGGAATGCTGATCCGGCTGTCCTCTGCCATCTGAAGCACATCCCCGTTCATCGGCGTCACCTGGACCTCCGCCACCTCCGCCTTCAGGAATGTCCTGTTCTGCAGGTAGACCGTATAGGTATAGAACTGATAATCCGCGGCCTCTCCGATCTGATCCGTCTGAAAGGGCGTGCCGGTAAAGGTTCCCTTCTCCGCCTGCGACTTCAGCCCCTGAAAGACCTCCGGCGCGTTCACTGCGTCTGCAGCGATACACTGAATATCATTGACAATGACGTTGGCCGTAAAGTAGATATATCCCGTCATTCCGACAGCCGCCAGAAAAATCACCAGCAGAATGATCGCCGCAGGGCGCATTTTATTTTTCTCCTTCTCCCCGCCTTCCGGCCGGGTCATTAATCCAGATCGTTCTCCTGCAGAATTTTCTGCATTTCGCTGATCATCTCCGCGTCCTTCAGCGAGAACTTGAATTCCACGCGTCTGGAGGCTTCGGCATCCTCGTCCCCGTATTCATCGTAGACCAGATCCGCCCAGGATTTGCCGGTGGCAGTCAGAATCTGCTGCAGCAGCGTCCTCTGTCTGCCGCTCAGCCCGGGCATGTTCAGCACATACAGCGCCACCTGCAGTGCCCGCTCCTGGCTCAGCTTCAGGTTGTTGTCATAGGTTCCCGTCGAGTCCGTATGACCTTCGATGATGATCTCTCCCATATAATCCGCGTACTGACTGTCCAGCAGCACATTCAGATAAACCGGGATGAAGCGGTTCAGCAGCGCCTTTCCTTCTTCCTTGATTTCCGATTTTCCGGTTTCAAAGAATACGGCGCTGTCCAGCACGATGGACCCGTTGGCATCCACATTCGCCTTCAGGTTTGCCGCGGTCAGGGAAGAGGAAAGATCGCGGATGATGTTGGAACGTACGCCGACGAGCTCATCCAGCCGTCTTGCCTGCGCCGCCAGCGCGACCTGCTGTTCCTCCAGCCTGGTCGTTGCGGCGGCCAGCTCCTTTTCTTTTTCCTCCAGCTGCGCCTGCAGCAGCGCCAGCATCTCTTCCTTGGTCAGCAGCCTGGCATTGGCCTCGTCCAGTTCTTCCTGCTTGGCGGTCAGCGTCAGCTGCAGCGCGCTCAGCTCGTCCTCCCTTTCCTGCAGCAGCGCCTGCTGGCTCAGCAGCAGCTGCTGCTGTTCCTCCAGCTCCCGGGTTTTGGTTTCCAGCATGGTGAAGTACTGATACAGGCTGTAGGTCAGAATCAGCACAAAGATCAGCAGCAGCGCCGCCATCATGTCGGAATAGGAGATCCAGGAAGCGCCTCCGCCGGTGGAGCCCCGTCCGGCCCGCCGGTTGTGTATGGATTGTCGAGCCATTCGGATCAGACCTCCTCCGCCAGGGCGGACAGCGTTTCTGAAATGGAGCGTACGCTCTCATTCAGATTCCCGGTCACCTCCCGAATTCCGGCCAGCGCCTCGTCCGTCGCCTCCCGGCTCTTCAGATCCGGGATCGCGTCCACCCGCGCGGCGAGGTTTTCCATCAGCCGGGTCAGCTCCTGATTCTGCTTTTCCATTCTGCCCATCAGCTCTGCGGACCGCTTTTCGAAGCTCTCGTCCCGCTTCCGGGTTTCCTTGATTTCCGCCACATAGCCGTCAAACCGGACCAGCACCTGATCCGTCAGTTCCCGCAGCTCCCTGGCGTCCTGCACAATGCCCCCGGCGCTCCGCAGCGTCTCTTCCGCCTGCCGGGCAGCCGCCATCTGATTTCCGGACACCGCGTCCATGGCATCCCCCAGACTGCGGATCTGTCCGCTCAGGCTCTGGTTCATTTCCTCCAGGAAGCGGCTCACGATCCGATGGACTCCTTCGATCTGGTTCCGCGTCGCTCCGACAATGAAGCGATCCATGGATCCGGCTACGGGTTCCATCGCCCGGGTAATCGCCAGACCTACGTTCTCCGCCAGCCGGTCCGCCAGCGTTTCGTTGATTCCCTGCAGCATATGGTTCCGATCCTGGTTCTGGCAGATCAGCTGCACATCATTGTCCAGGGGACGGCTCATGGCCAGCTGCGTAAAGGAGGAAACAAAATCGTCAATCGCGCGGTAGCTGGATCCCTGGGATATCCGGTTCAGCATATTGAAAACCAGGGAGCACGAAATACCCGCTACGGAGGTTCCGAACGCAAAGCGCATGCCGCTCAGCAGATTCGGGATACCGGATATCAGCTGGGCGGCGTCGGCGAAGTTCAGGCTGGACAGCCCGCGGGAAAGCCCCATGAAGGTTCCCAGAATACCCAGGGACGTAAGCAGGTTCGGAATCAGCTCCGCCAGCGTCGCGTTCCCGTGGGAGTGGGTCACCGTATCATCGTTGATGTAGTCCTCCACATTGGTCGGAAGTCCCCGGCGATCCAGCTGCTCCGCGTTCTGCAGAAACCTCAGCCAGGATCCCTTCATCCTCCGGCCCATGAATCCCGCTTCCTGCCACACAGGCTTTCCGGGATCACCCGCATGGTCCTGCAGCCGCCGGATGGCTCTCCGGAGAGCAGCCGAAGTATTCCACAGGGGCAGCAGGCATTTGAACACACCGATCAGCGTCACGATGGCAATCGCACCGTAAACAATATAATCCGCCAGATCCGGCAGGATCGCAGTTACCTTCGACAGGTCGGGCAATGTCATGTTTCACCCCTCCTCTCACCAGATATTTCATTATATCATCTGATAAAAGAAATGTAAATGAAACATTTTGGAAACAATTGTAACAAAAAAACCTTCCGCGCTCTCTCCGGGAGGCTGGAATTCCCTTCTCCGCCGCGGACCGGGCCGGGAAAAGGCACAAAGAAAAAAGCCCCCGTTTCCGGAAGCTTTTCTGGCCCAGGGAGCCGATGTCCCCGTTTTTTCACCCGCTATGTGAAGCAGGCTGGTGCCCTGCCTGTTGCATCTGCCGTCCCCTGGCGTCATGGACGGGGGCGTGACATAGCAACAATATGGACCCGGGCTCCATTTTTCGAAATGTGGGGAAAACCGAAGGACTGTCGCGAACCCCAGGTGATTGTCTATAGTATAATGGTTTTTCTGGCCCCCGTCAACCCCTTTTTGACATCTTTTTTAATATTTTTGATCTTTTTGTGAAGTCTCTCTCCGGATACGCATCTTTCCCTTCAAAAAACCGGCAGCCAGAGCTGCCGGTTCTGCTTACTGGGGAGGTTTTCCGGTCGCGATCCCTACAATCAGCAGGATCACGATCAGCGCGGACACGCCGATAATCACGGCGTCCACCGTCCGCAAAGACACATTCTCCTTAATCTTATCGTACAGCCGGTACCTGCGCGGAAGCTTCTGGTCGGTCCCGAAATCCTTCTCCGACCTTTCCTTCGCCTGCTCCATCCCGGATCTCGCGGCCCGGATTTCTCTGTCGTTCTTCATCTTACTTCTTCACGATGTACTTGCGTACGTCGATGGATACGGCCAGGATGATGATCAGGCCGCGGATAATATACTGGATATAGGGATTGATGCCCAGGAACTGCAGCGCGTATACGATCGCCTGCATGATCACCGCGCCGATCACGACGCCCTGGATGGTACCTACGCCGCCGGAGAAGCTGAC
>CAMNKK010000125.1 GCA_946542235.1 uncultured Clostridia bacterium | reverse complement strand
GAAGGCTATCTGCAGTATGAGCTGCTGAACCGTCATCCCGGCGGCGTCATGTTCCGCACCGGGAAGACGGAGGAACTGTTCAGTGCCTATTCCTATCTGCAGAACCATACGAAGATTCCCCTGCTTCTGGCAGCGAACCTGGAAGCGGGCGGCGACGGTATCGTGGAGGAAGGTACAGCCTTCGGAAAGCAGATGCAGGCTGCAGCCGCCGGCGGACCCGAGCAGGCATACCGCCTGGGTAAAATCTCCTGCGCCGAAGGGCAGGCCGTAGGATGCAACTATGCCTTTGCCCCTGTGGTGGATATTGATCTGAACTATCACAATCCCATCACCAATGTGCGCACTTATGGCAGTGACAAGGAAATGGTAAAGGCCTGCGGCCTGGCTTACATGAAGGGTGCGAAGGAATGCGGCAGCGCCGTTTCCATCAAGCATTTCCCCGGCGACGGCGTGGACGAGACGGATCAGCATATCCTGACCAGCGTCAACAGCCTGTCCTGTGAGGAATGGGACGCCTCCTACGGCGATATTTACAAGGCCCTGATCGACGGAGGCGCGCTGACCGTGATGGTGGGTCATATCGCCATGCCCGCCTATCAGAAAAAGTTCAATCCGAATCATCCGGATCAGCTGATGCCCGCCACGCTTTCTCCCGAGCTGCTGCAAAATCTGCTGCGGGAACAGCTGGGGTTCAATGGCATGATCATCACCGATGCCAGCCCCATGGTGGGCTTCCTGTGTGCCATGGATCGGCGGCAGAGTGTGCCCTACAGCATCGAAGCAGGCTGCGACATGCTCCTGTTCAACAAGGATTACGAGGAAGACCTGGGCTATATGCGTCAGGGCTACGAAAGCGGAATTCTTTCCGAGCGCCGGCTGGATGAGGCAATTACCCGCATTCTGGCCGCCAAGGCAGCCCTGGGACTGCACGAAAAGCAGAAAAACGGCACCCTGGCACCCCGGCGGGAAGATCTGGGTATCATCGGCTGCAGCCAGCATCAGGCCTGGGCCCGGGAGTGCGCCGACAGGGCGGTGACCCTGGTCAAGGATACCCAGCATCTGCTGCCCATCAGCCCTGAAAAGCATCACCGGGTGCTGTTCGAGATTCTGGGCAAATGCCCCAGCGAGCAGCGTGTAGCGCAGCGCTTCATCGCCGATATGGAAAAAGAGGGCTTTGAAATGATCCCCTATCAGGAGGAGGTTTTCGATTTTTCGAAGCCGATGCGCTTTGAGACAGTGGAAGAATTCCGCAGCAAGTATGATCTTGTGGTCTACATCGGCAATGTGGAAAACGCCTCCAACAAAACCACCGCCCGGCTCAACTGGCACGCGCCCTTCGGCGCCGGGAACAACATTCCCTGGTTCGTGCAGATCGTCCCCACGGTTTTCATCTCTCTGCAGAATCCCTATCATCTGCTGGATGTACCCATGGTAAAGACCTATATCAACGCCTATTCCAACCATGACCTGATGATCGATACCGTGGTGGAAAAGCTGGTGGGCCGGAGCGAATTCAAAGGCACGAGCCCCGTGGATCCCTTCTGCGGCAAGGAATACCTGCATTGGTAAAAATCCATCTCAGGGAGGGGCAGTCCTCCCCTCCCCGGGATGTAAGCTCGCAGACAGAACCGACATGATGAGGAGGAAAAATACATGAAGTTTCAGGCGATCATCTTTGATCTGGACGGCGTGATCTGCTTCACGGATGAATATCATTACCGCGCCTGGAAGGCGATGGCGGACAGCATGGGCATTCCCTTCGACCGCACCATCAATAACCGCCTGCGGGGCGTCAGCCGCATGGCCAGCCTGGACATTATTCTGGAGAAATATCAGGGGCCTGCCCTGAGCCTGGAACAGAAGGAGGAACTGGCCCGGCAGAAAAACGAGATCTATCGGGAATCCCTCGGGGAGATGAGCACCGCGGATCTGAGTGATGAAGTAAAGGAAACCCTGGACGGGCTGCGGGCCCTGGGCCTGAAGCTGGCCATCGGCTCCTCCTCGAAGAATACGCCCTTCATCCTGGGGCAGATCGGTCTCCGCGGCTATTTCGATGCCGTCAGCGACGGGAACAATATCACCCGTTCCAAGCCGGATCCGGAGGTTTTCGTGAAGGCGGCGGGCATGCTGGGCATCGCGCCGGAGTACTGTCTGGTGGTGGAGGACGCCGTTTCCGGCGCCGAAGCGGGCCATGCAGGCGGCATGAAGGTAGCCTGTCTGGGAGACGCCGCGCAGAACGGGGCCGGCGATTGGAACATGAGGAGCATCCGGGAGCTGCTGGACATTGTGAAGGAATAAGGTCTCGGAGTCCCCGCTTCCGCGCGCCGGCTCCGGCTGAAGCATTCTACTCTCTCCGCAAGTCTCGCAGTGCCGGATATCCGTACGCGCCTTCGGCGCTTTCAACAGCCCGAAGGATGGCTTCGCTGACGACCTCCGCTGAAAGCGCGCCGACGAGGTCCTGGTCCGCGGTCACCTCCCCCAGCGACACGGCATAGATGCTGTCTCCATCGGCAGATGTATGCACGGGATTGATCGAACGGGCATAACCGTCATGGGCCATTCCGGCAATCTTGCACAGCTGCGGTTTGTCAAAATAAGCGTTGGTAAAGACAATACCGATCGTGGTATTGCCTGTAAATTTATTCTTTACCACAGCGCAGTTTTGACGCATATACGCAGAGGTCTGACGCAGTCCGTCCCTGGTCTCGTTCAGCATCCCCGCAATCTGCCTGCCGGTTTTCCAGTCATATACATCTCCCAGGGCGTTCACAACAGTGATCGCCCCGATTTTCAGTTCACCGATCCGGACGGCAAAGCTTCCGACGCCGGACTTCATACAATAGTCCATTCCGGCAAACTTGCCCACCGTGGCTCCGCATCCCGCGCCGTAGTTGCCGTCCCTGTAATTTGGATTCTCCATCGCTGTCCTGGCAGCCTCATAGCCCATGGCCTCATTCGGGCGGACGGATGCTTCCCCCACGGACAGATCATATATATCCGATTGAGCTACCAGCGGCACCAGGGCATACCCTGTATCGTACCCGATCCCCTTCTCCTCCAGATACTGCATCACCCCGTTCGCCGTTCCCAGACCATAGGCGCTGCCTCCGGCCAGGACAATGGCATGAATGCTTTGCGCGGCCATCAATGGATTGAGCAGCTGACTCTCCCGGCTGGCCGGTCCGCCCCCGCGCACATCCAGTCCGGCGCGCATCCCCTGCGGGGCAATGCATGCCAGGCAGCCTGTTGCCGCTTCCCTGTTCTCAACCTGTCCGATGAACACCGGCCCAACCTCTGTTACTGGGATTTCATGCATGGGATCCTCTCCTTCCGCGGCGAAAGTCATCATCTCCAGATTATACCATTGCCGGAAAGAATACAAAAGAAAAAAAGTATCCCGGATGCGGCTGCTCACAGAGATCGGCGCGCGGACTCAGAGCGCCCTGTTTGCAGGAATTTTCGGATCTGGAACGAATAATAACGTTCAGGAACCTTGTTTGGTATCGTTGCATTGTGGATATCAGTATGCCGGGCTTTCGAATTGATGCTGCGGCAGAAAACATACAGCCTGAAAACGGCTGTCCGAAAGGAAGTGTGGCCTATGAAAAAAATGATCGCGCTGCTGATTGGTCTCCTGTTGATCTTTTCCGTCTCCCTGGCGGAGAAGAACCCGGCGAGCATCCAATCCATGACGGACTTATCAGACATTCAGGCAAAGCTGGATCAGGGCGTGACGATTGTTAAAGCATATTACACGGATGGATACGGCTTTTCCGCCAGCGAATTTACGACGGATGATCCGGACGAAATTGCGCAGCTGTGGACCGCGGTGAACGCGATTATTGTCGGAGACCGGGTGAATGAATCCATTACAGACTGGTATCCGCAGATCGTCTTTTACCTGTCCGACGGGACAGAGGGCGGCGTCCGGTTCGAGGCGAACTGGCTGTGCATCGGAGGAAAGGAAAACTATGAGATCAGCAATGCGGAGGATTTCTGGAGTCTGACAGCTGCGCTGAGAGAGAAGCATGAGTCCATGGAGAACAACGATGTTCCGGGGCTGTTGGGCGGGTGGCAGTCCTGTCCTGCTCAGTCCGGGCTGTTGCCGTCCGACGCGCAGGCCGCTTTTGATAAAGCGACCGGGACGCTTGTGGGCGCATCATATACACCTGTAGCGCTGCTCAGTACGCAGGTTGTTGCCGGGATGAACTACTGTATTCTCTGCCAGATCACGCCGGTCGTGCCGGATGCGGTTCCAGTATGGGCGCTTGTGTATATCTATGCCGATCCGGCTGGAAATGCGAGTATCAGCAACATATGGGAAATTTACATTGACAGGCATGCTGTGCCGCAATGAACCGGAACAGCGGTATCATCGT
>CAMNKK010000124.1 GCA_946542235.1 uncultured Clostridia bacterium | reverse complement strand
ACAAGCCTTGCCTTTGTGGTGGCATGGGGATGGCCGACCGTGATGCTCTTTTCGTTTCCGAAAATCTTTTTGGAGATCACCGCGCTGGTCTCTGTGCTCCCGTAGATGTTGATCAGGAAGTTTCCGGGATGATGGCGATGAAACGGCCGCAGCTTTTCCCCGCCGGCAAAAACAAGGATGCCGCTGATGTCGCAGTCTTCCGCCAGATAAGCCGCAAGTCCGGTCGGCACAAAGCAATGCGTGATGCGTGCCTGACGGAGGAACTGATGCAGGAAATTCAGATCCTTCCGCGCCGCTTCCGGCGCAATGCATACGGTGCCTCCATGCGCAAGCGGCCCCAGCAGGAACATTTGTGTTCCGACAAACGGAACAGCTGAAATGACTCCGCTGCGTGTATGCGCGTTCATTTCAGCTCCCTCATGAATTTTCATATAGTCCAGGAAGTGCAGCAGGAAACCGTGGGAATGAAGCACGCCTTTGGGATTGCCTGTAGTGCCTGAGGTATAAAGCAGCATGGCGGGAGAGTCTTCCGTCAGATTTTCGCAGGCGGGGTGACCGCCGGCCGCGCCGGTCAGCTCATCCATGAAAAGCACATGGTCCTCCGGAAAATTCAGGGGTTTCCGGTTCCACAGCTCCCTGACGGTTAAAACCGCTTTGGCTTTGCAGTCGTTCAGCATGTATTCCAGGCGCTGCACCGGGTAGGAATCGTCAAAGGGTACGAAAATTCCCCCGGCCCGTAATGCGGAAACGGCGCCGGGGAGGATTTCTTTTGCATAGGGAACATACACCGCCGCGGCATCCCCGTCGTGAAACCCGACGGAAAAAAGCTGTGCGGCCAGATCTGCGCTCCGCCGGGCCAGCTCGCCGTAAGTCATGATTCCGTTGATGTCTTCGGCTGCCGTTTTCTCCGGGAAGGCTTCGGCAAACCCGGAAATCAGTTCATGCAATAATTTCATAGCCTTTGATAATGCTTCTTCCCTTCCCGTTATTCCGCGCCGGCGTAATAGGCCTCTGCGTTCAGGATTTCCGTTCCTTCCCAGGGTTCACCCAGAATCCTGATCGTATGATCCTCCATGATCTGAAGTTCCACCGTCTCCATGCGCATGGGGCGCATAAACACATCATAGATCGTAAAATCGATGAAGTAGTCCCCCGGAGGCAGGATGATTTCCTCCAGCTTCATGGAACGGTACATGATCATGGTGGGGCTGTATAAATAGGGTCTGGAACCGCGTTTTTCTCCGTGCACTTCATACAGCAGGTTGTATTCCCGCCCTGCGACCTGCGACAGGGACATGACATTTCTGTTGAACTGTCTGCTGTCATTGTCGTAGCCTTCCCACAGGCCGAGCACTTCCCATTCAGCCTCGTCAAACCAGTACGCAACGCGCATGTTCATGATCTCGGTGTCAATCATGATCGGAATATTATACAGCAGATTATAGTCTCCGATCGTCACCTTGTTCTGCAGTTCAATCTCACACAGGCTTCCGTCAAAAGCCGGCCATTTGAGCAGGTCGTATATCCTGAATATCTGCTCATCCGGGTCGTAAACCACCGGCACATCCCCCAGCCGGGTTCGCAGGCCCGTGGCTTCATCCAGTCTGTACAGATTATACTCAACCGAACCGATCATCATGTCGCCTTCCAGGATGGCAAAAGCGGGGGATCCGTTTTTCCAGATCCGCTTCTCCACCGTGACCTGATAAGCTTTTTTATCCGCCGGTTCCTGCACCTTTTCCACCTGTTCATACACCCAGTCCGGCGCTTCCCAGGGACTGACCGCGTCCAGGAGCGCCAGATATTGAGGGCTGGGACAGTTATGGGCATAGATGTCCAGCTGATCACTCTGAAAGTTGCTTGCCAGACAGAAGGAAATTCCTCTGGCCTGCGGACGCCCGGTACCGTGCACGCAGTAATCCACCGCATCCGCCAGTACCTGCTGCATGACCAGCTGCATCGCCGCGCTCGCTGAGTTGCGGAGCACCGGATCATACATCATGCCGCCCAGGTCATACATATTTTCATTTCCCGTGCCGAACGCCTCGTAATAATGCGCGGCATTGGCAAAGGTCGTCAGCATTTCAGGATACCTGGAATAAAAGACACCCATCATCGCAAAGAAGGCGTCAAAGTTTGCTTTCAGCTGTTCGATTTTATCCAGATTGATGACGGACCATGTCATCAGTTCCTGGGCCTGCTTGTCGGTGCTGTTGGAATACTTGATCATGGCCGTGTCGCAGACCCACCGCCCCAGCAGCCTGCCGTCCGCATCCGGCACATGATACAGTTCCTGCAGCCATTCTCCTATCGCCGCGCCCTTCCCGGCCACCAGCTCCTCAGACGCAACCATCCAGCCGGCGTATTCCCGGATGGCGCAGGCGGTTTCCAGATTGGCCATCAGGCAGGCATCGAAGATGACGGCTTCGAAATGCGCACCGCCATCCGCCAGCGCCTGATGCAGAGCATCCAGCTTCATGTATTCGCCGCCGAAGAGTTCATCGATGAAAATCCCCGTGGCGCTTCCTCCCCCGTGGCTCCACAGCACAAGGGCGTATTTTTCCGCGGGGCAGGCAGCCACGCCCCACCGGATAAACTCCGCCAGGGTTTCCGGTTGGGCCATGCTGGCCAGCGGCAACTCCTTTTTCAGCTCAAAGGTGCTGTTATTTTCTTCCGTCGCTGCGTGAAAATGCCAGTACTGAAGCCTGTCCGTCCGGATGTTCATGCCCAGGTCTTCAGCGTGCCATGCTTTTGCGCCTCCTGTCTCAATCAGCACATGGACCTTGTCACGCCGGTTGACGCTGATTTCGTTCATCCTGCTGATGCTTTGCGCAATTTCCCCGATTTGGGTTCTCATCTCATCCAGCTCCGCCAGTTCCTCCCGGCTGCTGAATCCCTCGGCGAATTTCTTCGGTTTCGTGACTGCAGCAATCTCCCCCAGATTCTCGCTGCCATAGCTGTATTTGCTTTCCAGGTCGGATCCACACATATAAATGAGCACCGTCCACTCACTCAGTTCCTCCGCCTCTTCCGCGGGCGCAGGCAGGACAGCACACAGAAGCACAAGCAATAACAGGACAGCAGGAAAAAACATTCCTTTTCTCATTCTGACAACGCACCTTCCCTCTGCTGTTTAATGTCCGAAAGGGAACCGCTGTTCCGCAGTTCCCTTTCAGGCTTGCTTGAAGCCGGTTCCGGCGTCTCACGCGGCATCAGCATCAGCCTGATCCGCCTGTGTCGCCGGTTCCTCCGTTATTTCCACCCACTGGTCGTCCTCGAGCCGGTACTGTCCTCCGCCGATATCCCCGGCTTCGTCCTTATCCGTCCATTCCGGCCAGACGGGCTGGTTCTTCCTGACGGTCACAATAATGTCTCCCGTTGAGATACCTTCCACCCTCGTGTAAATGCTGTCAAACACATCGCCGTTGATGGTGGCGTGATAGGAATCATCAAACAGGCTGACCGTCCCCCTGGTTCCGTCGCTCATCAGGAACAGGTGATCGGTGAGAGAGTAAACAGGCAGATCGATTCCCGGCAGGGCATAGCCGCGCAGCCTGATACGGATGGGCCGCGGGACTTCCAGGCTGTCTGATCCCACCACGCTGGTCAGCACCTTCACCAGGCTGAGATCCTCCTCGACGTTCTCTTCTCTGGTATCAAACCAGAACGCGTTGTATTTCTCCTCTTCCCGCCGGTCGCTTTCACTGTCGCGGAAGAGATACAGCGAAACGTCCACCAGCGGGGCGTTCTCCTGCAGCATGTTCACGCTGGTGCGGAAAGCGTCCACTTCGTCCGTTTCCTCGTCCACCATCAGCAGAAGCAGTGTCTGATCAGGATCCGCAGCGGTTTCGGGCGCATCGCCGATCCAGTACAGCCGGATCCCGTCCGCGGTTCCGCCGTCGGTCACTCCCTCCACAATGCTGCCTTCAGGCTGCCTGTCGCTTCCGTTCCTGGCACAGCTGTTGAGTTCTTCCTGGTCTCCCGTCAGGGTACGGATGTATCCATTCTCCATCTGTTCGATCAGCCAGGAGGCGGAAATCTCGTGCAGGTACAGTTCAAAGTCGGCATAGGAAGGAATGGTCAGCACACCTGTTTCGAAGTTCAGACGGGCGGTTCTTCCAATGGGGATTTCGGGATTGGCATACGCATGTTCGTTCAGCGCGGTGATCATCTCGATCTCATAGGTGTAGCCGTCATTCAGCACTTCTCCCTGCATGATATCCGTCACGTAGTCCAGCCCGCCTCCCGCATTCACATACAGCCGCGCAGCATTGGGCAGCATGTACACGGAGTGGAAGGTGGCATTGTTTTCCCACATCCGATAGGTATCAAGCCGCTCCTGTTCCAGCCGCACATCCTTCTTCAGCATGACAGCCAGCTCCAGCACGTAAATCTCGCCGGCAGCGGCGTCTTCCTCTTCGCCATAGCGGGCGCGGGTGATGC
>CAMNKK010000123.1 GCA_946542235.1 uncultured Clostridia bacterium | reverse complement strand
TCCGGTTCTTCCGGCGCTTCGGGTTCTTCCGCGGCTTCCTCTTCCTTCTCCGCACCGATCAGCAGCTTGTCGCCCGTGTTCGAAGGCAGGGTGTCCGTGTCGTTCCGCAGCTGCTCCACGATCCGGGCGCCGAAGCTGGCCTGAATATCCCCGACTTCACCCTCGAAGAGATGCTCACCGGTATCCGTGGCCGCCTGGCACAGGGCATCCATCAGCACGCGGATCTGATCCAGATAGTACCGGTAGCTTCCCGCGAAGGTCTGCACCGTATCCTTGATCATGTTCTGATTATCCTGCTTGCTGCGGGCGATCTCGTCCGACAGAGCGAGGCGCTTGTTCGCCGCCTCGCGCGCAAAGCCCTCCTCCGTGGTTTCGCGGACCGCGTCGATCTCCTGATTCTTCTGCTGATAGAGCTCCTTCAGGCCTTCATACTCCGCGATCGACTGCCGGGCCTGCTGCTGCAGCTGGGAAAGATCGGTTTCCGCAATCCGGTTCTCCAGCTCCCGGATCTTCTCCTGGGCTTCCTTCAGCTTGCCCCGGGTATCCGACAGCTGCTCCACCAGCTTGGTCTTTTCCTTTAACGCGTCCTCCGCCTTCTGCCGGAGCGCGGACAGCTGTTCTTCCATTGCTGCCAGTTTGCCTTTTCCAAACATATCCTCATTTCTCCTTTTTCCCGTCAGGATATTCTTTTGTCGCATTACCATTTATACTATACCGGAAAGTACATCCGCTGTAAACGGGATCACAAAAATTTAACAGTTTTCTCATTTTTTGCCCGGATCACAGCAGGATGTCCTTCCGCATGGCCGGCAGCGGCGCCTCATCCCCCAGGTAGAAGGAAGCGAAGCCCACCTGATTATAGCAGATGTTCTGGTTCGCCGCGGAATTGCGGTACCAGGGATCGTGCATCAGGCAGCGGATGCCGTACTCGGTCGGCGCGAGCGTCCGGACGATCACGATATGGTTTTCCTCGTCCGTCAGGATCAGCTCCTCCCGCCAGTCTCCGAACAGGTCCGCCTTCAGCGTCGGCGTGCGCTTGCTCCCCGTCGAGATCAGCCCGGTGGTCAGATACGGTTCAAACTTCAGCGTGTCCTGGTCCGGCACGTGCACATCCGCGCCGTTGCAGGCGTAATGCGTCAGACCCGGGCCGAACCATACGGCGTTCTCGCCCTGGGGAATGCCCCGCCTGCTGTCCGTCTCGGTCAGCACCCGGCCGTCCACCAGGCTCCGCACGCGGTTGCCGCATTCGGATCCGCCCGCCATCGCTCCCGGCCAGCGGTTTGAGAAGTTTCCGGCCACGGAGCCCTCGTCATCATCCCCGGAGAACTCGCCGAAGATCAGGGAGCTTTCGTGCACCAGCTCCCCGTCCCGCCATCTCAGCCCCCGGTTGGGGTCATGCGCTTCCGGTCCGGGCAGCCAGCCGAACTGGTGCCCCGTGTGCCGGTCGTCCAGCGTATATTCCTCGGTTCCGGAATAGATCCGGATATCGCCTGCCGCGTTCACGGGCAGCATGGCGCTGCGGTCCCCGTGCTGCAGGCCGGCCCAGAAATTACCGGGTGTCCGGCGGATTTCATCCGTTGCGATATTCTCCCCGAATTCAGGCTGCTTCCCGGTGCCCGCCAGCATCGGCAGGATATCCCCGCACAGCACCCGGGGCAGCAGGTATTTTCCGTCTTCGGAGAGGCTGAGGTTCATGCCCTTGAGCACCACCTCGTCCCGGCCGTCCCCGTCGATATCCGCCATGTCCGCAAAATGGTTTCCCCGGGCCCGGTAAAGCTCCGGGCCTTCTCCCAGCGTCCAGCAGTGCGGATCCTCGGAGTCGAAGACCGCCGGCGGCAGGAGCCTGTTCCCCTGCATGGTGTATGCCGCAAAGGTCGTCCGCTGGTAATATCCCCGCTGGATCACGGCGTACCAGTTCTCTCCGTCCAGGCAGGCGACCCCGCCGGCATAGCGGTTGGCCCGGTTTCCCTGGCCGTCGCCCCATACCGGATACTTCCAGCGATGCGCCAGGAAGTATCCGTCCTTTTCCTGCATCACCTGCACCTTGTAGCTGTCCATGGTGTCCGCGCCGGGCAGCGGCTTCGTGATCGTGCAGAAATTGCCCCGCTGGGTCATGGGATCCAGCGCGAAATCATCCCCGTCGGCGGAAACATGGGTCCACGGGAAGGCATAGTCCACCGTATCCAGGATCACGCCCTGGTTTCCGTCAAACCCGATCGCCGTCACATATTCTTTGTGTCCGGGGCCCATGGGGCCGATATGATAGGACTTGATCCACGCCTTCTGCGCCGGGTCATTGGGCCCGTCGTTGTCCGAGGAGCGGATGGGAGACCGGTAGCAGATATCGAATCCGTTGAGGAGCGACCACTTTCGCTTCAGTTCCTCCGCGTTTCCCGCTTCAAAATCGCGGATGAACTGCTCCGTGGTGCACCGCAGGCCATCCTCCCCGCCCACGACATGCGCCGCGTCCGCGGGATACACCACGCACCCCGCCTGCGCGTCCCAGGAACCGACCCGGGTTCCGGCGGCGCTCTTCAGGATGATTTCCGCCTTGCCGTCCCCGTTGAAATCCTGCACATGCAGCATCGTTTCGTGATCATTGGAGGATTTGACGTTGTAGCCCATATCGATCCGCATCAGCAGCTTCCCGCTGAGCTTGTAAACGTCGATGTATTCCGGCGCGCTGAGATTGAAGTCGGACCGGTAAATCGGATCGGAGAACATGGGATCCGGGCTCTCCGCCCGCCATTTGACGACGATCTCATACTCGCCGTCCCCGTCAAAATCGCCGACGCTCATGTCCTGCGTATGATATTCCGAGGACAGGGACGTTTCAATCGCCCCGGAAGCCGTGCGCGCAAAGGGCAGCGACTCTCCGCTGTCCAGCGCGCGGACATACCGGATGAAGGCCGCCTCCAGCTCCCGGTACATTTCCGCCATGATCCGCCCGTTCTCCAGACGGCTTTTCACCTCGAACGGTTCGCCCAGCAGACGGGTCAGCCGCCCGCAGATGTCCGCGATCGTCTCTTCGCTCACGGTCTCCCCGTTCTCATACGGTTCCCGGAAGGCCCGCAGCAGGTCCATGTCCACCCGGTACCAGTCTTCCCCGTTGTCCAGGCGGAATGCGGCCGGATCCGGCGTGCATCCCGGACCCACGGACACCCCGCGGTAGGTAAAATGGACCAGCGGCACCCGCTCCGGCGGCGGGCACAGGGGAATCCGGTGAACCGCCGCGCGGAAGGCCTGTCCCTCCGCGCCCGGCAGCGGAGAGAGCTCCGGCAGCATCGGCTCCTCGCGCGCGCCCTCGATCCCGTCGATCACGGGCGATACGGCGTAACAATCCCCGGAGGTTCCCTCCGGATCGATATAGCAGCAGGGCGTCGTGTTTTTCTTCACGATGCCCGGGTTTTCCGGATAGCCGCTTTCCGGCGGCACGTCCCGGGGCGTAATCTCCGCGATCCGCCGCCACGCTCCGTCCGCCTGCTTCCGGTAGACCCGCCAGGCGATGCCGTCCGGCTCGTTTCCCAGAAAGCGCCAGCTCAGATACATTCCCTTTTCCGCCTGCGCGACGATCAGCCCGCGGTTCAGGCGTTCCATCTTCCGCATTTTTCTCCGTCCTCCCGTTATTCTGCTTCGTCCCGGAACAGCCATTCCATCACCTTCGGCTCATATTCCGCCCAGAAAACGCCGTCATGGATTCCCCTGGATTCGTGGTATTCATGACCAACGCCCTCCGCCTCGAGGAAGCGGTGGAAGCCGCGGTTCGGCTCGATCAGGAAGTCCTCCGACCCGCAGCACATATAGATCTCCGGAATCTTCCTGCCCTCCGCCTTCAGCTTCCGGACCAGCACCTCCGGATTGGTATCCCGCTCCGCCACGGTCTGCAGATCCCCGAAGCACCCGGCATAGTACGCATAGTTGGCCAGCACGTCTTTGGATTCTTCGCCCGGCTTCATTCCCGCGATCTGATGAACGATCAGCGCGGCGGACAGTCCCGCGATCTTGCTGAACCGGTCCGGATGCGCCAGCCCGGTATGGATCGCCCCGAAGCCGCCCATGGAGATGCCGGCGATATAGGTATCCTCCGGCTTCATCGCCAGGCCGAAGGTCTTCCGCACATAGTCAACCAGCTCGATGGCCAGCATCGTTTCATACTTGTGGCCCGTCGCTTCGGCATCCAGATAGAAGGAGTTTTCCGCGCTGGCGCTGAACACCGCCACGTTGTAGTGCTGCATCATCCATTCCGGCACCCAGTTCTCGGCCATTCCCGTGTATCCGTGCAGGATGAACAGCGCCTTCGTCGGCCGCTTCTGGTGCACGTTCAGCGTGCGGGGGCCGTCCCCCTGCGGGTCGTTGGGGATGCTGGCAAAAAAGATCGTTTTTCTCGCCAGCGCCGGGGAAAAGTACTGAATCTGAAAGTTTGCCATGTCTTCTCGCTCCTTTTTGATGATCTGTCTTTGCATGACCGGGGTGCTTCAGCCCCCTCAGTTGTTCCCAAGCACTTCCTGCATCGC
>CAMNKK010000122.1 GCA_946542235.1 uncultured Clostridia bacterium | reverse complement strand
CAACCCCCAAAGGAGTGATACGAAGATGAAGTTTCTGTCCTGGCTTTTGAGCCTGTTTATCGCTTTTTCCATCGGCGCCGAGAGCACCAGGCAGCCGGCCGAATCCGAAGAGGAACTGCGGGCCAAGGTGCAGGGGCACATTGACGTGATCGTGGACGAGAGCGCCGCGATGGTGGATGATGTCATGGAAGCCGCCCGGCAGGACGAGCGGGTGCAGAAGGCGGAAAAGCTCGTGCAGGACGTGAAGGAAGTGGCGGAGGAAACCGCCAGGGATCTGAACGAAGTGTACGAGAACACGAAGGAACGGGTCGAAGATAAGTTCGGCACGAAGAAGGACGGCGGGAAGACGGAGAGCGAAGCCGCGGCGGAAGAGACTCCCGCGGAAGAGGAACTGCCCGCGGAAGAGGAGCAGCCTGCGGAGGAGCAGGAAGCGAAAGAGCAGCCCGCCGAAGAAGAAAACGCGGAGGGACAGGAAGCTCCCGCCGCGGAGGAGCCGACGCCGGAGCTGCCGGAGACTCCCGCCCCGGAAGGACAGGAAAAGCCCGCGTCCGGAGATCCGGTCAACGGATAAAATACTGCCATGCCTTCGGCGCCCCGGGAGAGGGGCGCCGATGATTTTTTTCAGCGCGGCCGGCGGCCGGCGATGAGGAGAAAAGATGCTGACGATCCAGAACCTGCGAAAGGAATACCGCACCGGAACCCTGGTCCAGAAGGCGCTGGACGGGGTTTCGCTGTCGTTCCGCGAAAATGAGTTTGTGGCGATCCTGGGGCCCTCCGGCTCCGGAAAGACGACGCTGCTGAACATGATTGGCGGGCTGGATCGGTATGACAGCGGGGATATGCTGATCCGGGGCGTTTCCACCCGGAAATACAGCGACCGGGACTGGGACACCTACCGGAACCATACCGTCGGCTTCATTTTTCAGAGCTATAATCTGATTCCGCACCAGACGCTGCTGGCGAATGTGGAGCTGGCGCTGACGCTGAACGGCGTAGGCCGGGAGGAGCGGCGGCGGCGGGCGCTGGAGGCCCTGGAGCGGGTGGGGCTGAAGGAGCAGGCGCAGAAAAAGCCCGCCCAGCTTTCCGGAGGCCAGATGCAGCGGGTTGCCATTGCCCGGGCGCTGGTGAACCGGCCTTCCGTCCTGCTGGCGGATGAGCCCACCGGCGCGCTGGATACGGATACGGGCAGGCAGGTGATGGAGCTGCTGAAGGAAGTGGCGGCGGATCACCTGGTGATCATGGTCACCCACAATCCCAAGCTGGCAAAGCAATACGCAACGCGCATCGTGAAGCTGAAGGACGGAAGGATTACAAAGGATTCCAATCCGTATGAGGAAGCTCCGGCGGCGGGAGAGGTGCAGCATCTGCGGAAGCCCTCCATGTCCCGCCTGACGTCCCTGAGCCTTTCCCTGGCCAACCTGTGGTCCAAAAAGGCCAGGACCACGCTGGTAGCCTTTGCGGCGTCCATCGGTATCGTGGGCATCGCGATGATCCTGTCTCTTTCCAACGGCGCGAACAGCTATATCCGACGGATGGAGCAGGAGAGCCTGAGCCAGTATCCGCTGCAGATCATGAGCTCCACCTTTTCCATGGCGGATTCGCTGAACGCCTTCGCCCAGCTGCGCCAGGAGGCGGCTTCGGCGGAAGAGGACGGAAAGATTCATGAGACCCAGATGATGGGGGGATTCATGGCTTCCACCGCCACGAACGACCTGGCTGCGCTGAAAAGGTGGCTGGACAGCGGATACAGCGGCATGGAAGAGCATACCCGGGGAATTACCTATTCCTACGGAATCTCCCCGCAGATCTACCTTGTCGGGGAGGACCATTTCCGCCAGGTCAATCCGGACCAGACGATGTCTTCCTTCGGAGTGCAGTTTGATGAAAGCCTGAGCGGCATCATGGCAAACTACGGAGCCAACGAAATCTTTCGGGCCCTGCCGGAGAACAGCGAGCTTTACCTGCAGGATTACGACCTGATGGCCGGAAGATGGCCGGAGAAGGATACGGACTGCGTGGTGGTGCTGAGCGGCAGCGGAAACATTCCGGACATCATGCTGTACACCATGGGGCTGCGGGATGGGGACCAGCTGGATGCCATGATCGAAAACGTCGTGGCCGGATCCAGGGTGGATACCAGCCTGACGGAAACCCGGGGATATGACCCGGAGGAATTCCTGGGGATCACCTTCTCGCTGCTTCCGGCCTATGAGCGGTTCAGCTACGACGAAAAGCTGGGGGCCTGGACGGACTGCAGGGAAGATAAGGCAGCCATGATGAAGCTGCTGCAGACCAGGGGGCAGGAGATGCGGATCACCGGGGTGGCGCGGCCAAAGAACGGGGCCGCCTTCGGTATGCTGCAGATGGGCATCGAGTATCCGGCCCGGCTGATCTCCCGCCTGATGGCGGAAGCGGAAACCAGCCCCGTGGTGCAGGCCCAGCGGAAGGATCCGGAGAAGGACGTGCTGACCGGAAGCAGATTCGGAGAAGCGCCGGACATGAGCCTCAGCTTCCTGATGGACCTGATCGAAATCCATCCGGAGCATCTGGGGGAAGCCGTTTCCTTCCGATGGGAGGATCTGGACAGCCTGGAGACAGAGGAAACGCGGATGACGGCCAAAAAAGCGATCCGGATCCTGCGGGAGCTGCGCCGGACAGGGGATTCCCCCACGCTGCGGGAGATGGTGCAGGCGGGGATTCCGCTGCTGATGAACCTGATCGAGATTGACGAGGAAAAGATCGGGGAGGCCGTCTCCCTGGAGATGGAGGAGGCCCGGCTGCAGGAGATATTCCTGTCCCGGGCGGCGGCCCGCAGCGCCACCCTGAGCGGGAACCTGCTGAAATTCGGATACGCGGATGCCGCAAATCCCATCATGATCACCTTCTACCCCAACGACTATGAAAGCAAGGCGGAGGTGATCCGGATCCTGGATGCCTACAACGCCGTGATGAAGGAAGAGGGGTATCCGGAGAAGGTCATTTCCTATACGGACTATGTGGGGGCGCTGATGTCCTCCGTTACGACGATCATTGACGTGATCACCTATGTACTGATCGCCTTCGTGGCGGTTTCCCTGGTGGTGTCCTCGATCATGATCGGAATTATTACCTACATCTCCGTGCTGGAGCGGCGGAAGGAGATCGGCATCCTGCGGGCGATGGGCGCCTCCCGGAGAAACGTGATCCAGGTGTTCAACGCGGAAACCTTCATCATCGGCCTGCTGGCGGGCGCCTTCGGCATCGGGCTGACGCTGCTGCTGCAGATTCCCATCAACTATGTGATCCGTACCCTGGCGGATCAGGAGGGAATCAGGGCCTACCTGCCGGCGGGAGCCGGAGGGATCCTGATCCTGCTGTGCATCGCGCTGACGCTGATCGGGGGCTTCATTCCGGCGCGGAAGGCGGCAAAGCAGGACCCGGTGGAAGCGCTGCGGAGCGAATAAAAAAACGCGCCGGACACGGCGCGCGGGAAGCCGGGCAGAACGCCCGGAACGGCGGCAAACTGAAAAAGCCGGCGGCGCGCGGCGCGCTACCAGATGAAGCCGGCGAGCATGGTGACCAGCGGAATGGAGAGAATGGACAGCAGCGTGGAGACGACCACCGTCTCGACGGCGTAGGCGTAATCCTTTCCATGCAGCTGGGCATAGACGGCCACATTTGCCCCGACGGGGCAGGAGATGGCCAGCAGCAGAGCCATCTTCATCGAATAGAGCGAAGCGGGGAGGAGAGTCAGCAGGAGCAGGGAAACCGCCGGGATCAGCAGCAGCCGGGAAAAGGCGACCAGATAGAGCTGTCTGCGGCGGATCATCCTGGGAATATCCGCCTGGGCCAGGTAGACGCCGACGGTGAACATGGACAGGGGCGTATTCAGCCCGGCCACGGTGGTCAGGCAGCTCTGCAGCAGCTGCGGAGGCCGGAGCTGCGTCAGGAACAGGAACAGACCGATCAGAATGGCGATGATAAAGGGCGCCCGGATCAGCTTCTTCAGCTGAAAGCCCTGACGGATGGGCTGGCCGGTCAGGATGGAAACCCCGTAGGTCCACTGGCCGACATTCAGGAAGGCGATAAAGCAGGCCACATAAAAGACGGATTCCTGCCCGAGGAAGGCAATGATCAGCGGGATGCCGAAAAATCCCGGATTCGAGAAGGAGCTGGCAAAGGAAGCGATGGCGTCCCGGCGGAAAATCAGCCGGGAGATCAGAATCGACAGGAGCAGCAGCGCCGCGGCGGCGGCTCCGCTCCAGAGGATGCCCAGCAGATGCTCACCGGTCCGATCCACCAGAAAGCCGTTGATAATCACGGCGGGCAGGGAAAGATAGATCAGGATGTTCGCCAGGGCCTTGCTGCCCTCCGCGGTGATTTTCTTTCCCCTGAAAAGAAGATATCCAAGCCCGGCCAGCAGAAACATCTGCAGGATCTGGCGAACCAGAATCATCATGGTTTCCATTTTACAGCAAATCTCCTCCAGACAATTGACACAGGGTGTGCTTCCGGATTAGGATCTTAACAGCAAAAGAAACACCTGTCAACCGCGCCTGTCACCGTTGGGAAGAGC
>CAMNKK010000121.1 GCA_946542235.1 uncultured Clostridia bacterium | reverse complement strand
CTCTCCACCTTGGAAATATCCAGGATATCATTGATCAGCGTCAGCAGATGATTGCCGGCCAGGCTGATCTTTCTCAGATTGTCCGCTACGGCTTCCCTGTCACCCAGGTTCTTTTCGGCGATCGTGGTCAGCCCGATAATCGCGTTCATGGGGGTGCGTATATCATGGGACATGGTAGAGAGGAAATCGGTTTTTGCCTTGTTGGCAGCCTCCGCTTCCCTGGCCATCATCCGGAGCTTTTTGTTGACGGAATTCATATAAAGGAAGTCCATCACCAGCAGAAGCAGCAGACCGAAGGAGACAACCCCGATCAGCAGCCAGTTTTCCGTAACGGCATTCAGATTATCGACCGGTACGAAGCTCAGCAGCACCCAGCCTTTTGCGGAGGTGATTGGCGTATGGGCGACAATGCATTCCCTGCCTTTTGAATCCATCATCGTAAACGAGTCCGTTCCGGACAGGATCGCCGAAAACAGCCGGTTCTGGGCTGCGATTCCGGGCTGATTATAGGATTTGTAGAATTCGAAGAAGCTGTTGCTTTTAAAGGACCGTCCTCTGATCACATAGTTGCCGTCCCTGTCGATGATGGAAAAATCCTCATCCCTATACTCTTCCCTGGGGAAAACCCACTTTTCCTCCAGATTGGACACAGGCACGATGCGCAGCAGAAATGCCTGCTTTCTTTCTCCGCTTTCCGCATCCCGCACGGTGATCCGATTGCAGAAGGCCAGTGACTGCTCCCCATTCATAGGATTCGTATAGGTACGTGTGACGTTGATTGCCTCGCCCAGATCCGCTATCCAGGACCCATCTCCGAACAGCTCCATCCGCTTATAGGAAACATCATAATGATCCGTGCTGTTCAGCTTTGGCCGTGTCGAATAGCCCGTCAGGGTTTCCGTATCGATGAGGTGAGCGGATGTACCGGACATGACATGGGTTGCCCTGACATACGCTGCCGCTTCTTCCAGCGTCATCCCCCGGCTGTTAATGTATTGCGCCCAGTTGTCACAGATCCTCTGTTCACCTTCCAGGTAGTTTCCGGTTACTTGCTCCATGGCAATCGACGCATTGACGAAATGCTCTACCTGGGATCGATAGTGTTCTTTTCTCTCATAATCGGAATACAGCGCAACGAAAACCAGAATGGCGCTCATCAGGGCTATGTTTGCCATGATGATCCATGAAGTCTTCAGACGGCTCATTTCGACAGTCCCCCCAGAGCAGGCAGTATAACAAAGAAAGCTTATTGTCATTTTACCACCTGAAGGCAGATACAACAAGCTTCTTTTTGTATACCTAGATGTTTCAGCCCGGATAATCCGGTCAGTCTCCCCGGCGGGAGAGCCTTCCGTTCAGCCACCCGGCGCTGAGCTCCAGACTCCTGACCGGGTCCCGGCTGATCCTTCGCAGACGCCAGTAGCATCCGGCGATGAGAAAAATACCCGCGCCGATCCATGCGGCGATCTCGGCCAGGTAGACGCCCCATACACCCATAACCAGCGGAAGCAGCAGGGCCGCGCCGACGCGCATCCCGAGTTCCACAAAGCCCGATATCATGGGGATTACCGTGTCGCCAAGCCCCTGGAGCGTGGATCTGTAAACAAACAGCAGGTACAGCATGGGCAGGCCGGCGGCCATGACTTGCAGAAACTGATAGGCTATGCTGAGAACCTGACCGGCGAGGGCTGCTTCATCCCGGATAAAGAGGGACAGAAGGGGCTTCCCCAGGAAGATCATGACAGCGCCGACGGCCAGCGCCAGGCAGACACAGAGCTGGGCGGATTTCCGCAGCCCGAGCCGGACGCGGCTCATCAGCCCGGCACCGAAATTCTGCCCGGTAAAAGTGCCGACGGCATTTCCAAGCGCGGTTCCCGCGATTTCCACGAGTCCCTGGAGCCGGGAGGCTGCGTTGTAGCCCGCCATAAAGAGAAACCCAAAGCCGTTGACGACGCCCTGCAGAATCAACCCGCCTATGGAAATAATCAGATTCTGGAAGGCAATGGGCAGTCCGGTCAAAGCCAGCCTGCGCAGGATAAACCGATCCGGGGTAAGATCGGCTCTTCCGATCCGGAGTTCCGGGATGCGAAGCGCGGCAATCATGCAGACGGCGGCGGAAACGCCCTGGGCAATGACCGTAGCGCAGGCGCCGCCGTTGGTGCCCATTCCGAGCGGACCAATGAACAGCCAGTCCAGAACGATATTGGTGACGGTGGAGAAGATGAGCGCGACCATGGGCGTTTTGCTGTTGCCAAGGGCGTTCAGAAAGCCGCTGAAAACGTTCAGGCACATCACAATGGGCAGCCCGGCATAAATAATACGGAGATAGCTTTCTGTCAGGAGAAAGGTCTCAGCCGGAGTATTCATCCATGTGAGCGCGGGACGCAGCATCAGCTGGCTGAAAAGCTCCAGCAGAAGGACAGCCAGACCGGCCAGCAGATAGCTCTGGCCGGCTGTTTTTTTCAATTCGGCGAACCGCTGACCGCCATAAGACTGCGCCATATGGATGGAAAATCCCTGAGCCAGCCCCATGGGAACGGAAAGCATGGCCCAGTCAAGCCAGCCCGAGGCGGAAACGGCTGTCAGGGCGGTTACCCCAAGAAGCTGGCCTACGATCAGAGAATCAACCAGGTTATAAAGCTGCTGAAGCGCGTTTCCGGCCAGCACCGGAAGCGCGAACCCAAGAATCAGCCGAACGGGATTTCCCCGGCAAAGATCTTTCGTCCTGGCCATTAACATCACCTGCCCGTGGAGCATCATATCATTTTTGACAAAGAATGCAAACAGAAGAAAACGCAGAGCAGGGACAGAAATTTGCGGTTAATCTGCGATCAATGTCGCAACATACTCCACGTCATCAGGCGCAGACAGGCCTGGGTCGCTGATGCTCAAATGCACGTTTTCATCGAACGCGCAGGCAAAATGATACAGGGCTATGCCCAGATCCACCTTCTGCAGATCCCAGCCGGCGGCGTCCACAAAGCCCTTGCTTTTTTTCTCATAGAAGTAAGCCTGCCTGTCATCGACGACCACCCGCCAGGGCTGCTTGTTGACAGCGGAGGGAGCCCGGCGCACCATTTCCAGGGCTTCCCTGCAGGGCGTGTTCTCGGACAGCGGCCTGGCAAAGCTTCGGTCAAAGAACAGCTCGGAGAATTCCGCGCGGCTGTCCGCATGGACGCCTTTGCGCATCATTGTTTCCCGCAGGGACATCTTTTTTGCGGGGTAGCCCAGGGGGCTGACGCAGGGCATTACCTCGTCCGCCTTTAATTCCATTGCTTTTTCGAATGCGGCCCGATCCATCGTCCCGGCGATCCAGGTGGTGCCGATTCCCAGAGATTCGGCATACAGCACCAGCTTTTCAAAGGCATAGCCAAAGGCTTCCTCGGCATGGGGCCGGCGCCGGAGCTTCCCGGCGATGTAGGTATCCGTTCCCACGATCACGGGCGAGGACAGGCCGTCCGCCCTGGCGTCCAGGAGCTTCCAGACGATGGGGATATCATAGGGAGTCCCGATGCTCTCCGCAAAGCGCAGCAGCTTTTCCGCATCCTCCGGGCGCAGCGGATTGCCGTCAAAGGTGCGCACGCTTCTGCGGCGGCGGATCAATTCAAACATGTTCACAGCTGAAAACCCTCCTTCCGGATTCTGAGATCCGTGTCCGTGATCCGGCCGCCCAGGCGCCTGCCCGCATCCACGAAGGCACTTCCGCCCGCCAGGCTCCGGATGCGCTCCGCGGCTTTGCCGATGCCGCTGCTGCCGGCGCAGATGATCAGCCGGGAATATACCGGAAGTATAACACGAAAAAACCATGGCGCAAATATCCCGGGCTGAAATCTGAGAACGTAAAACCGACTTGACGATCAGCCGGTTCATGTGCACAATGGAATGGAATCACATGACCGACAGAGATGCCCACAGCGAGAACCGTGAACATCATTTTTTTCCATCACGGAGGCTGCGGACAGGAAAAGGACCGGAAGCTGACTGCAGGGAAATCAGAAAGGGAATGAAAAAATGAAGAAGCTGAAGATCACGTTCAATTCTCCGCTGGTGCTCTGGTTTGTGCTGGCCTGTTCTGCGGCTGCGCTGCTGGGCGCGCTGACAGGCGGAACCAGCACCTTACTGCTGTTTTCGACACGCAGTGCGCCGCTGAGCGATCCGCTGATGTATCTGCGCCTGTTTACCCATGTGCTTGGGCACTCGGGGCTGGATCATCTGATGGGAAACATGGCCATGATTCTTCTTCTGGGTCCTGCGCTTGAAGAAAAGTACGGCTGGAAGACCCTTCTGACGCTCATTCTGGTGACAGCTCTGATCACAGGGATCGTCCACAACCTCCTGTTTCCCGGCTCTGCGCTTCTGGGAGCCAGCGGCGTGGTATTTGCCTTTGTTCTGCTGACATCATTTACTGCTTTCAGGGAAGGGGAAATCCCGCTGACTTTTATACTGGTCGCGCTGATCTATCTTGGACAGCAGATCTGGGATGCGGTGACTGTCCGGGATAATGTATCCAATCTGACGCATATCATCGGCGGGCTGATCGGCGGAGGCGCGGGGTACCTGCTGAACATGAAAACCGGTTCGGCAGGGGTTTCCAACAGGTGACACCGCTTTTCCCGGCAGCCGGTTC
>CAMNKK010000120.1 GCA_946542235.1 uncultured Clostridia bacterium | reverse complement strand
AGCGGATGACCACGTCGTACTTTTCCGTCAGCAGGTCCACCATCCGGCCCTTGCCCTCGTCTCCCCAGTTGATGCCTACGATCGCACAATGTTTCATGCCATTATCCTTCTCTTTCACCCGGCATAAAAACAGCACCATGCCGCGGTGCTCCTGCCGAAGGACGCCGGGAGCCCTTCAGACGATGATGATCGTAGCATAAAAGCGGCGGCAATGCAATGCAGGAATTGGTTTTTTTCCGCGGGGGCGGAAAGCGGAAAAGCGGGAAAAGACCGGCGGCGAAGAAGGATTTCGGACCGGCGGCGGAGAATAGGAAAAGGTGAAAGTATCCAAAGGAGGACGGAACCATGACCAGGACGATCGGAGTCAAAGGCATGATGTGCGCGCACTGCGAAGCGCATGTCAGAAAGGCGCTGGAGGAAATTGAGGGCGTGATCAGCGCGGCCCCCAGCCATGAGCAGGGGAACGCGGTGATTGAGCTGGACCGGGACGTGCCGGAGGAAGCGCTGAAAAAAGCGGTGGAGAAGGCCGGATACGAATATCTCGGATAAAGGGTGACAAAGCCCCGGGAAGGATTGCTTCCCGGGGCTTCGGCTTTCTCCGGCGCCGGAAACGGCGGCGGTTTTTTTCCGGAGGGGGCGGAGTTTACTGACCGATCAGTACACCAGCCGGACGGCGCCGGGCAGATTCCGGACCGTCAGGAGGGGCGCGCCGGCGGCTTCCTCCCCGTCCAGGGTCCAGGGCAGAAGGGGATCCCCTTCCATCACAAAGCTGGAGGCCCGGAGGAAAATCAGCCGGGGATCATCCCAGCGGCGGGCGGAGAGGGCGCTGATCATCTGATTCAGCACGATCAGATCCGCCGGAAAGGGAATGAGCAGGGATTCGAAAAGGCCGTCGTTCATATGCACCTGGTCCTTTTCCAGCTTCAGGATTCCGCCCAGGGAGGTGGAGTTGCAGATGGCGCCGAAGATAAAGGCGCCCTCATGGGTTTCCCCGTCGGCGGTAATCTTCAGATGAAGGGGGCGGATATCCGCCAGGGAGCGGATTCCCTGCAGGATATAGGCGGCGTGGCCCAGCAGATTTTTGACATTCTGGGGGGTGGAGGTGGCGACCTCCGTAAAGGCGCCGAAGGAGGCCGTGTAGCAGAAATAGCGGCTTTCCCCGAAGAGCCCGATATCCAGGGGATGGGGAGCGCCTTCGATAATCTGCTCGCAGGCCTTCATCAGATTGGTCGGGAGATTCAGCCCGGAAGCAAAATCATTGGTGCTGCCGGCGGGAAGATAGCCTATGGGCGTTTTCAGCCCGGCGGAGAGCAGCCCGGAGACCGTTTCATTCAGCGTGCCGTCCCCGCCGCAGGCCACCAGCAGGTCCGCCTGCCCGCCATAGGCGGCGGCAAAGGAAAAGGCATCTCCCCGGGAGGCCGTGGGATAAACGGTGACGAGATAGCCTGCCCGCGTAAAGAGATCCGCCATCTCCGTCAGGACGCGTCTGGCCTGGCGGACGCCGGCAATGGGATTCAGAACGAGAAACAGCTTCTTCAAAGCGGATGGCTCCTTTGTCTGATTTTTGATAACTGATTATATCACAGCCTGGCCGGATTGCAAAATACGCGGAGGGATCCGGAGAAAGAAATAAGCAGCGAAAAAACATTAAACGCATTGAAAAGTGGGGAAGGGGGGTGATAAGATAGGAACAGGCGCAGGAAAGGAAGGAAAGCGTAAGCATGATTAAACTGTATGACAATGGAATATATCTGGTGAACGGCCGGGAGATTGTGCCCGAAGCGGAAAGCGAACGCTATTTTGCCGCGCGGGGGGAAAAGCCGGACCGGGAGGCCGGACGCAGGGGAACCATTGCCTGGAACATTCTGAAGGCCCATAACCTGTCCGACAATATGGACAGCCTCCGGCTCCGGTTTGACGCCATGGCGTCCCATGATATTACCTTTGTGGGAATCATTCAGACGGCGAAGGCCTCCGGAATGGACCATTTTCCCATGCCCTATGTGCTGACCAACTGCCATAACACCCTGTGCGCGGTGGGCGGAACCATCAATGAGGACGATCATGTTTTCGGGCTGTCCGCAGCCAGGAAATACGGCGGCATCTATGTGCCGCCCCATATTGCGGTGATCCATCAGTACATGCGGGAAATGTATGCCGGATGCGGAAAGATGATTCTGGGGTCCGACAGCCATACCCGCTACGGCGCCCTGGGCACCATGGCCGTCGGGGAAGGCGGCGGGGAGCTGGTGAAGCAGCTGCTGGAGGACACCTATGACGTGAAGTACCCGGGGGTCGTCTGCGTCTACCTGGACGGAGCGCCCCAGCCCTATGTGGGGCCGCAGGACATCGCCCTGGCGATCATCGGCGCGGTATTCCAGAACGGATATGTCAAGAACCGGGTGATGGAGTTTGTGGGCCCGGGCATTGCCGCCATGAGCACGGACTACCGCAACGGCGTGGACGTCATGACGACGGAAACCACCTGCCTGAGCTCGATCTGGCGCACGGATGAGGAAACCCGCAGCTTCCTGAAGGCCCACGGCCGGGAAGGGGATTACCGGGAGCTGAAGCCGGCGGAATGCGCCTACTATGACGGATGCGTCTATGTGGATCTGAGCAGCATCCGGCCCATGATCGCCATGCCCTTCCATCCCTCCCATGTATACTCCATCGAAGAGCTGAACGCGAACCTGGAGGATATCCTGAAGGAGGTGGAGGCCGAAGGGGAGAAGATCTCGGGCGGACGGGCGCCCTTCACCCTGCGGGACAAGATCGAAAACGGCAGGCTCCGGGTGCAGCAGGGCATCATTGCCGGGTGCGCCGGAGGCAACTATACCAACGTGGTGGAGGCGGCCCGGCTGCTGAAGGGGAAGAATATCGGGGACGGGGCCTTCGCGCTGTCCGTCTATCCCTCCTCCCAGCCGGTGTTCATCAACCTGACCCGGCAGGGGTACGCGGCGGACCTCATGGAGGCGGGAGCCATCGTGCGGACCGCGTTCTGCGGGCCCTGCTTCGGCGCCGGGGACACCCCCTGCAACAACGGCCTCTCCGTCCGGCATACGACCCGGAACTTCCCGAACCGGGAAGGCTCCAAGCCCGGGAACGGCCAGATGGCCGCCGTTGCGCTGATGGACGCCAGATCCATCGCGGCGACGGCAGCCCGCGGCGGCATCCTGACCTCCGCGGAGGAATTTGACGGATGGGGCGAGGTTCCGGAGTACACCTTCGATCCCACCGTGTATGAGCGCCGGGTTTACCAGGGCTTCGGGAAAGCCACCGGAGAGGAGCTGGTCTACGGGCCCAACATCCGGGACTGGCCGGAGATGAGCGCGCTGACGGACCGGATTCTGCTGAAGGTCTGCTCCCGGATTCTGGACCCCGTCACCACGACGGACGAGCTGATTCCCTCCGGAGAAACCTCCTCCTACCGCTCCAATCCGCTGGGGCTGGCGGAGTTTACCCTGAGCCGCCGCGATCCGGAGTATGTGAAACGGTCCAAGGCGGTGGACCGGATGGAGAAGGCCAGAGCCGCGGGCAGAAACCCCGGGGAGGAAGCGCCGGAGCTGGACGAAATCTATGACCGGATCCGGACCATCCCCGGCATGGAGGATACCGATCCCATGAAGACGGAGATCGGGTCCGTGATCTACGCGGTCAAACCGGGAGACGGCTCCGCCAGAGAGCAGGCGGCCTCCTGCCAGCGGGTGATCGGCGGGCTGGCCAATATTACCAGGGAATACGCCACCAAGAGATACCGCTCCAATGTCATCAACTGGGGCATGCTGCCCTTCCAGATGGCAGGGGAACCGGAGGCGTTCGAGGTGGGGGACTATATCTTTGTGCCCGGGGTGCTGAAGGCGCTGGAAGGGGACATGAAGGAAATACCCGCGTATGTCATCCGGCGGGACGGAATCCGGAAAATCAGCCTGTATATGGCGGAAATGACGGAGAATGAGAAGGAGATCGTCCGGGCCGGGTGCCTGATCAATTTCAACAGGGAGAGGAAGGGAGTATAAACATGGCTATCTCACTGGTTAAGCTGCCCACGAAGAAGTACGGACTGACACTGCGGGTGTGCAAGGGACATTTTGCGACAAACCACAGCCACATCAACTATTATATCGACGTGACCGCGCAGAAATTCCGCCTGAGCGAAGCCAAGGCCGTCGCCCAGGAGCTGACCTCCGTATACAAATACAGCGGCGCGGTGGACACCATTCTGTGCCTGGACGGCACCGAGGTGATCGGAGCCTGCATGGCCAGCGACATGATGAAATCCAACGTGGCCACCAGCAATGAGCACGGCAGCCTGTATGTGGTTACCCCGGAGCATACGACCGGCAGCCAGCTGATCTTCCGGGAGAACACCATGCCCATGATCCGGGGAAAGCACGTGCTGATCCTGCTGGCCAGCGTGACGACCGGCTATACGGCGGAATCGGCGATGCAGGCGATCCGGTATTACGGCGGAATGACGGTCGGAATCGCCGCGATCTTCGCGACGGTCAAGGAATGCGGCGGCATCCCGGTCACCCATATCTTTGATACAGACGACCTGGCGGACTATTCCAGCTGGGATGCCCGGCAGTGCCCCCTCTGCAGACAGGGGCAGAAGCTGGATGCGCTGGTGAATTCCTACGGCTATTCCAATCTGTAAGGGATGAACCTGCCGGACGCCGCATCAGGAGGGAAAATACATGAAGAAGATCATGTGCCTGCTTGCCGCGGCAGCATTGCTGCTTCCATTTCCGGCGCGGGCAGGGGAAGTATGCGGGCATGAGGATGACGGGGCGGAGATCCTGTACCTGTCGCCCATTGCCCCCACGGAAGACCAGGACGGATCCACCGGGCCCGGCACCTGTTCGCTCTGCGGGGATGTTATCAAGCC
>CAMNKK010000119.1 GCA_946542235.1 uncultured Clostridia bacterium | reverse complement strand
GCCTCCAGCAGCGAGCGGATATTGGTCAGCTTTTCCATGGTGTTTCTCCTCGAGTTTTTATGCCGTTCACTCATATACCCGTGTCCGGATCGCTGCCTTTTTCCAGACGAACATGATGACTTTCCTTATCATGATACAACGAACGGTCGCTGATCTCAACGCAGCTTTCTACCGTATCAGAAGTTTCCAGTTTTTTGACGGACCAACCCGCACTGGCAGAAATCGTAAAGGCACAGTTCTCTCTTGCCGTAAGCTGTGCCAGGATTTTGCGGAAGGAACGGATCATCGCGGAAGCCGCCTCCTCGTCCGCATCCGGCAGGAAGACGACAAATTCATCCCCGCCGATTCGGGATCCTGCAGCGCCTTCCGGCAAAGCATCCTGAATGGCCTGACCCACCAGGCGCAGCGCCTGATCGCCTGCGGCGTGGCCAAATGCGTCATTGATTTTCTTCAGGTGATCCAGATCAATGCTGATAAAAGCGACTGAATGCCCGAGCAGGTTGCTCCAGCGCGGTTTCACGCTTTCAATCAGTCCCCGACGGTTCAGCAGTCCGGTCAGCAGATCGGTGATACTGCTCCGACGGCGTTCCTCGTACAGCTCGATCAGCTCATTCCGCCGGTGTATATTTTCCAGCGCAATAGAAATCAGGGCATTGGTCTGAACGAAGCATCGGGATGGAATTTTACCGGGATCGTAATGAAAAACGCTGTAGCCGAAATTATGTCCCTTTTGATGGAGCAGCTTCAGATAGAAAACCTGCGGTTCATCCAGGTTTTCGGCTTCCGGCGGCAAAATCCCGGAACGGTCGAATGCGCGCATGGGCATTCCTCCATCCTGGTGATTCCGGATCTGGTGAACCAGAACCGCCTGATCCGCAGCACACGCGCATTCCGCCTGATTCCAGGCGTCGCCAAACAAGCAAAGATAGTGATCCCGTACAATGGGGTTCTCTGTCCGTTTGCTGATCAGCGCCTGATGCAGCTCGGCAAGATCGTCGCAGGCCCCCAGATCGATGCTCATATTGTTCATGGCAGCGTCCTGGTCATTTTCATCTTCCAGGGCTGTCATGGCTTTCCCGCAGATACGGCGGAAAAAACTCTCGTCCCTTTTTCCGCAGCCGCAGCTTTCTCCCAATACAAGACTGCCTGGCAGCCCTCTTCGGATCAGCTCCTCCGCTTGGGTTGTCTGCCGGATTCGAAGATCCAGAATGGTCATGGCCTCTCTGACCATGCCGGTAAAGTCTGGCTGGATGGAAGTGACGCTGGGGACATCCACACACCAATCGGTGATATTGTCAAATCCGGTGACAATAACATCCTCCGGTACTCGGATTCCTTTTTGCGCAAGCACCCGAATCAGTCCCATCGCCATATAATCATTTGCGCAGACGACAGCCTCCGGAGGGCAGGAAGGATCCGAGAAAAAAGTCCGGTAGGCGGTTTCTCCGCAGTTTGTCCACATGTTTCCAAGGCAAACAGCATTTTCCGGGACCGGCAGATCATGGGCAGCCATCTCTTCCCGAAAAGCATCCAAACGGGCAGCGACTTCAAGATCATCGTATACACTGCCCTGGAAGCATATCCGCTTCAGCCCGTGATCCTCAATCAGGTGCCGAAGCAGCGGCACCATGGCTTTGCGATTGGCCGTATACACGCTGTCGAAGCGCTCGCTGGGCTCGCGAACGATCACCGTGGGACACTGAACCCGGGTTTTCAGCATTTCGTAAATGGAGTCCCGGAAATCACCCTTTTCATAGGTTCCCGGCACTACCAGAAGCCCGTCCAGCTTCCGAAGCGGCGCAAACTGCAGGATGTTTTTCTCCTGCAGATCATAGTCGCTGGAAGTCAGAAAATATCCAGCCGTCAAAAAAACAATGATATCCATGTCCAGACGGCGGCTTTCCTCTTCCAGCGCGTGAAAGAACGCGTCATCAAAGACCCGAAACATCTTGCTGATGAAGACACCGATGGTCTTCCTTAATGAAAAAATCATCCAATCCCCGTTTCTGGAAGCGTGCGTCTCTCTTCTGATGAGGAAGGCGCTGCAATTGTGCTTCCCATACCTTGTGCTGACCTGCGCTGCCAGAATCTGCGGCTTTGAAAAAAATGGCGCTTCGGCTGGCAGCTTTATGTACTATTGTTCAGAAATAAGCTTTCCCATTTGCTTCTCTTTAAGGAATGCTTTATTTTCATACATTTGCTGATCCGCCCGTTCAAAGACCGAGGCAACACAGGGATCGTCCTCAAACCGGGCTGTACCGCATGCAATTACGATTCCGCCTTTCTGAACGGCCCGTTCGTTCTGCTTTGCGACGCTGGCCGTCAGAGTTTCGATCTGCGCATAATCATCCCCCTGGGAAATCACCGCGAATTCATCTCCGCCGGTCCGGAAAACGGGACTGTGCTTAAAGATTTTACAGATGATGGAACATGCGTCTCGCAGATACTGGTCTCCCGCCTGATGCCCGGCATGGTCGTTGATTTTTTTCAGGTCATTCACATCCAGTACAGAAACGGCAAACCGAGGTGCTTTGTGCTCCGAAATCTGTATGTCCAGGTTTTTCTCGGCTTCCAGATAGGCATGTTTGTTCTTCACCCCGGTCAGCGCATCGATGCAGGCTGCAGCCTGTGCCTGCGCAAGCCGTGTACGGTATTCCTCCTCCTGCCGGATCTGAGCATCGATGTCATTGACGCCAACGATCAGCCGCCTTCCCGTTTTTTCCTCCACCATGGCCGCTTTGAACTGGACAAAATGCGGCATCCCATCAAATATCATTCGGCATGTCAGGGTAAAAATCCCGCTCTGTTCCGCCTCCCGCAGGACATTTTCCCGGGTAAAGGCGCTGAGAAAACGTTCCAGATCCTCCGGACAGATCAGCCGACAGCCCTCCTCCCGGGCGATCTGAAAGAAGCCGTTTCCCTCTTTGGGCATTTCAGGTCTGACAAAACCAGGGGTGGAGCTGTATTCCCGGTAAAAATCCGTTTCCGGGTCTACCACATGAACGGAAAGATAATCGCCGCTCAGTGCGTTAATCCGGGCATAGGCGATATGCTGCTCCTCGATTCTTTCCTCGGCCCGGCGGTATCTTTCTCTCTGACGGGCTTCCTCCGCCTCTTTTTCCGCCTTTGAAAGCCGCTCTCCCAATTTTTGCGTATCTTTGTAGTTATTCAGCATAATGGTGATGGAAATCAGAAACAGGCCCATCGACACAGCTGTATAGAGAATATTGGTGTTGCTGATCCGGGCGGCTTCTCCCTGAAGAAACCTTCCCCGATCCGCATTGACGGCTTCATCCGAATCGTTTGTCGGATGTGTATCATGATAGATATGGATTCGCTCCACAGCTTCATTCGCCGCGCGTTCCGTGGCTCTGGAAACGCACATCATCGAAGCGAGCAGGATCAGCAACAGCAGCAGAATCCAAACAATAACCCGATGCCCGTATCCCCGGTACTGATCGCGCCGAATTAAACGGCGGAATACAATCAGGCCCAGCACAGACCAGATAATGAACAGAATGTAGGATTCTGTTTCCATGGCATGGAACGGGAGTAGGCCGGGGATCAGGAGCAGCAGAACAAAGCATGTCATCAGGATCATTCCGGCAATTCCAGTAACTGTTTCGAATCGCCTTCGTTCATTTCGTGCCTGCCGGAACGTCCCGTGCGAAATCAGGAAATACAGGATGGTGGCTCCCAGCGTTGTTACATCCACAATCCAGCCAATGGCGGTCCTGCCAAGAAATGGAACGAACGCGCAGATAATAAAAACAGCCCAAACTGCCTGATGCGGTATTCCTTTTCGGTTTACTTCAGCCAGTCTTCGGGGTGCTTCTCCGTCTCTCGCCGCCGCGTAAAGCAGTCGGCTAAGAGCCATCATGTTAGCGATCAGACTGGTCAGAATCACTCCGAAGAGTGCCAGCATCAGTACCACTACGCCCGTCTGACCAAGATAATGATTTGCCGCGTAGAAAGCCGGAACCGCCTTGATTCCCTCCAGATTGCCCATATCGCGGAGATATGCAGCCCAGCTTTCATATTCCGGCGGATAGGCGGATACAGAAAGCAGAGAAACAAACAGATAAAGGATTGTTGACACCGCTACAGACCAGAGCAGGATTCCCCGGATTTTTTTCACCGGAAAGGTATATTCCTCTGAAAAATGAGCGATGTTTTCGAACCCGATAAAAGCCCATGGGGAAATCACCGCGATGCGGACGATCTGTCCCAGGTGGGGGTCTGCCATATACAGCGGCTCATAACTGAATTCGCTCCCGTGTCTGATCGCTGCCATGACCGCACAAAACGTAAAACCTGCAACAAATACCAGTGCGGAGATAATCATCGTCCGGTTCACGGCCCGTGTACAGCTTACACACAAAAGCGCTACAGCAGCCAGCGCGCCCAGAGACAGCAGCGTTTCCCCAAGCCACACTTCATATCCGAAGATTTCATAATGGAAGCCGAACCGGAAGGCATCTCCCAGGAAAAAACGCGCGAACAGGGGGACGGATGTCATGTTCGCCCAGAGGATCGCCAGATAAGTCAGCATGGTAAACCAGAAGGCCAGGAATCCCAGATCCTTTTCGCCGATTTGTTTTTCGTATGAATAGATTCCTCCGGCGGATGGCGCCTTCCGAATCATATCCTGCAGATTCCAGGTGATTACGAGGATCGCTGCCATGCCCAGAAGCATTCCAAAGGCTGTTCCCGCAATGCCGGATTTCAGCAAATAGGTATTGCAGGTGACAATAAAAGAACCCCAGCCAATACTCGTGCCGATCGAGAAGGCCCATACTGTGAGCGGCGTGAACCCGGGTTTTGATGTGCTTGCTTTGTGATCGCCGTAATTCATCCTGTTTTTCCTCAGCTGCATTTCTTTGATTCACCGTTCCGTCCCGGAGCTTCCTCGAGGATTCTTTCAGCGTTTTCCCGGCGGGCGG
>CAMNKK010000118.1 GCA_946542235.1 uncultured Clostridia bacterium | reverse complement strand
CCTCCAAATCGACCCTGAGGCCCCTCCAGGCCGCCTCTGAAGCCCCCTGCTCCTTTGCCGCCGTCAGCGCCGGGATGTTCCCCGGCCCGGCTCCGGAAGGGATCTTCCGGCGCGGCAGCGGATTGCGCTACCGGGCGGAATTGAGCAGCGCGTCGTCGATTTTGCCCCAGGCGCCGTTTCCCTGCCCCTGGCACCTGACGTAGATGCCGACGGTCACCTCCGTGCCCGCCGGATGCGCAAAGGAGGGAATCACCCCCGTATTCCAGCTGCCGTATCCGGCGATGGGAATCTGCTCCGACCGGGCCGCCTCCTTCCCATCCACCAGGACATAGGCATAGATATCCGTCTGCCCGCAGTCCCCGCCCATCACCGCCACGGAGAAGGTGAAATCCCCCTCCGGCAGCTCCTGCACGGTCTGCTCCAGCCTGAATTCCACGCTGTCCTGCGCCGCGCTCCAGAAATGGGCGTGCCTGGTTCCGGTCAGGGAGTCGTTCTTCTTTTCCTCCACATACAGCTCATCCGCCTTCCGCAGGTCCGTGAAGCGCCAGGCTTCCCCGCCCTCCTCGAAGCTGTAGTCCGTCAGATAGTTGTAGCGGATCATGGAAACCCGGCACCGGGCTTCCATCCCTCCGGCCTCGCCGGAGATCTCGTACTGCGCGGGTCCGGATTCGTGCATCCGCCGGTCCTCCTCTTCCGTCAGGCGCCACACAACCGGAACAGGCTGCCGGGAATTGTCCGTCATGATCGCGTTCACGGTTTCCGGCAGCTCCAGCGGCATACTCAGGTCGCAGACGATCTCCGGCTCCTCCAGCGCGTCCGCCGCCGCGGGAATTTCGTTCCCCTCCCGCATCAGCCGGAAAACCTTCAGGGATTCCAGCGCCCGGCCTTCCGGGTCGAAGAAGGCCTGGTTGTCCACCGCGCTGCCGCCGTAATACTTCCCGGCGTCGTCGGGATCATAGACCGCGGCATAGCTGGTAGCCCAGCCGGAGCCGTATTCCTCCCACAGCTGATGGTTCTCCTCCCAGCTGTTCCGCCCGACGGTGATCCAGGCGCCTTCCCAGTAGACCACGCCGATGCCCGCCGGCGTTCCGTTCACCACGGTGTCGGTGATGTTCCGCACGCTGTTGGCCTGCCCCTGCACGGTGAAGGGATAGTCCCGGGTAATTCCCCCGCCCCCGCCGATGGTGTTTCCGGAAAAGTCGCTGTCCTCCTCCGTCCAGGCATAGGAGGTTTCCATCACCATCACCTGCTTGCCGTAGGTCTCCGCGATTTCCGTCAGGATGGCGGAAAGATTTTCCAGGCTCCCGTGCCAGTAGGGATAGTAGGAGGTGGCAAACACGTCGTAATGAATGAGCCCGTTTTTCTCATAATAGTCCAGCTTCTTCGCGTAGGTGCGGTAGCTTTCCGTGTTTTCCGGATTGGCAAAATGCACCGCCACCAGCGCCTCCGGATACACCTCCCGCGCCGCCCGGGCGCCGGCGTCCATCAGGTAGGCGATGTTCATCCAGGATTTCTCGCCGCAGAGCTTTCCGTTCGTCTCGTTTCCGGTCTGCACCATCCGCACCGGAACCCCGGCCTCCTTCAGCTGCCTCAGGCAGTCCAGGGTAAAGTCATACACCGCCCGGGTCTTCTCCTCGATCTCCATCTTCGCCCAGGCCCGGGGCGCCATCTGCTTTCCGGGATCTGCCCAGAAGTCGGAATAGTGGAAGTCCACCAGCAGCTGCATCCCGCAGGCCGCGGCTCTTTTTCCGATCTCCACCGCGGTGCCGATGTCGCAGTTTCCTCCGCCGAAGCCATGCCCTTCCGCGTCATAGGGATCGTTCCATACCCGCACCCGGATGGTGTTGATCCCGTTGTCCGCCAGAATCCGGAACAGATCCTTCTCCTGCCCGTCGAAGTCCCGGTAGCGGACGCCGCTCTTTTCCTCGGCGATCACGCTGGATACATCCATGCCGAAAAGAAAGTCCTCCGGCAGGTTTTCCACCTTCCGGACATATAAGGAGGAGGTCTCCTCCCCCGCCGCGGCGGCCGCCGCCGGGACGCACAGGCAAAGGATCAGCAGGACTGTCAGCATTCCCTTCATTCCGTTCATTCCGAAAGCCTCCTTACAGATGATTTCCGTTCCCTTTCCCGCTGCGGCGCCAGCAGTCCCTGGGCCGCCAGCACCGCGTTGCGGTCCTCCTCCGTCAGATGGAGCGAGTTCTTTCCGAAGAAGAGCCAGTAGACCTCGGGCTCCGGCAGGGACGCGTCATACAGGATGGTTTCCCCCCGGACCGCCAGGCCGCTTTCCGGATCCCGCACCCGGATGCCTCCCGGCTGCAGGGGATCCTCCCGGTCCCGCAGCTCCTCCGGCAGCGGCGCGAACCATTCCCTGTACTCCTCCGCCCGGGAGGCGGGCACGATGTACAGGTCCGCCCGGCGCAGCGCCTCTCCGTTGAACATGGCGTAGGAGAAGGGATGAATCTTCACCATCCGGACCGGCGGCTGAAGCCCCCGCTCCAGCTCCTCCGCCAGGGCCGGCGCGTTCCGCAGCTCCGCGTCCGCGAAGATCGTAATCTTCCGGTCCTCGGAGGTCTCGGTGATCTGATTGAACACGAAGCCTCCCGCCAGCAGAGCCAGCATGATCCACATCATTCCCAGGAAAAACGCGGAGGAAAGCTTTGCGCGGATCCCTGCCCCGCGCCCCTCGGGCGCCGGGGGCGCCTTCACCGCGGCGGGAGCCTGCAGGATCTCCGCCCCGATGACAAACTTGCGCACCGTCGCGATCCGCACCAGAGCGCCCTCCGGCGGAGCCTGGGGAACCCAGCTCTCGTCCAGGTTCAGCCGGAGCTCCTCCTCCCCGCGCTGCAGCAGCACCCGGCGGGTGACCACGCTTCTGGGAATGCGGAACCGCTCCGCCGTCACCCGGAAGACGCCCTCCCGCCATTCGGGCTCTGCCCGCAGCAGGCCTTCCCAGTGGGTCAGCCGGGCTTTTTCCGGCATCAGCCCGAAGACCAGCAGCAGGATCACCCCCAGGCCGGAAACGATCAGGCAGGCCCAGCCCAGCCTCAGCATCAGCGCGGCATTGCCGGTCCGGGTAAATATACACAGCAGAATAAATCCAAGCAGCCCCGCCAGGCCGAAAGCCCAGGCGGAAGCCTGCAGGCGGCGGACCTTCCGGCGCTGGGCAGCCAGGTCGGATTCCTGAAGAAAATGTTTCATAAAGCGGGCGCATCCTTCGCTCTTTTTTGGCGAATATAACACGTTTTCCTTTCGCTGGCAAGAAATACCTGATATAATACCTGTAATATGAAAAGCCGCCGTGCGATCCCCGTTATCTGCAGGCGGCCTGCATTGAAACCGAAAACGTATCAATCAGGAGGAACAGCCATGATCAGGCGGATACTGTGCGTGCTGGCAGCCATTCTTGCCCTGCCCGCCCTGCTCGGAATCAGCGCGGCCAGGGCCGGAGAGGAAGGATCGGAAGTGATCGTCAGCGCGCCGGAATTTCAGGAGGGATGGGACATCTCAGATCAGCACCGGGTCTTCTACGAAATCTTTGTGGGCTCCTTTTCGGACTCCGACGGGGACGGCATCGGCGACCTGCGGGGCATCATCAACCGCATGGATTATCTGAACGACGGCGACCCGGCCTCCGGAAAAAGCCTGGGGGTGGAAGGCCTCTGGCTGACGCCGATTTTCGCTTCCCCCTCCTATCACAAGTATGACGTGACGGACTATGAAACCATCGATCCGGTCTTCGGCACGATGGAGGATCTGCAGGAGCTGATCGACCTGTGCCACGCGCGGGATGTGAAGCTGATCCTCGATCTGCCCCTGAACCACACCGGCCGGAATCATGCCTGGTTCCGGCGCTTTGCCAACGCCCACATCACCGGCAGCGTGGACAATGTCTACTACAACTGGTACTGCTGGCTGCCGGAGCAGGAAACGCCGCCCGCCGGGCGGGTCTTCACGCGTCTGGCCTCCGCCGGAATCCAGTACGAGTCAAACTTCTCCCCGGATATGCCGGAGCTGAATTTCGATCTGCCCCAGGTGCGCGAAGCCGTGCTGGGCATCGGCCGCCGGTATCTGGCCATGGGCGTGGACGGCTTCCGCTTCGACGCGGCCAAGTATCCGTATTTCGGCGAGCATGACAAAAATATAGAATTCTGGAGCTGGTATGTCGGGGAGCTGAAGAAGCAGAACCCGGAGGTCTATACCGTGGCGGAAGTCTGGGACGGCGAAGGCGTCACCAACCGCTATTCCGCCTGCGTGAACTGCTTTCACTTTGAAACCAGCCAGGCGGAAGGCCTGATCGCCGAAACCGCCAGGGCCGGGGACGTGAACCGGCTGACCCGGGCAACCCAGAGATATCTGGAAACCCTGGCGGGCATCTCCCCGGAGGCCATGAACATCCCCTTTATCGCCAATCATGACACGGACCGGGCGGCGGGCTATCTGCCCATGGCCGGCGGCAGAATGGCCATGGCGGCGAATCTGTATCTGCTGACTCCGGGCTCCCCCTTCATCTATTACGGCGAGGAGATCGGCCTGCGCGGCGCCCGGGGCGGCGCGAACACCGACGCCAACCGCCGGCTCCGGATGCTCTGGGGCGACGGGGATACGGTGCGGGATCCCCAGGGCGCCACCTATACCAAGCAGTCAACCTATACCGTGAAGGACCTGCTGGCCATGAAGGGCAGCCTGCCGAATCATTACAAGAAGCTGCTGATGGTCCGCAAAGCCAATCCTGAAATCGCCCGGGGCACCTATACCGCCCTGGAGCTGAAGGGAACCAAGATGGGCGGCTTTGTCTGCCGGTGGAACGGCAA
This sequence comes from uncultured Clostridia bacterium, assembly GCA_946542235.1. Taxonomy (GTDB): domain Bacteria; phylum Bacillota; class Clostridia; order Christensenellales; family Aristaeellaceae; genus Aristaeella. The sequence goes on along the minus strand of CAMNKK010000118.1, from coordinate 291 downwards.
ATACGCCGCCGTGTTCCACAACACGACGGGAAAGGAGCTGTCCGTGGACCTGCGGGAGGTCACGGATCTGACCCTCTCCCGGATCGCGGCGGTGCTGGAGGCCGTGCCCGGCGAGGGCGGCGCCTCCCTGGAAGACGGCGTGCTGACCCTGGGCTCCCAGACCAGCGCCGTCCTCCGCCCCTGAGTTCTGTTCCCCAGGCAGCTTACCCAAAGAATCATCCCTGAAGCCGAGAAGGAGCTTACCCAAAGAATCATCCCTGAAGCCGAGAAGGAGGTACTTCCCCCATGAAA
>CAMNKK010000117.1 GCA_946542235.1 uncultured Clostridia bacterium | reverse complement strand
GAGCGCGGCGCCGCCATGATGCTGGAAGAAAAGTACGGCAAGGACGTCATCAAGACCGCGACCTATCCGGACAACTTCACCGAAGAAAAGGAAACCACCATCCAGACCATCGTCAACTTCGCCGATGATCCGACCGTCAAGGCCATCGTGGTCTGCCAGGCTGTGCCGGGCGTCGCGGAAGCCTTCCGTCAGATCAAGGAACGCCGGGATGACATCATCTGCCTGGCCGGCGAAAGCCAGGAAGATCCGTCCCTGATCACCGACGCGGCCGACCTGGTCGTGATGAACGACTTCGTGGCCCGCGGCTACCTGATTATCAAGACCGCCAAGGAGCTGGGCTGCGACACCTTCGTGCACATCTCCTTCCCGCGCCACATGGGCATCGAGTCCCTGAGCCGCCGTCTGGCGATCATGAAGGAAGCCGGCAAGGAGCTGGGCGTGAACGTGGTGGAAGAGACCGCGGCCGACCCGCTGAGCGACGTGGGCATCACCGGCGCGCAGCAGCAGATCCTGGAAAAGGCTCCCGAATGGATTGAAAAGTACGGCAAGAATTCCGCCTATTTCTGCACCAACGACGCGCACACCGCCCCGCTGCTCAAGCAGCTGCTGGAGTACGGCGGATACTTCGTCGAAGCGGACCTGCCCTCTCCCCTGATGGGCTATCCGGATGCGCTGGGCATCGAGTTCTCCGATTCCGACATGAGCAACTATGAATTCCTGCTCAAGAGCGTGGAAGACGCGATCGTGGCCAAGGGCGGCGAGGGCCGCTTCGGCACCTGGGCGTATTCCTACACCTACACGCTGACCGCCGGTCTGGCGGAGCACGCGATGAACGTGCTGGACGGCGAAGCCGAGCTGCTGGAGATCGACGACGTGTCCGACGCCCTGGCCGTGTACTCCCCCGGCGCTGAGTGGAACGGTTCCTACTACACCGATGCCAACACCGGCGTCAAGACCGAGAACTACGTCCTGATCTTCCAGGATACCTACATCATGGGCAACCCCGGCAAGTACATGGGCAACGCCGATGTGGAAGTTCCGGAGAAGTACTTCACCGTCAAGTAATCCCGCAAATCCTCAGGGGGAGGGCAATTCCTCCCCCGTTCTTTTTTATTCGTAAAGGTGGATATACAACATGAGCAATACGACGCCCCTGCTGCAAATGAAAAGCATCCGGAAAAACTTCTTCGGAAACCAGGTGCTGAAGGATATCAATCTGACCCTGAATGAGGGGGAAGTCCTCGGGCTGGTCGGGGAAAACGGCGCGGGAAAATCGACGCTGATGAAGATTCTCTTCGGCATGAACGAGATCCGCGAGACCGGCGGCTATGAGGGAGATATCCTGATGAACGGCGAGAAGGTGACCATCGGCACCTCCTTCGACGCGCTGGCGCACGGCATCGGCATGGTGCACCAGGAATTCTCGCTGATTCCCGGGTTTACCGCCACGGAGAACATTCTGCTGAACCGGGAGCCGCAGAAAAAGAGCATCATGTCGGAGGTTTTCGGCCAGCGGCTGAACATCACGGACCGGAAGAAGATGGACGCGGCCTCCGCCGCCGCCATCGACAAGATGGGCGTGCAGATCGACGGCGGCATGGTCATCAGCGACATGCCGGTCGGCCATAAGCAGTTCACGGAGATCGCCCGGGAGCTGAGCAAGGACAACCTGAAGCTGCTGATCCTGGACGAGCCCACCGCCGTGCTGACGGAGCAGGAGGCGCTCGCGCTGCTCGATTCCATCCGGGCCATGAGCCGCCGGGGCATCGCCGTGATCTTCATCACCCACCGGCTGCAGGAGATTCTGGACGTCTGCGACACCGTGGCCGTCATGCGCGATGGGGTGCTGGTGCAGCGCATTCCCGCCGCCGAAACCAGCATTCCGGAGATCACCCGCTGGATGGTCGGCCGCAATATCGACACCGATCATTCCGGCCGCCGGCCCGTTCCGGAAACCGAACCGATCATGACCATCGAGCACCTCTGGGTCGATATGCCCGGCGAAACCGTGCGGGATGTGAACCTGGAGGTCCGCCGGGGCGAAATCCTGGGCATCGGCGGCCTGGCCGGCCAGGGCAAGCTGGGCATTCCCAACGGCATCATGGGGCTTTACGCGTCCGGCGGGTCCGTCACCTTCGACGGCGAGAGCATCCCGCTGAACCAGCCCCGCCGCTGCCTGGACCGGCAGCTGGCCTTCGTGTCGGAGGACCGCCGAGGCGTCGGGCTCCTGCTGCATGAATCCCTGGAGTGGAACATCTCCTTCCCCGCCATGCAGATTCATGACAAGTTCCTCCGCTCCCTGCTGGGCGGGCTGATTAAATGGCGGGACGACCGGGCGATTCAGGAGGTGACCCGGAAGTATATCGACGAGCTGCAGATTCGCTGCACCGGGCCGCGACAGAAGGCGAAGGAGCTGTCCGGCGGCAATCAGCAGAAGATCTGCCTGGCCAAGGCCTTTGCGCTGGAGCCGAAGTTCCTCTTCGTTTCCGAGCCGACCCGGGGCATCGATGTCGGCGCCAAGGCGCTCGTTCTCCAGGCGCTGGAGAAATTCAACCGGGAGAGCGGCGTGACCATCGTCATGATCTCCTCCGAGCTGGAGGAGCTTCGCTCGGTTTGCGACCGGATCGCCATCGTCAGCGGCGGGCGGATCGCGGGCATCCTGCCCGCGGTGGAAAGCTCCGAGCGCTTCGGCGAGCTGATGGTCAGCCAGGTCATATAAGGAGGCGGAAAGAAAGATGAGTGACAATCACCGGCCCGTGCCTTCCGCGGGCGACGGCATCCGCGGCGCCCTGCGGGAATTCGGTCTTCCGCGGATCATCATCGCGGCGTTCCTGCTGCTGATGTTTATCATCGCGCCGTTCACGGGCGTCAATTTCTGGTCCCAGATCACCAACGTCACCAACCGCTTCAGCTGGAACGCGGTGCTGGTGCTGGCCATGGTGCCGATGGTGCATTCCGGCTGCGGCCTGAATTTCGGCCTGCCGGTGGGCATCATCGCCGGGCTGCTGGGCGTCACCATGTCCATTGAGCTGGGCTTTACGGGGCTGGCCAGCTTCGTCATGGCCATCGTCATCGCCACGCCCTTTGCCCTCATGTTCGGCATGGCCTACGGCTGGCTGCTGAACAAGATCAAGGGCGGCGAAATGATGATCGCCACCTACGTCGGCTTCTCCGTGGTCTCCTTCTTCTGCATGATGTGGCTGATTCTGCCCTATAAAAAGCCGGACATGGCCTGGGGCTTTGAGGGCACCGGGCTGCGCACCACCTTCCCCGTCGACCGGTACTTCGGCGGCGTGCTCTCCAACTTCCTGAAGATTGAGATCGGCAAGCTGGTGATCCCCACCGGCGCGCTGCTGTTCTTTGCCCTGCTGGCCTTCCTGATGTGGGCGTTTCTGCACACCAAGACCGGCACGGCCATGACCGCCGTCGGCTCCAATCCGACCTTCGCCCGGGCGGCGGGCATCAACGTGGACCGGATCCGGATGCTCTCCGTGGTCATGAGCACCTGGCTCGCGGCCGTCGGCATCCTGGTCTATGAGCAGGGCTTCGGCTTTGTCCAGCTGTACAACGCGCCGTTCAACATGGCGCTCCCGGCCGTCTCCGCGATTCTGATCGGCGGCGCGACCGCCAACAAGGCCAGCATCACCAACGTCGTCATCGGCACGATCCTCTTCCAGGGCATCGTCACCATGACGCCCACCGTCATGAACGGGCTGATCAACCTGGATATCAGCGAGGTGCTGCGCGTGGTCGTGTCCAACGGCATGATCCTCTATGCCCTGACCCGGAAAGCGGAGGTGACAAAATGAGCAACCGTTCCTTCTCCGGCCGGAAAGCCGCCCATTTCCTGAGCAGCAATTCCGTCCCGATCATGTTTATTCTGATCATCGCCGTCTGCATCCCGATCGTGGGCTTCTCGCCGGCCTTCCTGCTCAACGAGATCGTGACCCGCCTGTCCCGGAACGCCTTCCTGATCCTGTCGCTGCTGATCCCGATCATGGCGGGCATGGGCCTGAACTTCGGCATGACCCTGGGCGCCATGGCCGCTGAAATCGCGCTGATCTTCACCTCCGACTGGCAGATCTGGGGCATTCCCGGCATCGTCCTGGCGATGATCATCTCGATTCCGATCTCCGCAGTGCTGGGCCTGCTGTGCGGTAAAATACTGAACGCCGCCCGCGGCCGCGAGATGATCACCAGCTATATCATCTCCTTCTTCATGAACGGCGTCTATCAGCTGATCGTTCTCTACATGATGGGCTCCATCATCCCGATCCTTCACAACAACATCAAACTGCCCCGCGGCTACGGCATCCGCAGCTCCGTGGACCTGACCCGGATCCGCAAGGCGCTGGACAACGTGCTGGCCGTCAATATCGGCGGCGTCCGCATTCCGCTGCTGACCATCCTGATCATCGTGCTCATGTGCCTGATCATCGTCTGGTTCCGCCGCACGAAGCTGGGGCAGGACATGCGGGCCGTCGGCCAGGACATGGAGGTTGCCCGGGCCGCCGGCATCAATGTCGAGCGCACCCGCCTGATCTCCATCGTGATCTCGACCGTGCTGGCCGGCATCGGCATGGTGATCTATCTCCAGAACATGGGCGACATGGCCACCTATTCGTCCCATTCCCAGATCGGCATGTTCTGTATCGCGGCGCTGCTGGTCGGCGGCGCATCCGTGGATAAGGCGAGCATCGGCAACGTCTTCCTCGGCGTCATCCTGTTCCATACCATGTTCATTCTGGCCCCGGCCGCGGGCGCCAGGATCACCGGCAACGAGGTCATCGGCGAATACTTCCGCGTCTTCGTTTCCTACGGCGTCATCACCGTGGCCCTGATCATGTATGAAACCAAGAAGCGCCGGGAGAAGGCCGGTATCGGCGAGCAGCTCGCCGCGGCCCAGCGGGAGGAGGGAAAAGCCCATGCGTAAGATTCTCTTCCGCGGCGGATCGGTGCTGCTGCTGATCATCATCGCCGGCGTCATGCTGTTCGTCGGCCGCGGGCATACCGTGTATTTTGACAACAAGAACCTCGAGTATGAAGGCACCAAATACGAAGCCATTCGCCGGATCAACGTGTTCGTCGACGGGGAGCAGGTCGCCCGCCTCTCCAAAAAGGAGCGCGGCATGGCCACCTGCATGGGGCAGGGCTTCCGCTTCGAAATCGATGTCATCCGGGAGAAGGACGCGGAGCCGGAGCATTATGCCTTTGAGCTTTCCCTCCCCTACGGCACGGACGGCATC
>CAMNKK010000116.1 GCA_946542235.1 uncultured Clostridia bacterium | reverse complement strand
TTTCTTATTTCGAAATGAACGGATTCATTACAGCGTTTTTCCGTGCTTCCGGAGAAGACCGGGAAAAAGAGAACCGGGACGGAAAAGCCTGCGCAGGGCGTACCTGAGCCGGGCTTTGCGGGGCAGGGAACGCTGCAGACCGCGGGAAGCCTCCCGGGCCAGGGCGGTATCCGTTTCCAGGGCGTGAACCCGGCCGTAATGGAGCAGGGAAGCGCATTCGCCCAGCTGCGCCAGGGAGACGGGCAGACGCCCTTCCGCATCCAGGCGGCGGGTGAAGTTCATCAGGGTTTCCCCGGTCCGGCGGCGCTCACCGGCGGCGGAGAGCCGCTGCAGCACGTCCTCCAGCCAGAGGTCAAAGCGGGCGGCTTCCGAATCACACTTTTTCTCCCGGCGGTCCGGGGCGGTCCACAGCCAGCGGAACAGCACGGCGAGAGCCAGCAGCAGGAGCAGCAGCGGCAGCAGAAGCCAGCCGGGCAGGCCGGAAGAGCCGCTTTCGGAGCTGTCCTCCGGAGAGGGCTCAGGCGAGGGAGCGCCGGGATCCGGGGTGGGCGTTTCCTGGGGGGCTTCCTGATTCGGATCGGGGGTCTCCTCCGGCGAGGCTTCCGGGGGCGTCGGCGTCTCCGCGGTCAGCTCCGTTTCGGCTGGCGGCGGGGTCGGCGAGAAATCCTGCGGAGCGGGGGGCGTCGGCGTCTGAGGACTCAGGGCGGAAGAATCCGGCGAACTGCCGTCGGTCCGGCGGGGGGTGGCATCAAAGGTGAGCCAGCCGAACCCGCGGAAATAGACCTCCGTCCAGGCATGGGCATTGAGGCCCGTCACCAGGGCTTCTCCCTGGGCATTGGGCTCCGCCAGATAACCCTCCACATACCGGGCGGGCAGGCCGGCCATCCGGCACAGCACCGTCATCGCGGAGGCAAAATAGGTGCAGTATCCCTCCCGGGTGTTGAAAAGGAAATTCGTGACAAAATCCATGCTGGCGGGCTGATAGTCCACCTCCAGGGTGTAGCGGTAATTCCGGGCCAGATAGTTCTGCAGGGCGAAGGCCTTCTCATAGGCCGAGGACTGGCTTTCCGTCACGTCGGCGGCCAGCTGCCAGACCGGCTCCTCCAGATGGGAGGGAAGCTGTGTGTAGGTATCCCGGACGGTTTCCCACTGGGCGTCCGCGGCGGAGGAGGCAGCGTCAATCAGCGTGCCCAGGCCGGGATCCCCGGCCCGGAACAGCGGCGCGGATACGGACCATGTGTCTCCCGCCTGCAGATTTCTCGTGGCGAAGAGCTCGGAGGAATTGGTGAAGTAGGGCACCAGCTCCCCGCCGGCGCGCAGATCCCGGATCCGCTGAGGCGTGAAAATAGTGGAAGCGCCGTCTCCCAGCATCCGGACGGAAACCGGGGACGGCTCCGTGAGGGTGGAGGACAGGCCGGCGGAGGGAAGATTCTGATCGAAAAGGACGGCCCGCTGGGCAGCCATGCCGGAGGCATCCCAGAGATAGCGGCGCCCGCCCAGCGTATTGCGCCAGGCCCGCCCATCGTATTCATTCATCAGGACGCCGCGCAGGTAGACAGCCCGGGGAGCGGAAACCTGCATCACCGGGTGATCCCTGGGGGTGACCGGTCCGCCGAGCTGGGAGATGCCCTGGGGATAGAAGCCCTCCGTCAGGAGGGAAAACACATCCCGCGGCTCCGTGAAAAACAGCCGGTCCATAATATTCTGGCGCAGGGAATCCATCTGCTCCTTCAGGGAGGGATCAATCACGCCGGAGCGGGGCGTCAGGCCGTAGCCCAGCAGCACCAGGGCCGCGACCCAGGAAAGGATCCGCAGAAAGGAAACCTCCTGATGACGCTCCAGAAGAAGCAGCACCAGGGCCGCGATCAGCGCCGGCAGCAGCCAGGGCATCAAATCGGGCCGGTCCCCGAGCCAGAGCAGCAGGAGCGCGCCCACGGCCAGCAGCAGGGCGCCCAGGCAGCCGGCGCGCTTGCGGGAGGTCAGAAAGCTCAGCAGGGTCAGAGCGAGTGTGACTGTCAGGGCTGCTTCCCGGGATACCAGGGGGAGGGCGCCGGAAACGCCGTAGAACTCCAGCGTAAAGGCTCTGGACAGGTCGGTCAGCAGGGAAAGCCCGCCGCCGCCCAGGAGCCAGAAGAAGAAAAGCAGCACAAGCGCGGCAGAACCCCAGAGAGCGGAACGCCGGTTCAGGGCAACCCCTTCCAGAGCCAGGGCAAGAAGCAGGGCGGCTCCCGCGCAGGAAGCGGGGGAATAATCCAGATTCAGGACGCCCAGGACGGAAAAGGCCAGCCCCAGCGCCAGCAGGAGGGTCAAAAACAGACGGGGCCATTTCTCAGCGAGAACTGCGCGCAAATTTCCGAACCTCCTTTCTGTTTGCTCCGGGATGAAGCGGATGAAAGATCCGCCTTTTGTTTTATGGAATGAAGCGGATGGAAGATCCGCCTTCTGATTTACGGGATGAAGCGGAGAATCTGACCTATACCGCTCCGGAATGAAGAAGGGCTAATGGTCCGCAGGGGAAGAGGGAATCTCCGGCCGGACGAAGGCTACCTCCACGCCGTCCTGCTGCAGCCTGGAAATCAGGGGCTGCAGGCGTACGTCATCCGGCGCGAAGGTGATCAGATAAAGCCGCAGGGCCGGTCCCAGATGGTGCATGCGGGTCATGATATCCACCATGGCGGAATTCAGCCGGGCCGAGATGATCACCAGGCTGCCGACCTTGCGGAGCCGGCGGCTTTCCAGCATCAGCACCCGCTCAAACCGGTCCGGCTCTGAAAAGTCCGCGCGGGCCAGATTTTCCAGAGCCAGGGGGAGACCCATGCCGTTCTCCAGCTCCACGGGGTGAGCGCCGAACAGCGGAAGATGAACCGTCAGATCCGTGCCCTGCTGATTCGCAAAAACGGAAGCGGCCGTTTCCAGCAGCGCGTCCTTCAGGTCGGCCTCCGCCTCCGGATGCCCCCAGGAGGGCGGGCGGGAGCAGTCCATCAGGATCAGGACCTCCTTCAGGATCGGCTCGTCAAATTTCCGAACCAGCAGTTCTCCCTTCCGCAGGGACAGCTTCCAGTGAACCTTCTTCAGAGGATCTCCGGGCTGATATGCCCGGATATCGGAAGGGGCGGAAAGATCCTCGGTGGCCCGGGCCAGCATCTCCGTGCCGGGGTCCCCGGGGGAAAGGGTGAGCTGATCCGTGGGGAAGGTGTTGGGAAGCACCAGCAGACGGAAGTCCTCCTCGCTGACCGGCCTGCGGACGGAGAAAAAGCCCAGCAGGTCCTCCACTGTCCAGGCCTGGATTCCCGGTGAGCAGAGCCCAACGTGGTTTGCCCGGAAGGGGAGCTGGAGGGTCTGCAGCTTGCCGGGCACATCCCGCAGATGAATCTCCCGGACCGGCAGGCCGGGCCCCTGATTGATCTCCAGCATCACCGGCGCGATGGGGAGCAGCCCCCGGTGCTGCAGCCGCAGGCTCAGACGGACGGCCTGACCCCGGCGCACCGTGCGGGCATCCAGCTGGCCGGTAAGCCGCAGGGTTCCCGCGACCCAGAGCACGCTGGCCAGCCCGGACAGCAGTCCCAGCAGGATCAGCATTGCCAGCAGGAGCAGAATGGAGCTGCCGGTGGCCAGGGCTGCCAGGAGAAAGGTGGCCAGGAAGGCCAGCGGAAAAGCGATATGCGTTTTCATAGCTTCAGCGGCACCGTCGTGGACCGCAGGATATCGAGCAGCACATCCTCCGCGCGGACTCCCTTCATCCGGGCTTCCGGAGAGAGCACCATGCGGTGGGCAAAAACGGGCAGGAGCATATGCTGTACATCCTCCGGGAGAATGAAATCCCGGTCGTCCAGCAGCGCGCAGGCCTGGGCGCCGCGGATCAAAGCGATGGCTGCCCGGGTGGAGGCTCCCAGCTGGAAGGAGGGATCCTCCCGGGTGGCAGCTGCCAGCAGCGCCACATAATTCCGCACCTCAGGGGAACAGTAGACCGTCGAAACCTGCTCCTGCATGGCCAGGATATCCTGCGCGGTGCAGATCGGCGTAATGGTATCCATGGGGCGCACGGTGCCGGAATAGCGCTCCAGAACGTCCATCTCCTGCTCGACGGTCGGATAGCCAATGGAAATCCGCAGGAAGAAACGGTCCACCTGCGCCTCGGGAAGGGGATAGGTTCCCACGAACTCCCCGGGATTCTGGGTCGCCAGGACGATAAAAGGCCGGGGCAGGGCATGGGTGACGCCGTCCACGGTGACCTGATGCTCCTCCATGACCTCCAGCAGGGCGGACTGGGTTTTGGGGCTGGTGCGGTTGATTTCATCAGCCAGGATGATCTGGCTCATGACCGCGCCCTCCCGGTACTCCATTTCGCCGGTCTGGAAATTGGCCAGCGTATAGCCTGTGATGTCCGAGGGCATCAGATCCGGAGTAAACTGGATACGCCGGAAGGAGCAGTCCAGGGAGCGGGCAAGGGCGCTGGCCAGGGTGGTCTTGCCTACGCCGGGCACATCCTCGATGAGCACATGCCCCTTGCAAAGCAGGGCGATCAGCGCATATTCGATGGCTTCCTCCTTGCCAACGATGGCCTGCGCGATGGCCTGCTGCAGGGAGATTATCATCCGGCCGGGATTGAACATAAGCAGGGACCTCCTTTGTCATAACGGGGAAATACGGAAGAAATTATATCCTGAATCCGTCCTTCGCGCAAGGTGAGCCCGCCCGGCAGACGGCGCGGGCAGCTGCCGGGTTCCGGGGAAAGTTCTAAAATATACTTGTCAGGAAAAGTAAATCCTCTTATAATAAAATGTACGATACTGTTCAGCCCGGAGCCGCCGGAGGAGGATTTCCTTCCGGTCCGGGAAGGCCGGGACCGGGTGGCCGGGCGGACGCGACCAGGAGATTTTTTTCAGAAAGGCGGCGGTGATCATGACGGTCAGGGAAAACTACGAGCAGTGGCTGAAGGATTTTGCGGGAGATAAGGAGACCATCGCGGAACTGGAAAGCATCCGGAATGATGAAAAGGAGATCGAGGACCGGTTTTATACCGAGCTGAGCTTCGGCACAGCCGGCATGCGCGGCGTACTGGGCATGGGCATGAACCGGATGAACAAATACAATGTCCGCCGGGCGACCAAGGGTCTGGCCGGATACCTGAAGGAGGATCCGGAGAACGCGAAGCGCGGCGTGGTGATCGGCTATGACAGCCGGAACTTCAGCGCCGAGTTTGCGAAGGACACCGCGCTGACCCTGTGCGCGGAAGGCGTGCCGGCCTACCTGTTCGATGCGCTGCGGCCCGTGCCGCTGCTGAGCTACGCGGTGCGGCACCTGAATGCCGCCGCGGGCATCGTCATTACCGCCAGCCACAATCCGCCCCAGTACAACGGCTACAAGGTGTACGGGGATGACGGCG
>CAMNKK010000115.1 GCA_946542235.1 uncultured Clostridia bacterium | reverse complement strand
CAGCCAGCAGTTCAAAATGAAGTATGACAACGGGACGCTGGTTCAGGCCCAGACCGGCGGGGGCAATTATCTGCGGAAGCTCTCCCTGACGGACAACGGGATGCTCCTGGTGGAATTCAGTCCGGACGGTTCGGAACAGGAGCCCCTGATGTTCTATTTCGAAAAAGCGGAATAATCTGTACCATCCCATGAAAAAAAGTGTCGGGGGAAATCATCCCCCCGGCACTTTATTCTTGTTTTCCGTGCAAACCCTGCCGCGGCTCACCCGTCGATCAGGCTCTTCTCCGTCCCGGGATCAAAGAGGTGGATCGCCTTGGCCGGGAAGCTGATAAACAGCCGGTTGCCGTAGGAAAGGCTCCTGCGCTGCTCCTGGGTCAGATCCATCGTGGGCAGGCGGACGATAATCTTGTCGCCGTTTTTGTCCGTCAGATGCAGATGCAGCTCGCTGCCCATCATTTCATTCACGTCGATGGTGCATTCAATGGCGTTTTCATCCGGCTCAAACATCACTGCCGTGTGCTCCGGCCGGATGCCCAGGATCACCTCCTGGTCCCCGGTGTTCTTCCGGGCGAGCGCCGCGTTCTGGTCCGGATTCAGGGGCAGGGTGACCCCCAGCAGGGATACGCAGTAGGCGTCCCCCGTCCTTCTCAGCGACGCCTTCAGGAAGTTCATCTGGGGGCTGCCGATGAAGCCGGCCACAAACAGGTTGACCGGGGTGTCGAACACCTCCTGCGGCGTGCCCACCTGCTCGATGACGCCGTCCCGCATGATCACGATCCGGTCCCCCAGGGTCATGGCTTCCGTCTGATCATGGGTGACATAGATAAAGGTCGTCTCCAGCTTATGCCGCAGCTGGATGATTTCCGCGCGCATCTGGTTCCGCAGCTTGGCATCCAGGTTGCTCAGGGGCTCGTCCATCAGGAAGACCTTCGCGTTCCGGACCATGGCCCGGCCGATGGCGACCCGCTGGCGCTGGCCGCCGGACAGGGCCCGGGGCTTCCGGGTCAGATATTCGGTGATTCCCAGAATCTGGGCCGCGTTGGTCACCCGTTCATACACCTCGTCCTCCGGGACCTTCTTCAGCCGCAGGCTGAAGGCGATGTTGTCATACACCGTCATGTGGGGATACAGCGCGTAGTTCTGGAAAACCATCGCGATATCCCGGTCCTTGGGCTGCAGGTCGTTGACCACCTGTCCGTCGATTTCCAGCGTGCCGCCGGAGATATCCTCCAGCCCGGCGATCATCCGCAGCGTGGTGGATTTTCCGCATCCGGAAGGCCCGACAAAGACGATGAATTCCTTGTCCTGGATTTCCAGATTGAAGTCGTGGACCGCGGTCACATTGTTGTCATATACCTTCTTGACATCTGTCAGCTTTACACTTGCCATATTTTCCTCCTATCGCCGCAGCCTTCGCTGCGCCGTCGTCCGCTTATCCCTTTACCGCACCGCCGGTAACGCCCTCCACATAGTACTTTTGCAGGAACAGGAACAGGATGGTCACCGGAAGGGCCACCAGCACGCCGCCCGCGCAGAACATGGTATAGCAGTTGGAGATCTGATCCTTGTTCAGCCAGTCATACAGGCCGACCGCCACGTTCTTGCCCGCGGAGGTGCCGAAGGCGATATAGCGGGCGAACACATAGTCTCCCCAGGGCCCCATGAAGGCGGTCAGAATCGTGTAGATCACGATGGGCTTGGACAGGGGAAGGATAATCTTGTACAGGATCTTCGCCCGGGTGGCGCCGTCCACCCGCGCCGCTTCGTCCAGGGACATGGGAATGGTGTCAAAGAAGCCCTTGGATACATAGTATCCCATTCCGGAGGACGCCACGTAGACCAGAATCAGGCCGGGAACGGCGTTGGCCTGGGTCAGCCCCAGATCCTTCAGCACCCGGTACAGGATGATCATGGAAAGCATTCCCGGAAACATGCCCAGAATCAGCATGAAGCGCATCAGGGGCTGCCGCATCTTGAAGCGGAACCGGGAGAGGGTGTAGCTCATGCACAGCACGATCACCGTCTGCAGCACCGCGGTGGCCAGGGCGGCGATAAAGGTGTTGGTATACCACCGGGGAAAGTCCGTCTGGAACAGGCGGGTATAGTTGCCCGTTCCCCACTGATGCGGGATGATGTATCCCACGGGGCCGGTGTTCTCCACCCGGAAGGACTGCAGCACGATGCAGACGAAGGGAATCAGCCAGATGATGCTGATCACGATCAGCAGCACATGGATCAGCGTATTGGATACCGCCCGGGAGGCTCGCAGTCCCATATGGCGTTTCGCAGTTGCTTCACTCATCAGCGGAAATCCTCCTCATTCTTAATACTGGGCAGCACGTTGTAAACCACCAGGGAAATCAGCGCCACCACCACGAAGACCAGGATGCCGATGACGGAAGCCAGATAGTACTGGGATTCCGCGCCCATGGTGATCTTGAACAGCCAGGTGATCAGCAGATCCGTGTATCCCACCGCGCCGGCCGCGGAGGAAGCGGCGGGATTGGTGGGCGCGCCGCCGGTCAGCAGGTAGATCACGTTGAAGTTGTTCATGTTGCCCGTGAAGCTGGTCAGCAGATACGGCCCGGTCACGAAGAGCATGTAGGGCAGGGTGATCTTCCGGTACTGCTGCCAGGCGTTGGCTCCGTCGATCCGGGCGGATTCGTACAGATCCGCCGGAATATTCATCAGGATGCCCGTGGTGATCAGCATCAGATAGGGGATGCCGATCCAGATGTTGATGAGGATCACCGTCACCCGGGCCCAGGTGGGATCCTCCCAGAAGGGCAGCGCCTGCTGAATCCATCCCATGCTCATCAGGAAGCCGTTCACGATGCCGTTCTTGGCGAACATCTTGGAAACGTACAGCAGGGAGATGAACTGCGGAATGGCGATGGTCAGCACCAGGATGGTTCTCCACCCCTTCTTGAACCGGATTCCCTTTTTGTTGATCGCCATGGCGACGAACATGCCAAGGAAATAGTTCGTAAACGTGGCGAAGAACGCCCAGATCAGCGTCCACAGCAGAACCTCGCCGAAGGTGGCCGCGTAGGACTGGGTGCCCGCTCCGCCGGTCACGTTCCAGGAGAGCATGGTGTTGAAATTGTCCAGCCCGACCCAGGTAAACAGGCTGTTGGTGTAGCCGTTGTGCGTGCCGTCATAGTTGGTGAACGCCACCAGGATCATGAAGAAAATCGGCAGCACCGTGAACACCAGGATGCCGGTCAGCGGCAGCGCCAGCAGGGTCTTGTGGAACTGGTCGTCCACCACGGAACGAAGGTCGTCCTTTCCGCTCTTCAGCTTCTTCCCGGAGGCCAGGATCTTCTCGGCCATCCGGTTCTGGCGGACGTTCACCCGCCAGGTGTAGATAAAGGCGATCACGAAGAAGATCGTCAGCACGCCGTAGAGCAGAATCTGGAAGGAGTTGTCGTGATACCGGGTTACGTAGGCGTCCAGTACTTCGCTGTATTCCTCGCTGGGGCCGGTGATGCCCAGCGAGGGAAGCATGCTCAGCCAGTATCCGCCGGACATCACCATGTAGGCAATGAACACGGCTTCAAACAGCAGGAAGAGAATGCCCCGCAGAATCTGCCCCCGGGCCAGGTTGCCGAAGCCCATGATGAAGAAGGAGGTTTTCGTCTTCCAGTCCCCCTGCACAAAGGTGGCGCCGATCTCGCCGAGATCCCGGCCGATTCCGGCAAACAGCTTTCCCAGCGCCCGGATCAGCTTCATGAAAAAGCGGCCGATCCCAACGGGAATGGAGATCAGAAAGCGCTGCAGCCTGTACAGGAGCTTCTGTCCCCGGGAAAGCTTCAGAAACTCAAGGTCGGAGTATTGCTTCATATTGGTACCTCACTCCCTTGTAAAATGGCCGGAACCAATCGAGATTGGCTCCGGCCAGGCATATCAGAGATGATGAATCATCCGCGTCAGTTGGCAGCGATGGTAATGGCGGTTCCGTCCCAGGTCACGGTGTAGTTGCCGGGAGCCAGGAACACGATGTTGTTGTCGCCGATCTCTTCGCCCAGGTCCTGGATCAGCTCCTTGCCTTCGGTAACCTGCTGGAAGCCCTTGTCGGTATCCCAGCTGCCGGGGTTCACGATCCGGCCGCCCATGTAATCGCTCTGCGGAACATCCAGGGTGACGCTGCCGTCCTTCAGATAGTAGGTATCGGTGTCGTCCGCGTTGTTCCAGTTGTTCCAGGCGCCGACGAACAGCAGCGCGGAGGTGTCCAGCTTGAACAGGCTGGAGATCTTGTCATAGTAGTTGTCCAGAGCCGCCTGCAGGCCGGCGTCGTCCGTCGCGTTCTTGACGTCCTCGCCGATGACCTTGGCGATGTCCCACCAGGAGCCGTGGATCTGGCCCTGCGGCACAGCATAGGGAGACTGGGCAATCAGCGCCGCCAGGCCGGGGTTGGCCTGAACCGCTTCGGAAGCCTGATCCGCCAGGTTGGAGGGACCCCAGGCCAGCTCTTCGAACCGCTCCATCTGGGCCTTCTCGCCGGTCAGATACTGCGCCAGCTTATGCAGGGCAGCAGCCTTGACCGCATCCACCTGCGGCTTCACGCCCATCAGCTTGCATCCGCTGAAGGAGCCCAGATGATATTCCTTGCCGTCCACTTCGAAGGAAGGCAGGTCGGTGACGCCCAGGTTGTCGCCCAGGATTTCCTTGGCGGCGGTGAAGTCCCAGGTGCCGCTGACCACGATGGCCGCGCCGGAGTTGAATTCATTCACGGTGCCGGAGCTCAGATGGAAGGGAGAGCTGACCAGCTTCTTCATGCCCTTGACGGCGATCAGGCCGGCGGGGCTGTTGAAGGTGTCGTTGACGGAAATGAAGTTGCCATCGTCATCCGTCTTCCACTCGGACTTGCAGCCCGTGGCGAAGAAGAAGGAAGCCAGGTACCAGGCGGAAGTCTGCTGCTCGAAGGCGAAGTACTTCTGCGCGGCTTCGCAGTCGGCGATCAGCTTCTCCATGGAATCCACGTCTTCTTCCGGAATCACGCTCTTGTCGTAGTACATGAAGTACCCGTTGTCAGCGGTCAGCGGATAGGCGTACAGCACGTCGCCGGAGGTGGAGGCCGCCACGGTGGCCGGGTCATTGTTGGCGGTCACGGTTTCCGCCGCCTTGGTGCCCAGCTTCGCCAGCGCGTTGGCCTGCACCAGGCGGGCAAACTGATCCTGCGCGAAGCAGAAGATGTCGCCGCCCGCTTCCACGTCGGTGATCATCTGGGTCGCGGCGTCCGCTTCGGAAACCGCTTCGATCGTGGCGTTGAACACGATGCCGTCGGTGTTGGTCGCGTTGAAGTCCTGGATCTGCTTTTCGGTCAGGGCCACAGCGTTGTCCGCCACCCAGACGGTGATGTCATATGTGCCGGCCAGCTCAGCCGAAGCAGTCAGGCATACTGACAGCGCCATCACGGCAGCCAGCACAAAAGCAAGAAGTTTTTTCATTTG
>CAMNKK010000114.1 GCA_946542235.1 uncultured Clostridia bacterium | reverse complement strand
ATTCATCAGCGCTGCCACATACTTGATCAGGATCCAGAGGAAAACAGCCAGCACCGCCCAGGCGCCCATCTTCAGCAGATCGCCCGCGCTCGACTCCTCGATCGCCAGGAAGGAAGCGAGGAAAGAAACAACAACGCTCTCATCCGCTGGCTTCCGGATCACGTAGATCACCAGCCAGAGCAGGAACGCAAAGATCCCAACGGTCAGAATGCCGGAGATGATCGACAGGGCTCTTTCCGCCGGATGCCGGGCCCGCCGGATCATTTCCTCCACTTCCCGGGTTTTTGCTGCGTCATTCTTTACGTTTGACATGGTTCCATTTCCTTTCCGTCATATCATACGTATTTGTTGCTGATAAAGCCGATCATGCCGGTTTCAGGATCTTCCACCTGATACCAGTTTTTCATTACATATAGGCTTCCAGGAAACCAAAGACCGTTTCAAAGTATGTATCCGGCGCGAGGAGGCAGGAATTGCCGTGTCCCGCGCCATCCACCACCAGCAGCCGTTTTTCCGTGGGGCAGGCGTCGTACAACTGATACACCATATCTGTATGCACGAACTGATCCTCCGACCCGTGAATGAACAGCACCGGTACCTGGGCCTTCCCGATCTGATCCAGCGCGGAAGCTTCGGAGAACCCATACTTCGCCCGGCGGCTGGATATGCCGCTGGCGATATTCAGTATCGGGAAAGCGGGCAGATGATACAGATACGCCATTTCATCTGCAAAAATATCCCATACCGAGGTATATCCGCAGTCCTCCACCACGGCCTTCACCTGGCCCGGCAGCTCTTCTCCCGCCGTCATCATCACGGTCGCGCCGCCCATGGAAATGCCGTGGAGCACGATCTGCGCGTCCTGATCCCGGGCGACGATCCAGTCGATCCATTGCAGCATATCCTTCCGGTCCAGCCAGCCCATACCGATGTAATCCCCTTCGCTGTCCCCGCAGCCGCGCAGATCGGGCAGCAGCGCGTTATAGCCTCTGAGGCCGTAATAGGATGCCAGGGCGGCCATGGAGCCGTGGCTGCTGCGGTAGCCGTGCACGGCGATCACCCATCGATGGGAGGAAGGGTCGGTGATCACGGCCTCTCCGCTGAGCTTCAGCCCGTCCGCGGACTGCACCTGTACCTCTTCCAGGTCGGCTTCCTTCATCCAGTCCTCAGCCTGCCGGGTTTGCTCCTTCCAGTTCCGGTCGATGTCCCGGGCGGCTTCCTCGGACAGGGTGGATTCCGGCGCGATGTTTTCGAGGGCTGAGGATCGGCCGATGGCGACGTTGACCAGATAGCTGCTGCCCCCGACCAGGCCGGTGTTCAGAAGCACCAGCAGGCCTGCCGAGATGGAAAGAACGGTCTTCTTTGTCCTGTTCATGCTTTTTCTCTATGCTTCTCCTTCTATTGGCGGCTGGAAGTATTCTCCATAACATAGGAGCTGACAGGTTTTCCGTCGACCGTTGCCCTGACCCTGTTCTTTTCCGGCCTGTCCGGCTCGCGCATATGTTCCGCCAGCAATGCGGCATTCCTGCAGAGCATGAGGCCGAAACCGATCCTGGCCATCACCATGAGCGGAAACATTTCTTTCCTTCCTCCTGCGCTTCTGTCCTTCTGTCCATCCCTTCGGCATCCTTTTGCCGTGAAATCATCAGAAACTAAAACATATTGATTTTATGAGCTCTTCTCCTTCCCGTCAAGGGAGTTTCCAGAATGTCAAATGCATGACGCTCAAAACAGGACTTGACATTCTGGAAACCCCCCTTGATCTTTGAGAGAGAGAAGTTTTAAACTGAATCGAAAAGTTTTGTGGAAAATGCGGTTGACCGATCTGTCAGTCGCGGGAAAGGGACGACGGAATGAGCAAAACGGAAGCAGAACAGCTGAAAAAGCTAAAGAGCCGCATCGAAAGCGGTGAAGCAGCCAACCAGAAATGCTGGTCCTTTATCAGGGAAATGAATTCCTGCAGCGAGGAGCAGCTGGACAGCGTGGCGCTTCATGACGGCTATCGCAAATACACCTACCGCCAGATGTTCCGGTATTGGGAAAAGTACGCGGAAGCTTTCACCGCCGCTCACATTACCGGAGAGAATCATTCCCGCGTGGGGCTCATCGGCGTACAGCAGACAGAAACGATCCTGGCCTTCTACGGTCTGAACATGACCGGGGCTTCCGTATCCGTCATTTATCATCTTGACCTGTATGATGAAAAGCGGATCCGCGCCATGATCGAAAAGGAAAAGATTACCGATCTGCTGATCTCCGAGGTTTGCGCTTTCCCAAATGTCATGAAGCGGCTGATGCGCGACCGGGAGCTGCTGGGGCTTCGGAATATTATCCTGCTGGAAAGCCCCATGGGCGGCGAGTACAGCATTCCCATGCTGGATACGATCCGCAAGCTGAACACCCTCATGTTCCGCGAGCTGTCCGGCGGCCTTCTGATGGCGGATTTGCTGAAGGATCACGAGGCGGAGCCCATCTATTATGGAAATTCAGATCCCTCTGAATCCTCCATTATTCTGCACACCACCGGCACGGTCAGCGGCATCCACAAGCCTGTCCCCCTTTCCGACAGAGCGCTGAACTCCTTCGTACTCTCCGCCATCAAAGCGAAGGAGATGCTGCCGGATTTCAAAGCCGCCCCCCGACACATGGTGACCTGCATGGGCATGAATATGTCCTGGGTTTACTGCATGGTGGATATGCTGCATACGCCCCTCGGGCTTGGCATGGAGGTCGTCACGCTGCCTCTGGGCGTCACCAATCCCCATTATGCCAGAGCCATTGAGGAATTCGGCATCAATATCCTCTTTACCAGCATGGCCATGCTGGACACCTGGAACAAGGGGATGCCGGATATGGACCTGTCCAGGGTGAAGCTGGTATTCATGGGCGGCACCTATGTTTCTCCTGAATTCAGGAAGAGCTTCAATAACTATCTGCGATCCTGCGGCTCCCCTGCCCGAATCATCAACGGCTACGGTCTGTCCGAGCTGGGCGGAGCCTGCATCGTTTCTCCCTCGGACAGGGAGGATGACGCCATCGGCTTCCCGCTGCCCGGGTTCAAAGTCAAGATCTATTCCGAAGACGAGGATAAATACTACAATCTGGAGGACGGGCCCCGCACCGGCGTCCTGCATATTTCCTCCCCGACCATGAGCAGCGGGCGGCTGGATGACACCGTGATCTTTGAGCTGACAAACATCGACGGGGAAGATTATTTCAACTCCAACGATCTGGTCAGGGTCAACGAGGACGGAAGCATGACCTGCATCGGCCGATCCAATCAGTTCTTTGTCAATAACGCCGGCATCCGGTTCGACGCGGGTCTGATCGAAAACGCAGTTACCTCCCAGCCGGGAATCGCGGCCTGCGGCATCGCGCCGGAATTCCACAAGATTCTGCATGACAACGTCCCCATCCTCTATGTGGAAACGACCAATAAAGGGGACGAGCTGGGGACGGTGCGCAGGGCACTGATCCAGGTATTCATCCAGGATGGAAAGATCGCGGACACGAATCTGCCCAGCCAGTGTGTCCTGGTGGAGAGCATTCCCCTGAACTCCGGCGGAAAGGTGGATATCCGGAGACTGGGGGCCACCGGCGTGGACGGACGGCGCTTCGACGTCAAGCCGGTCCGGCTGAACGGCAGCGTCGAGGACATCCTTCTCTTCCCCGCGCCGAAGGGCGAAGCGGCCACGATCAACGCCGGGGTTCCGGAGGAGCTGGAGGATGATCCCTACAACATCCTGTCCGCAATCTTCGCCGCCATTCCGAGAATCAAGGACGGCGGCATCTCCGAGGTTCTCAGCGTTCCGGGGATGCGGGATATGGTGATGAAGCTCACCGACTTCGATATTGACAATGTGCCCGGAAGCATGAACCGGCTGGTTCCGAAGCTGATGAGGCTCTCCCGGAATCTGCCCCTGTCCAGCCTGAGCGGAGACTTCAAGTGGAACGACCTGCAGGACATGTTCAAGGCGTTCCTGCCCGTGTTCCCGGAGATGGAACTGCCCCTGTTCCCGGACCTGGACGTTCCCATTCTTCCGGTACCCATGCCTGTCGTGCCCATCCTGCCTCCCCTGCCTCCTGTGATTCCCCTGCTGCCCCTGGCTCCCCTGCCCTTCTGGGGATGGGGCGGAAGAAGGAGCGGCAAGAGCACGCGCAGGAAAGAGCAGCCCAGAACCACCTCTTCCGACGATGCCGATTCTGAAGATGCTTCAGATGACGATTAAGCAGAAGGAATCCCATGAAACCCAATCCGGTGAAAGCCCGCTGACGCTGTCCAGGCAGCGAACGCGGGATCACATAAATGAATAATGTTGGAGGGAGAACCAAAATGAGCAAATCCAAAAAAAACTGGCTGAGTTCCACGCCGCTGCTGCCCATGTTCGGATGGTGGGGCGACAAGGACGACTACAAGGATCAGTGGGAAGATTTCAAATCCACCATGGAAACCTTCTGGGATCAGATGATTGACATCCAGAAGACCACCATGGACACCATGAAAGAGCAATGGGACAAAACCTTCCCCAAGCTGATGGAAATGCAGGATAACTTCATCGACTCTCTGCCTGATGAACTGGCCACCCCGCCCGGAGTGCCTGCCATCAAGCCGAAGAAGGTCATGAAGAAGATCAAGGAATTCCAGGAAATGGCCAACGAGCATGCTGTGGAGCAGGCTGATTCCCAGATTGATTTCGTCAGGCAGCAGCAGGAGCAGACCAAAGAAGCTGTGAAGGACGCGGTGAAGAACATCGAAGACCAGCTTGACAGCAAGTCCGAAGACGGCGCGGAAGAAAAGGTCGAAGTCAAGGCCGAGGAAAAGGCTGAAAAGAAGGCTGAGAAAAAGCCGGAAAAGGCCGCTGCACCCAAGAAGACCAGTGCCCCGAAGAAGAGCCCCGCTAAAAGCCCCCGCAAAAAGCCGCAGCCCAAAGCCGCGAAGCCGGTGAACGCTCCCGAGGCGGCGAATGGCACAGAAAACAGCGCGGAAAACCCCGCTGAAAATCCCGCATAACAGCTCGAAGAATGAAGTAACAGTTCCTGAGTAGAGGAGGATCACTAAAATGGGTGACAAAAAGGAAAAGAAGACGTGGATGGGCCTTGCTCCCCTGATGGGATGGCCCACGGATAAGGACGAGGCCAAAAAGCAGTGGAAGGATCTCCGCGCGAACATGGCGACCTACTATGATCAGATGCGCGAAATTCAGGATGTGGTGATCGAGGCCCGGAAGGATGCCTGGAACAAGATCTTCCCGAAGCTGATGGAGATAGAAGATAAAATCGCCGAGTCTCTGCCCGATGAAGTGCACGCCGTGCCCGGAGTGCCTGCCACCGCGATCAACCCGAAGAAGTATATGGGCAAGCTGAAGGAATTCCAGGAGATGGCCAACGAGCACGCTGTCGAGCAGGCTGACACCGCCGTGAATTTCTACAAGGAAGGCCAGCAGCAGGTCAAGGAAGCGGTATCGGAAACCCTGGACACCATCGAGGAAAAGCTGGACTGACAGCCGGAT
>CAMNKK010000113.1 GCA_946542235.1 uncultured Clostridia bacterium | reverse complement strand
GGGGACGGTTCTCTGTCTCCTTTTCGCTCCTTGGAGACACGGAACCGTCCCCTGTCTCCTTGACTTGCTCTTGCAATCGGCGGCCGCAGGGATTATATTTATATTTATCTGAAACACCGCAGGAATAACAGGGATCTGCGACAGCCCCGAAGCATGCTGTCAGAAAAAGACACGGAACTGATTTCCGAAGAGGGGAGAATCACGCTGTCCATGAAAAAGAAAACGGATCTGGAAAATATTCTGTTGCCGAAGCTCTGCGCGCTCCTTTTCCTTCTGCTGCTGACGGCCGGGATATCCGGCTTTTCCCGGGCCGAGGACGCCGGAAAGAGCCCGGGCCGGAAGCTGACGCTGATGATTTACATGTGCGGCAGCAACCTGGAAAGCGGATTCGGCGCAGCCTCGGCGGATATCCTGGAGATGACCGCCTCCGGCATCCGGGGGGAGGACGTGAGCCTCCTGGTGATGACCGGCGGCTCCAACGGCAGCGGCTACTCCAACTTTTTCGGGGCGGGCGCCTCGGGAATCTACGAGATCTCGGGCGGGAGAATCCGCCGGGTCTGGCAGGAGAATACCTCCGTCAATATGGGGGACCCGGTCTCTCTCCGCTATCTGCTGGAATTCGGAAAGATCAGGCGGCCGGCGGAAAACTATGCCCTGATCCTGTGGGATCACGGCGGAGGACCGCTGGAAGGCGTCTGCTGGGACGAAACCCACGGGATGGACCGCCTGTCCCTCCGCGAGGTGACCCAGGCGCTGGAGGCGGCCGCCCTGCCGGGAAAGCTCAGCTGGATCGGCTTTGACGCCTGCCTGATGAGCTCGCTGGAGGTGGCCGGCCAGCTGGCGCCCTACGCGGAATACATGGTGGCGTCCCAGGAGACGGAACCGGCCTCCGGATGGAATTACGCCTTTCTGAAGGATCTGCCCCGGGACCGGAACGGCGCGGAGACGGGCCGGCGGATCGTGGACGCCTATTTCGAAAACCAGGAGAACAGCGGCGAGATTCTGACGCTGTCCTGCATCGATCTGGCGGCCGCCGCGGAAACCATCGAAGCGATGGATCCGGTGTTTGCCTCGCTGGAAAAGAATATGACGGAGGAAAACTTTCCGGCCCTGTCGGGAATGCGGATGAGCTCCACGGGCTTCGGCAAGGCGGCGCCCGATCAGAATGAAACCGGATTCGACCTGGTGGACGTGCGGGATTTTGTATCCCATCTGGAACCCACGGAGGAAACCGGGAAGCTGCTCTCCTGCCTGGACCGGATGGTTGTCTGGAACCGGACAAACGAAGAAAACGCCTTCGGGCTGACGATGTATCACCCCTATGCGAATAAAAAGGGATATCTGGAGAAATGGAAGGCCGGATACGAGGAAATCAGCTTCAGCCCGGGCTATCAGGCCTATGTGCGGTCCTTCGGCCGTATTCTGACCGGGGAAAGGCTCTTCCTGTGGCGGAATCTGATCCCGAAGGAGGTGACCCGGGACGGGGAAGGGACGTATATCTTTGAAATGCCTCTATCGGCGGAGCAGGAGAAGAATGCCGTTTCCGCCCAGGTGCTGATCCTGCGGGATCTGAGAGGAAACGAAATGTCGGATTGCACCCTGGTGGCCACCTGCCATGCGGAGATGACGGACAACCATTCCCTGCGGGCGGCCTGGGACGGGCGGGCGCTGTATGTCGAGCTGGAGGATCACAGCACGGAGGGACCCATCGGCTTTTCCCAGACGAGCGACGGAAGCCGGAATGTCGTCTCGGGATCCTATTACCGGACCAGTCTGATCACCTCGGGCCAGACGCCTGTCCAATTTGAGCTGGACCCGGCGGATCGGTCGGAATATCCCGGCATCCTGCGGATCAACGCATGGGACGAGGCAACCGAAACCATGTCCAGCCGGCAGAAGGTTTCAGAGGCGGATTATCAGATGCTGCTGATGACAAACGACAACCGGATTTTTCCGGGAGCGGACGATCAGGGCGCCCTGCCCCCCTTCCAGGAATGGACGCGGAATGACGATACCTTCAGCTCGTACGTCCTGTATCTTCCCAACAGCTGGAGATTCCGGATGATGAGCGCGGATTTCACCCAGCAGCTCTATGCCGTATTTCTGCTGACCGACGCCCAGCAGAACAGCATCTGCAGCCTGCCGGTTCCGCTGCCGAACCGGAACCTGGCCGTCCTCCTGCCCCAGGGAGACGGCGCCGTGGATGGGGACGGCTTTCACGCGGAGTGCTTCTGCCGCGCCAACAGCTCTCCGGAGCAGCCGATGCTGCAGCTGGAGTGGACGCTGCGGAACGAGGGCGCGGAAGAGCTTCGGGTTCAGATGGTCTATCCGGTGCTGAACGGCTCCCGAATTCTGGATGTGTTTCTGTCCGACACCCTTCAGCCCGGTGAAACCGCCAGGGAAACCGTGAACGTGGACGGCTTGCAGCTGTGGGAGCTGGACAGCCTGGAAAGCCTGGAAGGGGAGTTCAGTCTGAAACGGGAAGGCCGGGAGACGGAGGAGCTTGCCTTCCGCATTCCTTTCCCTTCCTCCGACCTGACCGCGCTGCGGCCGGAGCCGGTGCCTCCCCTGGCGGAGGAGGAGACGGAAGACCTGACCCTGAAGCTCCTTTCCATGCAGGAGGATAACCAGATCGGCTGGGAGCTCCGGATCCTGGCGGAAAACAAAGGCGCGGAAAAGATTTATCTCGGGGATGTGCTGTTCAACGGGATCCATGCCGGCGGATCCCTGGATACGCTTCCTCCGGGCAGAAGCCGGATTTTTACCGTCCGCGAATTCAACTTCCTCTCCGGGCTGTTCGACCTGAACGGCGAGGAGATCCGTTTTGTGGTGCTGGAGGATAACCTCCTTCAGGGCGCAGGCCACCGGCAGCTGGAAGAGATCCGGGTCGTGCGGTCCAACTTCGAGAGGTACAGTGATGACATGCTCGCCGCGCTGCGGCAAATCGTGGATGCGGGACATGATGAATACAGGGATATGCTCGCAAATATGGAGGCCCTGGTCAGGGAACTGATGGATACAAAACGGACGCTTCGGGGGATCCGGGAGGGGATCACCGGCGACGTCCTGCTGGATGCGTCAAACGATCAGTTCCTGCAGAGCTATATCGGCGGCTTCGGCAACGGCTATGCCTATGAGATCACTCCCTTCATTGACCGGATGACGCTGAAGGAACCCGTTCCCCTGGGAGAGAAGCGGAAAATACAGCGGAGCGTCACCGCCGTCGACGTGAAGCAGGCGCCGGATGCTCTGCCCGCGGTCCGGGAGGAAGACCTTCCCCTGCTGATGGATCAGGACGGTATTTCCGTCAGACTCCGCCGGATGGTTTCCGGGTCCAAAAGAACGGTCCTGTCTCTGGAATGGATCAACGGGACGGATCAATGGTCACGCATCAAATGCGGCCCCTGCCTGATCGGCGGCCTGCCCTCCGGCGGCGAGGCAAGCGTTTCCCTGCCTCCCCGGAGCAGGCGGATCAGCAGCCTTCTGCTGGAGGGAAGCCTGGGAGACGCCGCGGGGGAAATCACCCTCTCCTTCACCCGGTCCGATACCGGGGAGGAAGCGCCGCCCTTCACGGCCCGGCTGGTTCCCGCCGCGGATCCGGTTCAGGACGCCGACGGCGTACGCTGGCTGAACGGCCAGGATTTCCGTCTGACCGCGGATCCGGAGTAAGCAGCCTGCCAACGGCGCAGATCAGGCAGGGAAAACCCGCCTCCCGACTCAGATCCGGTTTTCCATTTCATACAGCGCAAATGCCTTCCGGAGCTCCTCCCGGATCTCTTCCACCAGACCGGACGGAGAGACGACCCGGACCAGGTTCGCATGCTCCACGGCCCAGTGCTTCATCGCCTCCCGGCTGACCAGGAGGCGGCAGGAAATCATGCCGTCCTCCCGCTCATGGAAGGATACATGCTTTCCGAAAAAATCAATGATCAGGCTGACGGATTTTTTCGGGATGACGAATTCCACATCCTCCGCTTTTCCGGAGAACATATTCAGGTTCTGATATACGTACTCCTGCAGGTTCAGGCCGTCCTCCAGGCCCTGCACCCGGCTTTTCGGCTTGACGGGGGTCTCCAGCAGCTCGATATCCGTGATCCGGTCAATCCGGTAATTGGAAACCGTATCATGATGATCGTTGTTGCAGATCAGGTAATACCGGCCCTCGCTGGCGATCATCTGGTAAGGATTCAGCGTCTGCCGCTTTACGGTGCCGTCCGGGTTCAGGCCGGGATGGAGCTTCAGATCCGTTCCGTAATGGCAGTAGGAAATCCGGATCTGTCTGCCTTCCGTGATCGCTTCGTCCAGGATGTCGATGGTGTGGAACAGCTCCGGATTCTGCGGGGAATCCGCCGACATGCAGTGCATGTGGTTCATGCGCTGGTTGAAATAGGAGCTGGAGAGCCTGCCCAGCTTGTCAATCAGGCTCTTCCGCTGCCTGTAGGGCACGGATCGGGAGAACAGCAGGCCGTCTATCAGCATGTGCAGCTCCGACTCCGTAAAGTCATGTTCATAATACAGGTCCGTATAGATCGTATTTTCCTCTTTCTCACCCGTCTTTTTATTCACATGCGTCCGCGTGACTTCGGTGTACTGGATATCATACCCGGCCTCGATCAGATCGAACAGATTCCGCTTGACGGTGGAGCGGTTGATATCCAGGCCGTATTCGCTGCGCAGCTTATCGGCAATCTGCTGCTGCGTCATGGTATGGCCGGAATCCGTGTATTTCTGCAGGATCTGCAGAATATACAGGATGATGATCTTTTTCCCTGTTTCCTGAAGCATCGCCGTCGCCTCCCTGCTTTCTTCCGTCCTCTTCGCCTGTATCCGCCTTCGGTTTCGGCTCAAGGATAACCGAGATGACTGAAAAATGCAACATCGAAGTTGGTACCATGTGTATGCCGGGAGAGAAAAAGAGACCCGGAAACGGAAACCGGAGACATGCAGGAGGTGCGAAGGATGGAAAGAGCGCAGGGAATGACCTGGAAAGACATGATCGCGGACATCACGGAGGAGCTTCTGTCCTGGGGCTGCCGGTACAGCAGAAAGCAGCTTCCGGAGATCGCTTTGGGCTATGAATGCACGCCGCTTTTCTTCTGGAACTGGCTGGATGATCCGGAAACGGAGAAAACAGAGCGGGGCTTCCTGCGCGTGCTGGGATATGCCTGGCGCAAGTACCTGCAGGAGGAAATGCCCGGGGAAGAGGCGGAGCCCGTCCCGGCAGAGGAAGAATTCCCGGCGCCCGAAGCGGCATAAGGAAAGGGAGGCAGAAACATGAATTCGGTACAGAGAACCAGAGGAATCAAACGGATGATCCGGGTATTCGTATTCAGAAAGCCGGTGCAGAAATACTTCACCTCCGGCGACCGGGCCTGCGGCAGAATGATGCGGGAAGCCCGGTCGGAAAAGCGGAAGCCTGCCCCCAGTGACAGCGCGATCCTTGCCTGGGCCAGGTTCGATCTTTCCCGGGAAATCCGGGACGGCTTCTGGGAGATCAAGGCAGCCTGATCAGATCCTCCTTTCACGGCGGAGTGCCTTTGAGAATCTGACGGCGGGCAAGCCAGCCGCCATAT
>CAMNKK010000112.1 GCA_946542235.1 uncultured Clostridia bacterium | reverse complement strand
TGTGTGATTCCCTGCTACCGCAGCGTGAATACGCTGGGTCCCGTGGTGGCGGAGATCGGGAAGACCATGGCTTCCCGCCCGGGGACGGATTACGAGATCATCCTGGTGAACGACAATCCCCCGGATGAAACCTGGGACCTGATCCTGCGGCTGCAGCGGGAGGATCCCCGGATCCACGGCATCTGCTTCAGCCGGAACTTCGGCCAGCATGCCGCCCTGATGGCGGGCTACCGCCAGGTGACGGGGGACGCGGTGGTCTCCCTGGATGACGACGGCCAGAACCCGCCCTCCCAGATGTTCCGCCTGCTGGACGCCCTGGACAGCCGCCACGACATCGTCTACGCGGACTATGCCCGGGATCAGCATTCCCGCTACCGGGACCTGGGCTCCCGCATGACCAACCGGATGTTCACCTGGATGCTGAACAAGCCGAAGGATCTGTATCTGGCCAGCTACTGGGCCTGCAAGCGCTTCGTCGTCGACCAGATGATCCGCTGCGAAAGCCCCTTCCCCTTCGTGGACGGGCTGGCCCTGCAGTCCGCCGCCCGGGTGACCAACGTGCCGGTGGATCATCTGCCCCGGGCGGAGGGCCACAGCGGCTACAACTTCTTTTCCCTCTTCCGCCTGTGGACCAACGCCTTCACCTCCTTCTCCGTCAAGCCCCTGCGGATCGCCACCTTCACCGGCGCCGGCGCCGCGCTGCTGGGGCTGATCGTCGGGGTGGTGCTGGTGGTCATGAAGCTGATGGGCAGGGATTTCAACGAGGGCTGGACCAGCCTGGTGGCCCTGATGCTCCTGCTTTCCGGCATCCTGATGAGCATGCTGGGCCTGGTGGGGGAATATGTGGGCCGGATTTTTATTTCCATGAACCGCAGCCCCCAGTATGTGATTGAGTATGACACCGAAAGGATGGACGATTCATGCAACTGACCGCTCCGAATGTCCGCGCGCTGATCAAGCGGGTCCTGTCCGTGGCGCTGCTGATCCTGGCCCTGGTGATGACCATCCGGACCGACTGGGCGATCCCGGAGGTCCTGCTGGACAGCGACGCCTCGGCCAACCTGATTCTGGGGGAGAAGCTGGCCCGGGAGGGCGGGATCATCTCCGACAGCTTCCGCTACGGCACGGAGCTCTTCGTGGTGGACGTGCAGATCGTCTACAGCCTGCTGTTCCGCATCTGCGGGGACTGGAGCCTGGTCCGGTTCTGGAGCTCGGTGATCCATCAGCTGCTGATGCTGGGGGCCTACGGGCTGCTGGCCCGCCAGAGCCGCATGAGCCTGAATATGTTCTGCGTCACCGGGGCGGCCCTGCTGCTGCCCTTTTCCGTGCCCTACGGGCGGATCGTGATCTTCCACGGCTACTATATCGCCGTCGTCACCCTGACCTTCCTGATGATCGGGCTGTATCTGGGCGTCCGGCGCCGCGCGGAGGAAAAGCAGCGCTGGTGGAAGCTGCTCCTCTGGGGCGGCTGCATGTGCGTCACCGGCTTCCTGGCCGGCATGGCGGGCATCCGCCAGATGCTGATCTGCGCCGCGCCGGCGGGGGTGTCGGCGGTGCTCTGCGCGGCCTGGAGCGAGAAGAAGGAGAACGGCCTCCGGGCCCAGCTCCCCTCCCTGTGCTGGGCGGGGGCCCTGGTGCTGTCCATCACCCTGGGGTATCTGCTGAACAGCTACGTGCTGTCGGAGATCTATTCCTTTGAGTCCTACGACAGCCAGACCCTTTTCCTGGCGGAGCCGGACAAGCGGGAGGCGGTGCTGGAGGGCTTCCTGGCCTCCGTGGGCTTCGAGAACAATATCCAGCTCTTCGACCTCCACGGCATGCTTTCCGTGGCCGGGGTCGCCGCCGTGCTGATCGCCCTGGTGCTTTCCGTCATGACCTTCCTGCGCACCCAGGATCCGGACGCCCGGTTCCTGGCCGGCTTCTTCCTGTCCACCGTGGCGGTGACCACGCTGGTGCTCTGCTTCCTGGGCAATACCTTCTTCTTCTATGAGCTGTATTATCTGCCGGTGGTGCTGTGGATGATCCCGGCCCTGGGCAAGGCGGACGCCCGGCGGGCGGAGGCGGAGCCCCTGGGGTGGAATCTGAAATCCCTGCTGGGGCTGGAGAGCCCGGCCCTGTCGGTCCGGCAGGGGACGGCCCTGCTGGCCTGCGCCCTGCTGATCGCCCACGGCTTCTTCTATACCGCCTTCTTCCGGGATCCGGCGGAG
Organism: uncultured Clostridia bacterium; assembly: GCA_946542235.1. Lineage (GTDB taxonomy): Bacteria > Bacillota > Clostridia > Christensenellales > Aristaeellaceae > Aristaeella. The sequence continues at coordinate 3,462 of CAMNKK010000112.1, read as the reverse complement.
AGCGGGGGAGAGATCCATTACGGCGGGCTGACCGTCGAGTCCACGGACACCATTACCGCCCTGCGGCCCATCGCGGATTATGTGCGGGAGGAGGGCTACACCCTGATCTACGCTTCCTACTGGAACGGCGGGGTCATCATGGAGCTCACCGACGGCCAGGCCCGGTCCGTGTCCCTGGTGGCCTCCGGCCGCCGCAAGCCCCTGCGCTACTATGCCTGGATGGCGGACGAGAGCCTGTATGACGTGGCCTGGGCCGCGGAGCAGAAGGCCTGCCTCCTGCTGGACCCGGAGGAGCTGGGCCCCAGCACGGAGGAGATCCTGGAGGCGGTGGAAGGCCTGGAGGAGAAGGCCTCCATCGGGGGCTATACCATTTATGAGCTGACGGATCCCGCCGCCATCGCCCGGATGCTGGAATAAGGCTTCCGCGGATTCCCGGCCCCCGGCGGCCGGGGAAACGGAAAGGGGGGACCCGAATGGAGCGGACAGAGATGGAGAAAAAACCCGTACTGTATATTGTGATACCCTGCTACAACGAGCAGGAGGTGCTGCCCCTGACGGCGCCCATGTTCCGGCAGGAAGTGGCGCGCCTGGCGGAGGCGGGCAAAATCGATCCGGACAGCCGGATCCTTTTTGTCAATGACGGCAGCCGGGACGAAACCTGGCGGATCATTCAGGAGCTGAGCGCCGGGGACCCCCATTTCCAGGGGCTCTGCCTCAGCCGGAACCGGGGCCACCAGAACGCGCTGCTCTGCGGGCTCATGGAGGCCCGGGACCGCTGCGACATCACGATTTCCATCGACTGCGACGGCCAGGACGACATCCGGGCCATGGATCAGATGGTGGAGGAATATCTTTCCGGCGCGGAGATCGTCTACGGCGTCCGCGCCCGGCGGAAGACGGATACCTTCTTCAAGCGGTTCACCGCCCAGGCCTTCTATCGCCTGCTGAACTGGATGGGGGCCGACACGGTCTACAACCACGCGGATTACCGGCTGGTGTCCGCCCGGGTGCTGCGGGAATTCGCCGGCTTCCGGGAGGTCAACATCTTCCTGCGGGGCATGTTTCCCCTGGTGGGGTTCAAGAGCACCTGCGTCTATTATGACCGGAACGAGCGCCTGGCGGGGAAGAGCCATTATCCCCTGAAGAAGATGCTGGCCCTGGCCTTTGACGGCATCACCAGCCTCTCCGTCAAGCCGATCCGGATCATCACGGGCCTGGGGGTCATCATCTCGGTGATCTCCTTTCTGCTGATCCTCTATGCCCTCATCGCCTGGGCCTCGGGCCGGGCGGTGGCCGGCTGGGCCAGCACCCTGATCGCCGTGGCGCTGCTGGGAGGCATCCAGCTGATCTCCCTGGGGGTCATCGGGGAATATGTGGGCAAGATCTTCCTGGAGACGAAGCATCGTCCCCGCTATATCGTCAGCGAGCGGACGGAGGGCATGCCCGCGGAAGGAGACGGACAGGAATGAAGGCGTTGATTCTCAATTCCGGCATGGGCAGCCGGATGGGGGCGCTCACCAGCGAGCAGCCCAAGTGCATGACGGAGATTTCCCCCGGGGAGACCATCCTTTCCCGCCAGCTGCGGCTGCTGGAGGAGGCGGGGGTCCGGGAGGCGATCATCACCACCGGGTATTATGATCAGGTGCTGATGGATTACTGCCGGTCCCTGGGATCCGGGATGCAGATTACCTTTGTCCGCAATCCCCGCTACGCGGAGACCAATTACATCTATTCGATCTACTGCGCCCGGGATCTGCTCCGGGGCCAGGAGATCGTGATGATGCACGGGGACCTGGTTTTCGAGCCCTCCGTGCTGAAGGATCTGGTGAATTGCCCCTACAGCTGCATGAAGGTCTCTTCCACCCTTCCCCTGCCGGAGAAGGATTTCAAGGCTGAGACCGTGGGCTATCATGTGCTGAAGGTGGGCGTCGACGTCTATGATCACGCCGTGGAGGCCCAGGCGCTGTATCATCTGTACCCCGTGGATTGGGATCTGTGGCTGGATAAGATCACGGAGATGTGCGAGCGGGGGGAGACCTCCTGCTATGCCGAGGAGGCCCTGAACCGGCTGAGGGGCAAAATCGGGATCACCGCGCTGGACGTCCGGGACCGGCTCTGCGCCGAAATTGATACCCCGGAGGATCTGGCGTCGGTTTCCGCCCGCCTGGCCGATTTCGAAAACCGGACGGTCTATCTCTGCTTTTCCACGGATCTGCTCCACAGCGGGCATATCGCCCTGCTGCGCCGGGCCCGGCGGCTGGGCCGGCTCATCGTCGGCGTCCTCAGCGACGAGGCGGTGGCGGGATACAAGCGCTTCCCCCTGGTTCCCTTTGCCGAGCGGGCGGCCCTGATGCGGTCCCTGGCCCTGGTGGACCAGGTCGTGGAGCAGCGGACCCTCAGCTATCGGGAGAATCTGGAGCGCTACCGCCCGGACTATGTGGTCCACGGGGACGACTGGGTCACCGGGGTGCAGGCCCCGATCCGCCGGGAGGTGCAGGAGATTCTGGAAAGCTACGGCGGAAAGCTCGTGGAGTTCCCCTATGCCCGGGAGGAAGCCTACGCGGATCTGGAGAAGCGCGCCCGGCTGGAGCTGGCCACGCCGGATCTGCGCCGGGGCCGGCTGAAAAAGCTGCTGGCCATGAAGGGCACCGTCTCCGCCATGGAGGCCCACAGCGGCCTCACCGGCCTGATCGTCGAGCACGCGAAGGTCGCGGAAAACGGCGGCGTCCGCCAGTTTGACGCCATGTGGATCTCCTCCCTCTGCGATTCCACCTCCCGGGGCAAGCCGGATATCGAGCTGGTGGACATGACCTCCCGCTTCCGCACGGTGGACGAAATCTGCGAGGTGACCACCAAGCCCATCATCTTCGACGGGGACACCGGCGGGCTGACGGAGCATTTTGTGTATACGGTCCGGTCCCTGGAGCGCATGGGCGTCTCCATGGTGATCATCGAGGATAAAACCGGCCTGAAGAAGAATTCCCTCTTCGGCACGGAGGTGGCCCAGACCCAGGATTCCATCGAGCATTTCGCCGAAAAAATATCCGCCGGCAAGCGCGCCCAGCGGACAAAGGATTTCATGATCTGCGCCCGGATCGAAAGCCTGATCCTGGAGAAGGGGATGGAGGACGCCCTGGCCCGGGCCTTCGCCTTCGTGGCCGCCGGCGCCGACGCCATCATGATCCATTCCCGGAAGAAGGACCCGGCGGAGATCTTCGAGTTCGTGGAGCGCTTCCGCGCCCGGGATGCCGGCACCCCCCTGGTGGTGGTGCCCACCAGCTTCAACTCCGTCACGGAGGAGGAGTTCAAATCCCGCGGGGTCAATATCGTGATCTATGCCAATCAGCTGACCCGCTCCGCCTTCCCCGCCATGGAGAAGGCGGCGGAAACCATCCTCCGGACCCACCGGGCCCAGGAGGCGGACGAGCTGTGCATGCCCTTCCGGGAGATCATCCGCCTCAT
>CAMNKK010000111.1 GCA_946542235.1 uncultured Clostridia bacterium | reverse complement strand
GACCTTCAGAGTCGGAGTCTGACACTCTATCCAACTGAGCTACGAGCGCTCAACAGGCTGTATCTTATCATACTTCCCTGAAAAAGTCAAATCCATTTTTGTCGTAAAGGGCGGTTGAGCGGTTATGATCAGAACAGCAGCGCCGGAATGGATGCACAGCTCGGATCCCGAAAACCTTCCCCGTCTATTCTCCCGCTTCCGGCAGACAGTGCATCTGGGTCTGGCCGTACACCCGGAACCCCTCCCCGTGCAGCCCGGCCCGGTGCAGGCCGAAATTGAAGGAGCGCAGCCGCAGATAGGTCGACACGGATTTCAGCTCCGCCGATCCGCCGGGGAACTGACTCCGATGGGCGGCGATCGCTTCCAGCTGCGCTTTCAGCAGCGCGCCGTCGGTCCGGATGTACCGGTTCGGCCGGGCAGTCATATAGAACGCCGCTGCCTGCACCGGTGCTCCTGCCTTCCCGTCCTCCGGAGCTTTCGCCGGATATCGGGACATGATACCCGGATACGGCGAGAAGCAGGCAATCTGCCGCACGGCGTTTCCTGCGTTCAGGTGATCCGGATGGCATTCGCTCCGGGAAAGGGGATCCGGTCCGAAGATCACCTCCGGCTGTGTCCGGGTCACCGCGTCCGCAAGGCCCTGGACCAGGTCCTTCATTTCATAGAAGCCCCCGTCGCACAGCATCTCCGCCTCCGCGGCCTCCTCCGGCGTCACCGCCTTCACCCCGCCGTCCAGCCTTCCCAGGAACAGCACGTCCTTCACTCCCAGCCGCGCCGCCGCCCGGACCGCTTCTTCCCGCCGTGTTCTCGCCAGATCGTCGCCTCTTACGCCGCCGGAAAGCCCGTCCCCGTACCTTCCGTCCAGGCACACCAGGATGGTCACCTGTTTTCCGGCCTTTGCCAGCTTCGCCGCGGTGGCTCCCGCGCCGATCTCCACATCGTCCGGGTGCGGTCCCACGAACAGAAACCGGCTGTAGGATTCCGGCTTCGGAACCGGCGCGGCAAATTTCAGAATCAGGGATGTAAGGCTCATCTCGTACCGTCCCTTTCCTGGATTTTCAGAAGCGCGCCGGGGAAAATCCCCGGCGCGCGCTGTGCGTTTTTGCGTCTTACCAGACGGTGATTTCGTCTCCGCCCTCCGCGAAGGGGCCGGGCAAAGCTTCCACGCCCCGATGCTTTCCGGTAAAGTCCCGGTCAAAGGTAATCGCGGTGCCGTCCGGATTTTCAAACCGCTGTTCCGGCTCGAAAGCCTTCCCCAGCAGGTCGCTGGTGATAATCCCGGCCCGGAAATCCTTCAGGATCTGATAGATATTCGTCTTCAGCACCCAGTGCCCGTCCTTCTCCTCCAGGCTGATTTCCGCCTTTTCGCCCTCCGCCCGGAATCCGGTATGCTCATGCCGGCTGACCGTCGCGCCGTTCAGATAGGCATTTCCGCCGACCCAGGCAGGCAGGTGTCCGAAATGATAGGCTGCCAGCGCGCCCATGTTGGGCTCCCTGCTGTCCATCTCAAAGTTGGCGATCCACTCCTCATAGGAGGGGAAGATATCAAAGGGAGAAGTGCCCACCACCTCGTTCTCATGGGCTTCCGGCGTCCAGTCCGGATGCTCGATGGGATAGTGCTGGACCATGATGTTGTTGTATACCCTGTCATCCCCGTGCAGGATGGTCATGAAACCGGCCACCTCCGTCCGGTGCCGGATATGGTAGGGGGTGTAGCGGGGCTCCCGCTGGCCGTTGACGACGCTGTCCACTCCCGAGTTGATCAGGGAGAATCCGCCCAGCATCAGGTTATGCACCGCGGCGATCCCTTCGCTGGGAATGGTGATGGATACCTTGGAAAGCATGACGTTGTTGTCGATCAGGGTCGGTCCGTGGCCGACCTCGATAAACACGTCCGTGGAGAACATGGTGCCCTTCGCCTGCTGCACGCCCTCCGGCCGCATGTTGTCGTGGAACAGGTTCTGGCTCACCCGGGCGCCCTGAGCTTCCCAGTCCAGCCATACGCCCTGGATGCAGTCATGAATATGATTCCGCCGGATGGTGACATCGATGGCCGCGTGCAGCTTGATTCCCGCGGTCTCCGCGCCGCCCAGCTGGCTGGAGTTGCAGATATGGTGGATATGGCAGTCCTCAATCGTGGAGAACACGGCGCCCATCCGGCCGACGATGCCGGTCTGCTCGCAGTGATGCACATGGCAGCGGCGGATGATGTGCCCGCCGACCTTTTCCTTCAGCCATCCGTGGTACTGGCCCCTGCACACCGCATCCCGCTCCATCTGGGTGGGGCTCTTCACATGCTTCGTGAAGAAGTACATGTCGTTCTCGGGATCCCGGTATTTGCCCAGGGAAATACCGCAGCACTTGCTGTTGCAGATTTCGCAGTCCTCAATGATCCATCCCCGGCTCCAGTGGGGGCCCATCAGCCCGTCCTGATAGGCCGCGGGAGGCGCCCAGGTCGTGGCGGCCTTGTCCATCAGGAAGCCGCTGACGGTGATATAGCCGATGCCGTTCTCCTCCGGCATGAAGACATTCCGCCGCACGGCGATCTCCACATTCTGGGTGTTGGGATCCAGGTCATGGAAGTTGGCGTAGAAGACGGTCCAGTCCCCCTCCTGTTCGGTATACCATTTCCAGGTGGATTCCTCCGGGCGCCAGGAGCAGGGATCCGCTTCCGCCTTCTCGCATTCCTCCAGGGTCTCGGTTTCATACATCATCCGGTCGTTCAGGAACACCGAGCCCGTGTGCCGGATCATGGGAGCAAAATACCAGTCCCCGCCCACGAAGGTGGTATAGGGATTCCAGGCGCCGAAAAGGCTGTTCCGCACCCGTGCGGTCCAGACATTCCCCCGCAGCCGCTTCCATCCCGTCAGCACCTCCGCGCCGGTAATCCGCGCGCCGCCGATCACTTCGCTGCGATAGACAATCCGTTCCGTTTCCGTACCCGCGTACCGGGGACATACGTATTCCCGATACGTTCCGGGCGCGACGGCAACCTCGTCCCCCGGACGGGCAATCTGCGCCGCGTCGTTAATCCTGCAGAAAGGGCGCTGCCTGCTTCCGTCCCCGTCCCGTTCCGCCGCCGCGTTGACATAATAGATCATTTCTGTTTCCTCCCCTTTGCAGCCAATATCAAGCCGCCTTGAAAAAATTCTAGCACAGTTCCGCGCTGCCCGCAATCGGAAATCCATCCTGATTTCAGCGTTTTTATTCCTCCGCGGCCGGGCTCTGCTGCCTGGTCAGCCGGCCGGCCAGCAGGCTGTTCCGCTGGCTGACCCGGTCGTTGCGGATGGCGTATCCCAGCGCCTGGCTGTTTCCCACCAGCACCACCGCCTTTTTGGCCCGGGTAATTCCGGTGTAGATCAGGTTCCGCTGCAGCATGACGAAGTGGCTGTTGATGACCGGCATCACAATCACCGGATACTCCGCGCCCTGCGCTTTGTGAATGGTGGTGGCGTAGGCCAGCACCAGCTCGTCCAGCTCCGCGATGTCATACGCCACTTCCCGGCCTTCATAGATCACCAGCAGCGTCCGCTCCGCGGGGTTCACCCGGCTGATCTCGCCGATGTCGCCGTTGTAGACGTCCTTGTCATAATTGTTCCGGATCTGCATCACCTTGTCCCCGGTCCGGAAGACGGTGCCCGATCTCCGCAGGCTTTTTTCCGGGTCTCCCGGATTCAGCCGCTCCTGCAGCAGCTGATTCAGGATTCCGGCGCCGCAGGGCCCACGCTGCATGGGCACCAGCACCTGGATTTCCGCCGGCCGGATTCCGAAATAGCCCGGCAGCCGGCGGCTGACCAGGTTCACGATCTCCGCCGCAGTTTCCTCCGCCTGCTCTCCGGGAATCATGAAAAAGTCGCTGCCCCGGGCATTGGAGATCTGGGGAAACTGCCCCGCGTTGATCCGGTGGGCATTCATCACGATCCGGCTGGTCCGGGCCTGGCGGAAGATCCGCTTCAGCTCCACCACCGGCACGGTGCCGGAGGAAATCAGATCCTTCAGCACGTTTCCCGCGCCCACGGAAGGCAGCTGGCTGGTGTCCCCGATCAGAATCACCCGGGCGTTCAGGGGAACCGCCTTCAGCAGGCTGTTCATCAGAATCAGGTCGATCATGGAGCACTCGTCCACGATCAGCGCGTCCGTCTCCAGGGGATGGTCCCCGTTCCGCTTGTATCCCTCGGACGGACTGTATTCCAGCAGCCGGTGAATGGTCTTCGCCTCCATCCCGGTCACTTCCGTCATCCGCTTGGCCGCCCGTCCGGTGGGCGCCGCCAGGGAAATCCGGAGCCCCGCCGCCTGCATCGCCTGGATCATGCCCAGGGTCGTGGTGCTCTTGCCCGTGCCCGGCCCGCCGGTAAGAATCAGCACCTTGTGGCGCAGGGCGGAGCGGATGGCTTCCCGCTGCACCCCGTCGTATTCGATCCGGTTCCGTCTCTCCAGCGCATCCAGATCCGCTTCGGGCAGCACCTGCGCCGGCGCCTCCATCAGCGCCCGGACCTTCCCGGCCACGCCGATTTCGGCAAAATAGAAGGGAGGAAGGTACACCGCCAGATGAGGCGCCTCCTCCGGCATCAGATCCGCCTTCAGCTCCTCCGTCCGGACATCCCTGTCCTCCATCATCTGCTGCAGCGTCCGGAACAGCCGGGTTTCATCCGTTTTATATTCATCCGTGGACAGAATGGCGGAAGCCTGCTGAATCAGCTGGCTCTGCTCCAGATAGACGTGGCCCTGATTGTCCGCGGCCTGGGACAGGGTATACAGCAGCCCCGCCCTGATCCGCACCGGGCTGTCCATTTCCAGTCCCAGCTTCCGGGCAATGGTATCCGCGGTCCGGAATCCGATTCCCCAGATATCGTCCGCCATCCGGTAGGGATTCTCCCGGATCATCCGGATAGCCTCCGGGCCGTAGGCCTGATAAATCTTGGCCGCATGCGCCGCCGAAACATCATGCCCCTGCAGAAACACCATGATGTTCTTGATTTCCTTCTGCTTTTCCCAGGATTCGATGATCATGTCCACCCGGTGCTGCCCGATCCCCTCCACCTCCAGCAGCCGCCGGGGATCGTTCTCAATGATCTGCAGGGTCTCGGCTCCGAAGGTCCGTACGATCCGCTTCGCGTATCCGGGCCCCACGCCCCGGATCAGCCCGGAGCCCAGGTACTTCTCCATGCCGTATACCGTCGCCGGCAGGGTTTCCTCCCAGCGGCTGGCCATGAACTGCCGCCCGTACTTCCGGTCGAGCTTCCATTCCCCCTCCACCAGCAGCACGGATCCCACGTTTACGTCCATGAGGTTTCCGACCACGGGCACCAGCTCGTTCCACCCGCTGACGGCGCATTTCAGCACGGTATATCCTGTTTCCGCGGACTGAAAGGTGATCCGCTCCACCACGCATCTGATCCGTGTCAAACCGCCTCAACTCCATGCTGCAAAATCGGCGTCTCCCTCCCCGGGAAGGAAAGGATCGCGGCGTCCTCCGGTCTTTCCGCATCAAAAGCAACAGCCCCCGCCGAAACATCAGCGAGGGCTGGTACCATCGTTTTCCTCTTCCGCCATTCAGCGTCTCCTCCAGAGAGACGATGTACGATGACCACGCGCTATGCCATCCTGCTTGGCTCAGAATTTTACCATGGGAATCTGCAATCAGCAAGCCCTTAATATCCTTTAGCGCATCCT
>CAMNKK010000110.1 GCA_946542235.1 uncultured Clostridia bacterium | reverse complement strand
AGCAGTCCAACACGTTCATTATATATGAACCCGGAAAAACGGACAAGAATGAATTCTCAGGGCGAATTCATGCCGGAGAAAAACATGGCTTTCGCGGTGACAAAAAGGGCCGGTTTTATGGCGGCGGCGGACTGGATATATGGACATATATCCTGTAGGATCTGCATCCTCCAGTAAGGGGAGGGATAGTATCTTCCCTCCCCCTTACGGATGCAGATGCAGCTACCAGCCCGCCAAGGGGACAGAGAACCGTCCCCTGTCCCCTCGCAGAGTTGTCCTTTTTGGTCTTTTCTTTTCCGAAAAAACCGGGTATAATGAGCCTGCACTCAGCAAACAGCCCCCGCGGATTACCGGCGGGACGAAACAAGGAGGAAATGAGATGTATTCCGAACTCTATCCCGTAAACAACGAAATCCGCAGGGCGCAGCTGCTGGACGGACTCTGGCGGTTCCAGTTTGACCCGAAGGGACTGGGCGGAAAGGAGGACTGGGCCGGAAAGGGCCTGCCGGATCCGATTTCGATGCCGGTGCCCGCCAGCTTTGCCGACCTTTTTACGGAAGCCTGGCAGCGGGATTACTGCGGGGATTTCTGGTATGAGACGGATGTGTGCGTGCAGGAGGTGCGGCCGGAGAGGCGGTATTACATCCGCTTCGGCAGCGTGACCCACCGCTGCAGGATCTTCCTGAACGGACAGGCGGCGGGGGAGCATGAGGGCGGATTCCTGCCCGTGATCGCCGACGTCAGCGCCCTGCTCCGGCCGGGCCGGAACCGGCTGACCGTGCTGGCCAACAACGAGCTGAACGAGACCAGCATTCCCTGCGGGGCGGTGAGAAGCAAAGCGGACGGCCGGAAAGCGGCCCAGGGCTATTTCGACTTCTTCAACTACGCGGGAATTCACCGCAGCGCCTGGCTGGTGGAGACGCCGGCGGAGGCCATTCAGGATTACAGCGTCCGCTTCGCGCTGGAGAAGGACGCCGCGCTGGTGACCTACGAGGTGGAGGCCGGCGGGGACGGAGAGGTGTCCGTCCTGATCACGGACCGGGAGGGAAACGAGGCGGCCCGGGGCGAAGGAAGGAAGGGGACCCTGCGGGTGGAGCAGCCCCGGCTGTGGCAGGTGCGCAGCGCCTACCTCTATACCCTGACCGTCCTGCTGACAAAGGACGGGAAAACCCTGGACCGCTATGACGCCCCGATGGGAATCCGCACCGTGGCCGTGGAGGGGCAGCGCATCCTGATCAACGGTCAGCCCGTGTACCTCAAGGGCTTCGGCAAGCATGAGGATTCCGAAATCCTGGGCCGGGGATTCAGCTGGGCGGTGGCCAAGCGGGATTTTGAATGCATGAAATGGATCGGCGCCAACTGCTTCCGCACCAGCCATTATCCCTACGCGGAGGAATGGTACCGGATGGCGGATGAGGAGGGCTTCCTGATCATCGACGAGGTGCCGGGCGTCGGCCTGATGCGGAGCTTTGCCAACTTTGCGGCGGCGGGCGCGGGAAAGTCCAACGGCTTCTTCGGGGACTGCCCGGATGTGGAGCTGCTGCAGAAGAATCACCGCAGCGCGGTGGAAGAGATGGTTCTGCGGGATAAAAACCATCCTTCGGTGATCGCCTGGAGCATTTTCAACGAGGCGGAAACCGTCACCCCGGCCGCGCGCGATTATTTCGCCCCGCTCTTTGAGACCGCCCGGAAGCTGGACCCGCAAAGCCGGCCCGTGACCGGCGTGCTGGAGAAGACCAGCAGCCCGGACCGCTGCCTGTGCTGGCCGATGATGGATTTCATCTGCCTGAACCGGTACTACGGCTGGTACATCAGCGGGGGAGACCTGGAGGAAGCGCGCCGCCAGTTCGAGGAAGAGATGGATCAGTGGGCGGAGAAGGCGCCCGGCGTCCCCTTTGTATTCACCGAATTCGGCACGGATACCCTGGACAGCCTGCATAAGCTGCCCAGCGTCATGTGGAGTCAGGAATATCAGCAGGAATATATGGACATGAACTTCAGCGTCTTTGACCGGTACCCCTTTGTGCAGGGGGAGCTGGCCTGGAACTTCGCCGATTTCCAGACCGGGCAGGGCATCATGCGGGTGAACGGCAACAGGAAGGGGCTGTTCTCCAGGAACCGCCAGCCCAAGGAAGCGGCGTTTGCCTTCCGCCGCCGGTGGGAACAGAAATAAGGAGCTTCCCGCGCCCTGCCCTCCGGGGAGGGCGGGAGAAAATAATTTAGTAAATTTAGTAAAAGTAAGCTCAATTTTCCGTTGTACTTCAGCGGCGGGTCTGCTATCGTAAAGAAAGCCGGATGGGAATATCCGAATGAGAATATCCGAATGAGGAAAGGAACAAATCAAAAAGGAGGCACACGGGGAAACCATTGACACAGGGGTAAGATTTGGGTAAAATGGCAACAATCTGGTAAACTACGACCCGAAATGGACAAAAGGAGGAGAACAAATGAAGAAGTTACTCGCAATTCTGCTGGCTGTGATGATGACGATGGGCATGGCCCTGAGCATCGGCACGGCAGAGGATGCCCGGCTGGAAAAGGCTGACGACGGCACCATCGCCGCGCAGGCGGCGGCGGACCGGATCGCTTCCGGCAAGGCGCCCACCGTGGTCATCGCGTTCATGACCTGGGCCGGCCGGCTGGTCGGCACGGACCGGATCGCGGAAGAGATGAGCAAGATCACCATGGAGAAGCTCGGCGTCAAGGTGGAGCTCATGCCCATGGATGCCGCTTCCTACGCCCAGAACATGAACCTGATGCTGGCCTCCGGCGAGCAGGTGGATCTGTTCAACGCGGTTTCCGTCGGCTTCATGCCCTGCTACAACAAGGGCTATCTGCTGGATCTGGAAGAGGACAACCTGCTGGCGACCTACGGCCAGGGCATCATCGACGCCTTCCGCGCCAACGAGCTGGGCGGCTGCCGGGTAGGCGGCGTCCTGTACGGCGTCCCGGTCAAGAAGGATGACGCGGCCGGCAAGTTCGGCATCTCCATCCCCACCAAGTATCTGGACGAGATCGGCGTGGACTGGCAGTCCATGTACGCCAATCCCGAGGATGAAATCATCTTTACCGACTTCGACTTCATCGAGGACGTGTTTGCGAAGCTGCACGAGAAGTATCCGGACAAGACCACCTTCTACACCGATCCCGGCAGCACCGTTTCCCAGTGCCTGGCGATCGATATCCCCGCCGACGTCTTCGGCGTTCTGGATGATCCCACCAACAGCCTGAAGCTGGTCGACATGTTCGAGTCCCAGGTGTACTACGATCTGTGCGCCCGGTTCTACAAGTGGAACCAGGCCGGCTGGATCAGCCCGGATGCCATCACCGAGACCAACGCCACCACCACCCAGGTGAAGGCCGGCAGCCTGTGCGCCTACAAGACCGCCACCAAGCCCGGCATCCGTCAGCAGGAATCCAACCTGTGCGGCACCCCTGTGGCGATCTTCCAGCTCGGCCCGGACTTCAAGGGCTCCAGTGCCTACAACACCATGCCCTGGTGCATCAACCAGAACACGGATGACGCCGTGGCGGCCATGCAGGTGCTGAATCTGCTGTACACCGATCCCGACCTGTCCACCCTGATCTGCTGGGGCCAGGAAGGCAAGGAATGGCAGGAGAGCGGCGACGGCCACATCAAGTTCGCGGACGGCGTCGATGCCCAGACCTCCGAGTACTACAACAACGTGAACTGGCAGATGCCCAACCAGTTCATCGCCCGGATCTGGGAAGGCGACAGCCTGGATCTGTGGACCACCATGCAGAACTACAACGACAACGCGCTGGCCAGCAAGGCCATGGGCTTCACCTTCGACAACGCGGACGTTTCCGCGGAGTTCACCGCCCTGACCAACGTATACAACGAGTATCAGCGTCAGCTGGAGCTGGGCTTCATGAATCCCGATGAAGGCATCCCGAAGCTGGTGGAACGGCTGAAGGCCGCCGGCCTGGATAACTACATTGCGGAGAAGCAGGCGAAGCTGGACGAGTGGGCTGCTGCCAACGGCATTCAGTAAGCCGAAAACGAACTGGTAATCAACTGATTTCCGGGCGGGGAGAGAGATCCTCTCCCTGCCCGGATTTTCATGTGAGGTGAAAGACGATGGCGAAAGCAAAGGACAAATCCAAAATGTCCAAGGCCTGGCGGCAGGCGACGCTGAAGCGGTCCATTCCGATCTACCTGATGGCGCTGCCGGGACTGATCTATCTGTTTATCAACAACTACATGCCCATGCCGGGAATCATTCTGGCCTTCAAGAACTACAAGGCCAAATTCGGCATCTACGGCTCCCCCTGGGCCGGACTGAAGAACTTCCAGTACCTTTTCTCCACGCAGGACGCTTTTGTGATCACCCGGAACACCATCCTGTACAACGTGGTGTTCATCATCGTGAACCTGATCTTCGCGGTGGGCGTGGCCATCATTCTGTCCGAGCTGGTTTCGAAGACCAAGAAGATCTACCAGTCCGTGATCCTGCTGCCCTATCTGCTTTCCGCGGTTATTGTCAGCTATCTGGTTTACGCCTTCCTTTCCGCGGAAAACGGCTTCATCAACAACTCGATCCTGAAGCCGCTGGGGAGGGATCCCATCGCCTGGTACCAGGAACAGAAATACTGGCCGTTCATTCTGGTGTTCGTCAACCTGTGGAAGGGCATCGGATACAACTGCATCATCTACCTTTCCACCATCATCGGCTTTGACCGGAGCCTGTACGAGGCGGCTTCCATCGACGGCGCGACCAAGTGGCAGCAGATCACGAAGATCACCCTGCCGCTGCTGAAGCCGACCATCATCATGCTGACCCTGATGGCCATCGGCCGGATTTTCTATTCCGATTTCGGCCTGTTCTATCAGGTGCCGCAGAACTCCGGCGCGCTGTATCCCGTGACCAACACCATCGATACCTACGTCTACCGCGGACTGCTGCAGCTGGGCGACATCACCATGTCGGCCGCCGCGGGCGTGTATCAGAGTCTGGTGGGCTTCATCCTGGTTCTGAGCGCGAACCTGCTGGTTCGGAAGCTGGAGCCGGAAAACGCCCTATTCTGAGAAAGGAGGAAAAGACAGATGAAATCAGAGAGAAGATTTCAGATTTTCGGCCATATTGTGATGACCATCATTACCCTGTGCGCGATTCTGCCGCTGATCCTGCTGCTTATTTCCTCCTTTACGGACAATGATGTGCTGATCCGCAACGGTTATTCCTTTATCCCGGAGAAGGTCAGCGCCTACGCGTATGAGTATATCTTCACCAGCGGCGACTCCGTCGTCCATGCCTACGGGATCTCGGTTCTGCTGACGATCGTGGGCACGGCCATCGGACTTACGATTACCACGCTGCTGGGATACGCCCTGTCCAAGACGTTCCTGCCGGGCCGCGGCATCATCACCTTCCTGGTGTTCTTCACGATGCTGTTCAACGGCGGCCTGGTGCCCACCTATATCAACTATTCCGACGTGTTCGGCATCAAGAACACCTTCTGGGCGCTGATGGTGCCCAGCCTGATGATGAACGCCTTCAACGTGCTGATGGTGAAGTCCTACTTCGTTTCCAGCATTCCGGACGCGCTGCTGGAAGCGGCCTACATCGACGGCGCGACGGAGACCCGGGCCTTTGTGCAGATTGCCCTGCCGCTGGCCAAGCCCATCGTGGCCACCATCGGCCTGTTCATCGGCATCGGCTACTGGAACGACTGGATGAACGGCTACATCTACCTGACCAAGCGGACGGACCTGTATTCCAT
>CAMNKK010000109.1 GCA_946542235.1 uncultured Clostridia bacterium | reverse complement strand
TATATCCGAGCTCCTGAAGCCGCTGCTTCATTTTCAGGACTTCCTGCCCCTTGTCCCCGACCGTCAGGGCGCCCTCCCCGAAGGCGGCGCCGATGCAGAATACAATCAGCGCCAGGATGGCAATCATTCTTTTCTTCATGCTCTGTCTGCGTTTCCCCCGGTCCTTCCTTCCGCGGCAGCTTTCCATGCTTTGGGTCCCGTTATTTTTTGTCCGGATATCCCATGTAAGCTTTCAGAATCGCCTCCGCCCAGCTCGCCTGGGTCTGGATGCCGTAATCATGCAGCTCACAGGTATAAAAATCGAAATACATATTGGAATACAGCGGGATCAGCGGCAGCGTTTCGCTGATGCGCTCCTGCAGCCTGACCCATTTGGCCAGGAACCCGGCGGTATCCTCCGGCTCCGTGCGAAGCATCTCCCGGCCCAATTCATACAGCTCGTTTTCCGCCTGGGCAATCTCGCTGTCCCCGTCGGACCGGAAAACCTCCGGATCAAAGACCTCCGGGAAGTCCTGGCCCAGGAAGACCATGTCGATCCCCTCGCCCTTCCCGCTGTACAGGTCGCCCACGGTCTTCATATCCGTCGCCTCGACGAGCAGCTCGATCCCCGCCTCCGCCAGGGCCGGCGCAAAGATCTCCTGAATCGCGCGGATCAGCTCCGGCGAATTCGGTACAGCCATCGTCAGCCGCAGCCGCAGCAGCCGTTCCCCGATGATCTTGTAGCGGATCTCCCCTTCTCCGGGAACGTATTTTCCCCCGCCCATGTCCAGCGTCCATCCGGCCTCATCCAGAATCTCGTTGGCCCGCCCGGTGTCCAGGGTATACCGGGTAAGGCCGTCCAGGCTCAGCTCCTCCACAGCCTTTATCTGGTCCAGCCTGGCCTGCCGCTCCTCCTCCGTCTGCAGCCCGTCCTCCGGCGGATTGTATTCTCCGCCGCCTTCGACCAGCTGATACATCCACTGGCCCAGGCCGTAGTATCCGTCCACTGGCGATCCGTATTCCCCGACGTATTTTTCCGTGAAGGCAGCCCGGTCCAGGCAGTATGCCGCCGCCCTGCGCACGGCGAGCTCCTGCGCCTTCGGGCTGTTTTCGTTGAACCAGATCAGGCTCAGTCCCGACCGCATGTAGCTGGCCGCGGTATACTGCCGGCTTCTCCTCTTGGTCAGCTCCACGCCCTCCCGGATCAGATCCTGCCGGCTCACCTTGTTGACCAGTCCCAGACTTCCCTCTCCCAGATCCTGAATCATCCGGCTCTGATCCGCCTGCGTGAAGGTCAGCTTCTCCAGCAGGGGCTTCCGCCCCTCCTCGTTTCCCTTGTAGTGGTTGTTCCGCTGGAAGGTCGCTGTTTTTCCGTCGAAATCCGCCAGGGTATACGGCCCGGAAACCACCTTCGGATGGCTCATGTATCCGCTCTGGGGATCCAGAATGCTCTGGCGCAGCTCCTCCTTCTCCAGGGTGGGGGTAATGGCCGCGCCCCGTCCGTCGTCCGACACGGAGTGCCCGGGCGCGATCTCGCTGATCGGATAGGGCTTCAGGCTCAGCCGGGACAGCTCGAAGAAATACGGCAGCGCTTCCGCCTTCACCGTCAGGCTCAGCACATAGTTCCCCAGCACCCGCACGCCTTCGATGCCTCTTCTCCGCTTTGCCATATAATCATCGTATCCCACCAGCCAGGAGCCGTCCACAGGCTCTCCGCCCAGGTCCGAGATGATGGGATTCACGGCCAGCAGCAGCCCGAACGCGTAGTCCCAGGCCATGATCAGTTCCCCGTTGGAAAACCGCAGGTCCCGCTGCAGGATCAGGATATAGGTTCGGTTACCCTCCGCGTCATCCAGTGTGACGCTGCCGCTCACCACGCTGCGGTCAAACCGCAGCCGGCCGAGTTCCGGATCCCACTTGACCAGGCTGTATCCGTGCAGCAGCTGCTGCGCGTCCAGGTCGCTGGTGGTTCCGCCCCACATGGAGGTGAAGAACTTCCCTTCCATGGGCGTCGGATTGCCGACGGTCAGCTCCCGGTAGTCATATTCCATCCAGGTATTGTCATTCGCCCCGGCAGCCCGGGCCGTGCCCGCGGGCCGCGCGGCGGATATTCCCAGCATCAGCCCCAGGGCAATCCAGAAGCAAAGAATTCGTTTCATCATCCTTCCTGCCCCCCTATTCCAGACAGATGCCCGTCTGCTGGGAATACCTGCCCAGTCCGAGAGGCGTCTCGTATCCCTGCATGTCCGTCACGGTCTCGTTCTCCGCCTGTTCTCTTTCGTTCAGATACAGCACGGTGACCGTTGTGTTTCCCGCGCCCATGGTTCCGGACACAACCTGCGTCACAGCCCTGTATCCCGGAATCTCCGGCGACTCCACGCTGTATGACGCGCCGTATTCCAGCTCCTCTTCATAGGGCTCGGCCAGCTGGCCGTTCCGCAGGTCGGCATAATTGATCTGCAGGCTGTATACCGCCTTGCTGTATTCCACGTGAACGGTCGTATTCTGTTTGATCGTCCCTTCCACGATCTCCAGATCCGCCTGATATCCGGGGATCACGGGGGAAACCACGTAATATTCCTCGCCCTTTTTGAGCTTGATCACGCGGTCCGCCGGCTTGTTCTTTTTGTCATAGGTCTGATAGACCACCCGCAGCGTCGCGGTGGTGCTGGTCTTCCTGCTGGTTCCCTTTTTGGAAGGTGACTCCCTGACCTCCAGCACGCCGAGCCGCAGCGTCAAATTATAGTTTTCCGGTTTGGCGCCGGTCCACTCAATCTCGCAGGTGTTTTCCGTCTTGCCCACCTGGGTGATCGATCCCGTGGTCTGAACCTTGATCTGGTCCGTCTCCGCCAGGCCGATCAGCTGCACCCGGTCCGAGGTCAGCGGTTTTCCGTCGTAGTATTTAATCTTGCTTCCCGTGAGGACCCGCAGGTCTCTCGGCCGGACCTCCAGTGTCCCGATCTGCTCCGTCACCGTATAGTTTTCAGGATTCGTCTCTCCCCAGTCGATCTCATAGGTGTTGTCCGTCTTGCCGACATCCGTGATGGTCCCCGTCGTTTTGGCGGTAATCTTGTCGCTGGAGGCAACGCCCAGAATGCTGATGCTCTCAAAGGTCAGCGGTTTTCCGTTGTATTTTCTCGCGATTCCCCTGGTGATGATCTTCAGCGTTCTCGGCTCGATGGTGATATATCCGTCCGTCACTTCGAAGGTCACCTGATAGTTTTTGCTCTTGTTGGAGAACTGCTCCGGCGTCAGGCCCATTACCGTCGTGCCCACATCGGTCCGGCGGGCTTCCTTCGTGCCGGAAAAGGCGATGTAATATTTCATGTACTGCTGGTCGCTGACCTCGACGTCATATCCGAGGGCCGCGTTTTCCCGGCCGTTATAGGTGCGGGTCACGCTGCGCCCGATGATCTTGGCGCTGATTTCCTTGGGCAGAATGATCAGCGCGCCCCCCTGCAGGGTGACGTCATAATAGCGCGGAATGACGCAGGCCGACCGAACGAAGGAACCCCTCCGCACCGTATCGATGACGCCCGTTCCGTAGGGTTTGCGGTAGGTGAGCTTCAGGGAATCCTGATCCGATTCCATCAGTCCCTCGATGGTCAGCACGTCCTCGTCCTCGAGCGTATATCCCTGCTGGACCATCCCGTTGTAGATGACCTCCCGGTCCGCCATGGTGATGCTCAGCGGCATGGAATAATAGATCCGGATCACGTTTCCGTCTGCCTTGATGGTGATCTCCTTGTCCGAAGCCTCCGGATCCCGCTGCAGCGCATAGCTCCGGTATTCCTCCAGGAATTCCGGTTCCTCCTCCGGCGCCGCCAGCTTCTCGCCCATCCGGGCCAGCCCCGTCACATCCTCCGCCACGGGAATCTTCGTTCCCCGCAGATAGTAGTGAATCGTATAGGTCGGCAGGCTGTTGGAGACCTTCGCCTCAAACGACCCGTAGGCATTTCTTTCCTGCGTGGCATACAGGACACCGGTCTCCTTCGCCGTCTCGGTCTCCTCCGCGGTTTGGGTCCCTTCCGCGGAACCGGTTTCCTTCGCCGTTTCGCTCCCGTCCGCGGCGCCGGTTTCCTTCGCCGTCTCCGCGGTTTCCCCGGTTTTCTGTGTCTGGGTTCCCTTGCTGCCCTTCGTCTGTTTTTCCGGCTTCGACAGCTCGATGCCGTCCTTCCAAACCTTCAGGATGAATCCGTCCTCCGGAGGGATGTATCCTTCCGGCGCGGTGGCTTCCTTCAGATAGTAGGTCTGGTCATAGATCATCATCCCGTCGAAGAACACGCCGTTCGATCCGGAAATGAATTCGTTTTTCCCGTCCAGGCTGAAGCCCGCGCCCTTCTCATCGGTTCCCATGTAAATCTGGAAGATTGCTCCCTCCAGCCCAACCGAGGCATCGTTTGCGTCCGTCTTGACCAGTCTGACCGGCGTCAGCGCCTTCTCGTTCAGGATCGTCAGAGTCCTGTCCTCCAGAACCGTGCCGTTCTCCAGGCGGATCTCGCCCTCCTCCGTCACCGTCAGCCGAATTTCCGGGCTCTCTCCGCAGACGGTATAGCCAAAGGGATATTCCTTTTCGGTCAGAAGATAGTATCCGCCCCGTTCCAGCGTCACCGTAAACCAGCCCTGCGTTTTTCCTTCCCCGTCCGCAATGAGCCCGTCCGGCTTCTTTTCGTACTCCTCATCCGTCTTCCACATTTCGAACCGGGCGCCGTTCAGCAGCTGCGAAGGATCTTCGGCATCCGCCAGCTTCACCGTCATCTGAACATAGGGGCTGGGATCATGCCGGTTATAGATCGTTCCGCCGTCCTCATAAAGGAAGGTATCCTGATCCATGGGCACATAGCCCTCACCCTCCGCGAGATACGGGCGGTATCCATCCGTCTGCCCGGTCTGGCGGACCGCGTATCTTTCATTCTTCCCTGGCTTCTTCAGCCCCGTGAATACTGCCTTCCAGGGATCCTCCCCGCCTTCGGAGCCGCCGCTCCCGTCCAGCGTGATTTCCTGAATTCCCTCAGCCGTCTTCTGCTCACCGTCCGTGGTTTCCAGGAAAAGCGTCAGCGTCGCCGTCAGGCCGGAAAGATCTTCCTCCTTCTCCCATTTCGCGGTCATCCATTCCACCTGGCAGGCAAAGGTACCCGTAGGTTCGGGGATATGGTCATCCACTTCGATGACATGCTCCTCTTCCTCGATCACATAGACGATCGCATAGATGGAGAAGCTGCCCGCCGAGAAGGATACAGTTTTCTGAGACAGGGCCGCGGGGACTTCCTCCCCTTCAATGTTTCCGGAGGTCGCGGCAGCCGCCATCCGCCTGCTCTTCAGCATGATGCGGTTTCCGCTTGCTCCCTGCGCAGAATCCGGGAAATGGTACACGTGCAGCGAAGCTCCCTCCGGAATTTCCGTTTCCAGCTGCACGGACACCTGCACGGACCCGTCCGGCTGAATCTTCCGGAATTCTCCGTCCAGAATGCTGATGTCCAGCAGCTGAACCAGCGTCACTTTGCCAGCGTCGCTCAGCTTCTCCTGAACCTTCTGTCTGTATTCATCCAAGGTGCTGCCGTCCGTAATCTTCTCCGCCCGCAGCACCGCGTCCTCCGGAATATGCGCGTCCTCGCCCACGGATACAGACACAGCGTTGCCTGCCGCGATCAGGGAACCGGCGAAATAGGTTTCTTCAGGTATCTCAGGAGTGACAGGAACGGCAGGTGCCTCCGGAACGACAGGCGCATCCGGGACATCTGGGATATCCGGCGCTGCTGGCTCATCCGGAATAACAGGCGTATCCGG
>CAMNKK010000108.1 GCA_946542235.1 uncultured Clostridia bacterium | reverse complement strand
GCCCGGTTGTGAAGTTGATTGAACTGACTATAAGGAGGACTCTTAAGGATGGAAACTGCAGCGAGCACCGGCCTCAGCAAGGTACTGAAGAATGACATGAGCCTGAGCGATTATTTCACGAATCAGTTTATCAACCTGACGCCGTGGAAGATCCTGATCGGGCTGCTGATTGGCTGCCTGGTGGGCCTGATTATCGCTTTCGTGTACAAGCGGTGCTACCGCGGCGTGCTTTACAGCCCCACCTTCGCGCTGACTCTGATGATGCTGACGCTGATCACGACCCCTGTGGTTATGTGCATCAAGAGCGATATCGCCCTGAGCATGGGCATGGTGGGCGCGCTGAGTATTGTCCGGTTCCGGACGGCGGTCAAGGATCCCATGGACACAGCTTATATGTTCTGGGCCCTGACGATGGGCATACTGCTGGGAGCGGAGCTGTATGTCCATGCGCTGATGGTGGTGCTGGTCATCAGCGTGATCCTGTTCCTGCTTTCCTTCTTCCACTTCGGCAAGGGAAATGCCTACCTGCTGGTGGTGCACTATGACGACTACGCGGAGCAGGATATCACCCAGCTGCTGCGGCGGACGGTGAAGCAGCGGAAGCTGCGGTCCAAGACTGTGACCAGGTCCGGCGCGGAGATGACTGTGGAGGTCCGGCTGGACAGCAAGCAGGATCTGGTGGCGGCGGTGCTGAACCTGGAAGGCGTGCACGACGCGACCCTGGTGGCCTGCCAGACGGAAGCGGGGGCCTAAGCCGTGGCGATGAATACGCTGCCCCTGCGGCATGAACTGAAGTACTTCATCAACGAGATGCAGTACTATGTGCTGAGCGGAATTCTGGACGCGACCCTGGACCGGGATCCCAACGGGGACGAATACAACGAGTATCATATCCGGAGCCTGTACTTTGACACGGTGTACAACAACGCACTGTACGATAAGATCGACGGGAATCCCAACCGGGACAAATACCGGATCCGGATCTACAATTTCAGCGACAGGGTCATTAAGCTGGAGTGCAAGACGAAGGTGGGAAGCCTGATTTCCAAACGGAGCCAGAGCATTCCCCGGCTTCTCTGCGAGCAGCTGATGGCCGGGGATCCCACCGGGCTGGAAACAACCCGGAGCGGGCTGCTGAACGACATGTTCCGGGAGATGACGGTGAACCTGCTCCGGCCGGTGGTACTGGTGGACTATGTGCGGGAAGCCTACCTGCATCCCGCGGAGGAGGTCCGGATTACCTTCGACAAGCAGCTGCGGACGGGAATGTGGAGCAAGGACCTTTTCAATCCGGATGTGCCGACCATTCCGCCCCTGGACGAGAACTGGATGATCCTGGAAGTGAAATACAATCAGTTCCTCCCGCCGTACATCCGGGATCTTCTGAATACCTACTGTGCAGGAGCCTGCCCCAGCGCCATCAGCAAGTATACCTGGTGCCGCAGGTTTGAAGAACTGGAAGCGTAAGAGTCCGCGCTTCCAGTTTTCAGGATTGTCTGCTTTTTACGCAGCGGACGGAGACGAGGCCGTTCCGGCTGAAAGGATGGAGAGTACGAGATGGGAAACAAGGGTTTCCGCCCGGGATGGATGGGCGTATTCCTGCTGATGCTGATCCTGGCGCTGGGCGGCCCGGCGGCCGCCGAGACAGCCGCGGAGCTGACGGGAAGCTGCAGCTTTGACTCCAACGGGAAGACCAAGGACTATGAGCTGCTGACAGACGGAGAACTGAAAACCTATTTCCCGATGCGGGAAAAGAAGGCGGAAATGACCATAACCTGCCCGGAGCCCATGGGCGGGATCTATATCATGACCTTTGACAAATACGGCAAGGACCATGACTATGACCTGCAGGTGCCGGACGGAAGCGGCTGGAAAACGGTGGACCGGGGCGGAGAATATCTGGTTCACTGGCACCCGCTGGAGGAGCCTGTCACCTCGGTCAGGATTGTTGCCACCGGAAAGGAAAGACTCCGGATTGCGGAAATCCGTGTCTTCGGCCCCGGGGAGCCGCCGCCGGAGATCCAGCGGTGGGAAACGCTGGAAAAATGTGATCTGATGCTGCTGACCGCCCATCCGGATGATGAAATCCTCTGGTTTGCCGGGCTTATGCCCACCTATGGCGGAGACCGGGGATACCGGCTGCAGGTGGCGGTCATGGTGCCCACCGGCGGGCAGCGGAAGCTGGAGCTGCTGGGAGCGGTCTGGCACTGCGGCGTCCGGTATTATCCGGAGATGCTGGGTTTCATCGACAAGAACGGAAAGACGCCGGAAAAGCAGTATCAGCTCTGGCGGGGAAAAAACCGGGTCATCGGAAGAGTCGTGGAAGTGATCCGGAAGCATCAGCCGGAGGTCCTTGTGACCCACGGAGAAAAGGGAGAGTACGGCCACGGCGCCCACAAGACCGCTGCGGACGCGGCGAAAACCGCGCTGAAGCAGACGGGGAGCACGAAGAAATTTCCGGATTCGGCGAAAAAATACGGCACCTGGGAAATCAAGAAGCTCTATCTGCATGAGTACGGCAAAAACCCCATCGAATGCGACTGGAGCGTGCCGCTGGCTGCCTTCGGCGGAAAGACGGGGTATGAGGTGGCGGCGGAGGCCTTCCAGTTCCATGGAAGCCAGGTTCGGCGGGACTGGGAATTCGAAGTCCACGGAGCCCATGACAATGCCAGCTTCGGACTCTTCTATACGGCTGTGGGCAATGACAGCGGGGCGGGGGATCTGATGGAGCACATTACGGTATCTGAATAAACCGATCCGGCAGGGAGCGGTCCCGGCGAAGGAACGGCGCTCCCAGACAGGGAAAAGGAGGATGAAGGGATGGAGACACTGGTATCCAAATGGCACCGGGAGCTGGAGCTCTTCAGCGGGATCAAGCCGATGCTGATCCTGGAAGGAAACGTGCTGGACCAGTACCGGTATCCGGTGGCGGGAAGCCTGAAGCAGGACGAGATCGTTCCCCTGAGCAGGTATCTTCACACGTATTTTAAGGATGAAGGGTATGATCAGATTGTGTTCTACAGCAATCTGGTGGGCTTCGTAAATCCTTATGCCCCGGAGATGCTGACCCGCTATGCCGCCATGACCGGGACCGAGATCAGCCAGGGAGCCATTCAGGCGGAATTCAAGGGAAACGATGCCAATACCGCGCCGAATGTGATTCGCCGGGCCATGAGCCAGCGGAACCAGGCCACCGTGACGGTGATGGAGATGGCCAGCCACTATATTACGACGCCGGAGCGGATGGATCAGCAGGACGTAAACAGCTTCAACATTCTGCTGCAGAGCGCGCTGAGCAGCGCCTGGGTCAGAACGCCCAACGGCAAGAAACAGAATCTGCTGGTGATGCTGGTCAACAAGCTGAATGACCTGCCGGCCTGGTTCTATCTGAACAACCCGGTGTGCAAGATCCTGGAGCTGGACGCACCCAGCCGGGAGGAGCGGAAGCGGATGCTGGAGGGGGATAACCTGGCCTCCTTCTTTTCCGGCACGGTCTACCGCCGGGATCTGCCTTACTATCAGGAGCATCCGGAGGAACTGGAGAGAATCCGGGAAAGATTCGTCGGTCTGACGGAAGGGCTGAGCTTTACGGAGCTGGAGGAAATGCGGCTGCTGAGCCGGAAGGAGGAGACTCCTATCCGGGATCTCTGCACCGTGGTGGACCTGTATAAATACGGAATCAAGGAAAACCCCTGGAGCACGCTGAGCGTAGAGAGCCTGAAAACAGCCAAGGCGGATTTCGAAAAGCGGATCAAGGGGCAGGACGCGGCGCTGGAGCGGACGCTGGACGTGGTCAAGCGGGCAGTTACCGGCATGAACGGCGTGAACTCCTCCTCCACGGGAAAGCCCAAGGGGGTGCTGTTCTACGCGGGACCGACCGGAACCGGAAAGACGGAAACCGCAAAAGCCCTGGCGGAAAAGCTGTTCGGAGATGAAAGAGCCTGCGTACGGTTTGACATGAGCGAATACGGCCAGAGCCACTCCGACCAGAAGCTGATGGGCGCACCGCCCGGATACGTCGGCTACGAAGCCGGAGGACAGCTGACCAACGCCGTCAAGGAAAATCCCTTCTGCATTCTGCTGTTCGACGAAATTGAGAAGGCGCATTCTTCCATCCTGGACAAATTCCTGCAGATCCTGGAGGACGGCAGGATGACGGACGGGCAGGGGAAGACGGTGTACTTTTCCGAAACCATCATCATCTTTACCAGCAACCTGGGAATCTATGTGAAGGACGCCTTCGGAAACCGGCAGCCCAACGTCACCATGGACATGGACTACAGCGAGGTCCGGACCCGGGTGAGATCGGCCATTGAGGATTATTTCAAGCTGGAGCTGGGCCGTCCGGAGATTCTGAACCGGATCGGGGAGAACATCGTGGTGTTCGACTATATCCGGAAGGACGCGGCGAAGCAGATTCTGAAGAGCCAGGTCAACAAGATCACGGGCAACCTGCGGGAGCAGAAGAATATCCGGATCCGGATTGAGGATTTTGCATATCAGAGCCTGGAGGACGCGGCCACCTTTGATCTGAGCAACGGCGGACGGGGCATCGGAAACCAGGTGGAGGCCCTGCTGGTGAACCCCCTGAGCCGGTGGATGTTCGACAACGCGGTGACAGCGGACGCGGAGCTGGTGATTGAAGGCTTTGATACGGCGGCGAATCCGCCGGCCCTGCGGTGCAGGATCGAGGAGGCGGGAAAATGAGCGAAGACAGGACGAATCCGGTCAGCAGCCAGGAGGAGCTGATGCGCCGGCTGAAGGCGATCGGCGCGGATCTTTGGGGAAATCTGCCCGATGGGGGAACGCCCTATTCCGCAGCCGGAACGGAGGAAGACGAAGATACGGGTACAGCCCGGAACGGGGAGAGCCGGAACGGAAACCAGGCTGCGGGAGACAAAAAGCAGCCGGAAACCGCAAAACGGGAATCCCGGGCAGAAGCCGGTCTGGACCGCCTGTGGGTGACGGCGGACGAAACCGTGGAATGGACGGAAGCGCTGCTGTGGGACACGCCCAGGGACGGGCTGACCAGTCAGAAGAAATGGAGCTTCTACCACCGGCTGGCGCCCCGGGTGCTGGCGGGGGATACGGAAGCCTATGCGGAGGTGCTGACAACGCTGAACCCGCTGGGGGATCTGACGGAATACGTGTCCGGGATGGTTCTGCGGACGCCGGATCAGGAACGGGTGGAGTGCGCCTTTGAATGCCAGGAGGATGATCTGCGGAAAAGAGGCAGGGACTACCTGGGGGCTTTGAGCCTCCGGATCGCGAGGGATCTGATGGCCGCGCTGCCGGTTTCCGAGGTAAAGGTCACCGGCAGGATGAATCAGGAGGAGAAGGTGAATGTGACCTTCCGCCGGGAGCAGCTGCTGAAAAAGAAAATGGCCTTCCTGGTTCCGGCGGACTTCGTCGAGGAATGCGGCGGCCGGATTCAGCCCTGAGCCGCGGGAATGCTTTTCCGGCCGCGGCCTCCCTGCACCCCGGCGCAGCGGGAGGGGGGTAAGACCGTGAGAAGGAAGCACCGAAAAAAATTTATAATCACGCAAACAAATTCTTAACTTTTTTTCGGTAGACAGGAACGGAAGATTATGGTATGATTCCTGTTGTCTGATTTGGAAGTCATCGGGACAGAAAAACCATATTTCAATGTCTAATATAAAAGTCCATCCGGGACAGGGGAGAAGAATGGAAGAGCCCCCAAACACCAGTCATTTGATGGCAGTGTGCCATTGAAGGAAACCCCGGAAAACCCGGGGAAAAAAGAAGGAGGTAAAACCTATGAAGAAACTCGTTTCCCTGTTGCTGGCCCTGTGCATGGTACTGGGCTGTGCCGCCGCCCTGGCGGAAGCCAAGACGGA
>CAMNKK010000107.1 GCA_946542235.1 uncultured Clostridia bacterium | reverse complement strand
TCCCCGGTGTCTGCCATTCCACCACATCCGCAAAGCATGGAAAGTATACCTTTTTTGGAAATGATCGTCAAGATGCCTCGCAAAGGAAGCGACTGATGGCATGACCGGCTGCGGCAGGGCGGCAGATGAGGAATCCGGATCCGTGGAGGCGATGCGGCAGGGCGAAAAGGATTCCCGGCGCTGCTCAGAGAAAAATAAAAACAGGGGATTTTCAGGAAGAGCCGGGAGGCTGCCGGAGGGGAAGCGCGGGCCGGCCTTTCCCGGAAGATCCCGGGCATGGATCGGGCAGAAAAAGAAAGGAAGAAAAAAGATGGCGGATTTTGTGCTGAACCTTTCCACCAGGATTGCGGCGGATGAGGAACGGAAACCTCTGTTCCACGCGGCGGAGGTGCTGCGGAGGGATATTCGGGAGACGCTGACAGGCCGGGGTCCGGAGAACGTGATCCGGGTGGCGCTGGATCCCACGCTGGGGGAGGAGGCCTACCGGGCGGAGGTTCGGGAAGAGGAGATCCGCCTTTGCTGCGGGGATGAGCTGGGGGCAGTGTACGGGCTGCTGTCCGTCAGCGAGAAATTCCTCGGGGTGAAGCCTCTCGGCTGGTGGATGGGACTGAACCCGGAAAAGCGGGAGAAGGTGCTGATTCCCGCCCAGACCTGGCAGAGCCGGGCGCACCGGGTCCGGTTCCGCAGCTGGTTTATCAACGACGAGGTGCTGTTTACCGGATGGCACCTGGAGGAAAACCAGCGGGCGGAGGTCTGGCGGAGAGCTTTTGAAGCGCTGCTGCGCTGCGGCGGAAATATGGTGATACCCGGAACGGATCGGGAATACGACGGAACGGTGCTGAACGAAATGGCGCTGGAATGGGGGCTGTGGATTACCCAGCACCACAGCGAAATCCTGGGAGCCAGGATGTTCGGCCGGGTCTATCCGACGCTGACGCCTTCCTACGCGCAGTATCCGGAGAAATATGAAGCCCTGTGGCAGGAAGCCATCGACAGGTATGCCGGACGGAAGGTGGTCTGGGCCATCGGGTTCCGGGGCCAGGGAGATCACGCCTTCTGGGACGACAATGATGACGGCTATGACAGCGACCAGAAGCGGGGCGCCTTCATCTCCTCGGTCATGAAGCGCCAGATGGAGCTGGTCCGGAAGAAGGATCCGGACGCCCTGTTCTCCACCAATCTGTACGGGGAGCTGATGGACCTGTATCGGAAGGGAATGCTGGAGGTGCCGGGGGAAGTGATTCGCCTGTGGGGGGATAACGGCTTCGGGCGGATGGTGTCCCGGAGGCAGGAAAACCTGAATCCGCGGGTGGACGCCATGCCCGGGGAGGGAGAACCGGGAAGGAACGGGATTTACTATCACATCAGCTTCTATGACCTGCAGGCCGCGAATCATATCACCATGCTGCAGATTGCCCCGAAAAAGATTGCGGAGGAGCTGGGGCGGCTGCTGGAAAGAGGCGCGGATACCCTGTGGAACATCAATACGGGATCCATCCAGCCCCATTTGTTCATGATCGACCTGATCCGCCGGATGTGGCAGAGCGGCACCTATGATCCGGACCGGGCGGCCGCGGAGTTTGCCCTCGATTACTACGGGACGGAAACAGCGGCGGGGCTGCTGACGGGATACGCGGAAGCCGCGGTATCCTACGGGCCTCACGAGGATGACAGGGCGGGGGACCAGTACTATCACTGGCCGCTGCGGGCGCTGGCCCGGGCCCTGATGCGCGGGGAGTGGGACCGGCCGGTGGAATCCATGCGCTGGGCGGCGGGAGACCGGCCGCTGCGGGAGCAGGTCAGGGTTTTCGCCGAAAATGTACGTCCCGGGATTATCTCCTGGGGGGAATATGCGCGGCGCTGCCGGGATACGGAGGCGGGCCTGCCGGAACGGGCAGGAAAGCGGATCGCGCAGACGATGGGGCTTCAGGGAACGATCCACCGGACGGGATGCGAGGCGCTGTACGCGTTTTGCCAGGCCTGCGCCCACGAGATGGACGGGCGGGACCTGCAGGCTTACCTGTGGACGGACCGGGCGCTGCAGGCGGCCAGGGAAGGCCTGCGGGCCATGGAGGAAACCTCCGGGCGGTTTACCCATCTGTACCGCAACGACTGCTTCGTGAATGTGCGGCTGACGGTTCAGGTGCTGGAAAGCGTGAGAAGCTGGCTGCGCATCCGGGGAGACGGGGAGAGGATGTATGATTGGGAAAAGGCGTATCTGACCCCCGAGAGCGAAAAACGGGTGACGCTGCAGTCCCACCGGACGTGTCAGCTGAGCGACGAGGAGATGTGCCGGCTCATGCGGGGAGAAATCGAGCCGGAAGAGGCCTTCTGAACCTCCGGGCGGCGGAGCGGAAAAACAAAAAGGAACCGGCATAGAGCCGGTTCGCGCAGGAAAGCAAATTCGGGAAAAGGAATCCCGGGGCCTCCGGACTGAAAACCGTCCGGAGGTTTTTTTCCGTGAAAAGATCAGGCCGGGGCATCAGCCGGAACGGCCTCCAGGTCAAAATGCATGCGGAGGCTTTCCGGATCGGCGAGGCGGGCAGGATAAACGATGCGGACCAGATCCCGGCCGAGAACCCGCACCTCGGGACGGGGCGCACGGGCTTCCAGCCGGACGGTGAGGCCGGGAAGCTCCCACACCGAATCCGTCAGCTTTTCCGGACGGATTCCCTCCGCCTGAATTTCAAAGAAAACATCCACATCCTGCTCCGCGCGGTTCTGCACGTCCATGGACAGACGGTTCCGGTCCGCGCGTCCGTCGAAGAGGACGGTGTGCAGATGGTTCATGGTTCCGTCCGGGAGGCAGCGCCGCAGCTGAACCGTGCCCAGCCCCCGGGGCCCCTGCCAGAAAAGAACCAGGGGATGCAGCTGGTAGCTCGGATTTTCACTGCCGGAGAGGGCGCCGGTCATCAGGCGGGGAGAAATCCAGCCGGTGGCGGTGCACAGCGCGCTGTTCCGGTCGGGATCGCCGCGCTCGGACAGCTCCCGGAACCGGTGAAACAGCACGGCTTCCCGCTCCCGGGAGAGCAGGATCCGGCGGGCATCGTCCGGGATCCGGACGTCCCCCAGCAGCATCAGGGGATTGCAGAAGCTTTCGATGGAAAAGGGATGCCAGGGGAAAGCCTTTTCCCCCAGCGCCCAGAAGAGCATATCATAAAAACAGGTATGCGCGGAGAGCTCCAGCTCGTAGGCGCGGGAATAGGGACCGCAGAAATTGCGCATGGACGGATTGTAAAACTCCGCCGCGTCGCGCCAGATGCCTTCCTCCAGCTCCCCGGCCAGGGAGACGAGCTCTCCGCAGCGGCTGTAGCGGCGGATGAAGCCCAGGGTGGAGAGATCCACGCCGTAATAGGTGGGGGAGTTGAACTCTGCGCAGGAATGGAACTCGCGATACCGGGAAAGGACATCCCGGGCCAGGGACAGCGCCGCATCGCTCCAGGCTTTTTCATCCATCCGGGCACCGAAATAGTCAAGCAGGAACATGTCCATGCATTTGATGTTTGTATTCAGCGGCGTGAGGCCCGTCCGCAGACGGGCCAGAGCGCCTTCCAGACCCAGGCGGACAGCATGGGCCATCTCCCCGCGCAGCCCGTCGGACAGGCGGTTTTCCCCGTGCTCCAGCAGCATGGCCAGGCACATGAGGATAAACTCCCGGGTGTTGGGTTCATAGGTATCCCAGACGACGGGCACGGATTCCAGCAGGGCGCTGTCCAGCAGGGCGCGGATTTCCCGCGCCCGGGGAGCGAGGGAGGAGTCCGCCTCCAGCTTCCGGGAAAAGCAGCCGGCAATCCTTTCCCAGGAGCGGTCCGCAAAATAGCGTCCGTACAGCCCGAGACGGGTATAATCCAGCCGGCCCGCCGGCGGCAGAGGCTCCCCGGGATGGTGGCGGAAGACGCCGTGGAAGATCTCGGAGGGAGCATCAATCTGCAGGGCGAGCACAGCGCGGCAGATCGCCTCCACATGATCCCAGCCCTGATCCAGCATCAGGAGAGACAGGGCATAGTACATGCTTTCCCGGATCCCGACATGGAGGGAGCCCTCCGTGTCCACTGAGACCAGATGGGTCCGGGAATCATACCCCCGGCGGAGACGATCATGGGCCTCCCGCAGCAGGATCTTTCCTTCAGGGGACAGGGAATCAAAGAGCGGCATCATCTGACAGTCCTTTCCATGAAACGGATACAGGCGCCCCCGGCGCCGCGGCTATTATATGATAACCGCGGGGTTTGTCAAGCGGGAAAGCCGGGAACCCGGAATGTTCCCGGCGCAGAGGAGAAAATAAAACAGGTTTGACAAGAGGCTTTACCCTTTGTTATTATGAGTGCAGAAACCTACCACGGAGTTCCGGCCCGCGAAGCGGTAAGCAAGAATCACCAACCAACTGTCCGTCACGGGTAAGAGCCGTCCGCTTAGACAAAAAACCATACGGGAGCAGGCAATCGGTGACTGACAGACAGATCGGAGGAGCTGCGTTTGAAGATTAAGAGAGAGCTGGAGATGGAACAGTACATCCTCTCCAGCGGATCAGTCACGATGGATGAGCTGTGCAGACAATTCGGCGTGTCGATCAACACGGTGCGCCGGGATGTGGCCGCGCTGCTGAAGAAGGGCCGGATCCGCAAGGTCTATGGCGGTGTTCAGGCCCTGGAAAGCTCCAGTCTGATTCCGTATGACGTGAGATCTGAAAACCCCAGCGACGCCAAGCGGGCCATCTGCTCCCGCGCGGCGGAAATGGTGCGGGACGGGGATATCATCTTTATCGATTCCGGCACCACCACGGAGCACCTGATTCATGATCTGGCAAACCGGAAACTCACGGTCATCACGAACAACATCGCCGTGATCCGGGAAGGAATGGCACATGATAATATCCGGCTGATCGTCGTCCCCGGGGAAATTCACCGGAAGACCCATTCCATCACGGGGGAGGAATCCGCCCAGTTCCTGAGCACCATGAACACGAACATCGCCTTCATGGCCGCGACAGGCGCGTCTCTGACCGGGGTGACCAACTCCAGCGCGCTGGAGTATTCCATTAAAAAAGCGGCCGTCTCGCACACGGAGAAGGCCGTTCTGCTGGTGACCGGCAACAAATTCGGGGTGACCAGCCTTTTTACCTATGCCCAGCTGAACCAGTTTCAGACTGTGATCACAGACGACACACTGGACCCGGAATATCGGGAGAAGCTGGAGGAGAAGGGGATCAACCTCGATCTGGTTTCCACCGGGAAAGCCGAAAAGAAATAAATGCCTTACCGATCCGCATCAGCGCGATCCGGAGATACGCACAGCTCCGCCTCCAGCTTTTCCGCCAGCGGAAGAAGCTCGGAGGGAGTATGGATGCGCCAGGTTGGATGATCCTCCGGAAGGAATTCGTCGAAGGGCCTGCGGTCGGACCAGTCCATCAGGACGGAACGGATTCCGAACCGGTTTGCGCCGCGAATATCGCGGAGAATATTGTTGCCTACCATAATGATCCTGCCAAGATCCTCCCCGCGGAGCCCCATGGCTTCCATGGCCGCGCGGAACATTGCCGGGCTGGGTTTGTCTTCCCCGACCTCCTCGGAGATGATCCAGGCAGAGAAAATGTCCTCCAGGCCGTTTTCACGCATGGTATTATGAAAAGAGGCAGAAAGTCCGTCCGCCACCATTACAATTGCATACCCCGCTTCATGGAGCGCCCGGTAGGTTTCCGCGGCGCCCGGGATGCAGCGGGCGTGAAGAACTACCCCTTCCGCATTGTGTTCCTCGGTTCCCTCATCAATGATCGTGTCCCCGATATCCGTCATGATGATCAGTTTTTTGGGTTCCCGCATGACATTCACCCTTTCCTTCCGGAGTTTTTCTTATCGTATCACAAAAAGGGAAGGGAACGCAACGGAGAAAGC
>CAMNKK010000106.1 GCA_946542235.1 uncultured Clostridia bacterium | reverse complement strand
ACAGCATATAGAAAGAAGGGCGCGGCACCGGGGCGAAGCAGGGCTTTCTTCATACTTTTGTAAATTGACATCTTTGTCCCGGTCTGATAACATAGCGTCTAATAAAGCTGAAGGGGGTTGGTTCGGGAATGCTTCAGGGAAAAATCAGAGAAGGACTGACGTTTGATGACGTGCTGCTGGTACCGGCACGGAGCGATGTTCTGCCCAGGGAGGTCGACCTGTCCGTGCAGCTGACCAGGAAGATCCGCTTGAATATTCCCATGATCAGCGCGGCCATGGACACCGTTACGGATTCCCATATGGCCATCGCCATGGCCCGGGAGGGCGGACTGGGAATCATTCACAAGAACATGAGCATCGAAGAGCAGGCGTCCCAGGTGGACAAAGTCAAGCGCAGTGAGCACGGCGTGATCACCGACCCCTTCTTCCTCAGCCCGGACCATCTGATCCAGGATGCGGAAGATCTGATGAGCCGGTACCGGATCAGCGGTGTGCCCATTACGCGGAACGGAAAACTGGTGGGAATTCTGACCAACCGGGATCTGCGGTTCGAGACGGATTACAGCAGGAAAATCGGCGAGGTGATGACCAGCGAAAACCTGATTACCGCGCCGGAAGGAACCACCCTGGAAGAAGCGAAGAAGATTCTCGCGGGGAACCGGATTGAGAAGCTGCCGATCGTGGACAGCGAAGGAAACCTGCGGGGCCTGATTACCATCAAGGATATCGAAAAGACCCAGAAATATCCCAACAGCGCAAAGGATGAGAATGGCCGGCTGCTGTGCGGCGCGGCGGTGGGTGTAACCCATGATGTGTTTGACAGGATTGACGCGCTGCTGGCTGCCAAGGCGGATGTGATCAACATCGACACGGCGCACGGACACAGTGTGGGTGTACTGAAGCAGGTGGAAGCCATCCGGAACAGATATCCGGATATCACCCTGTTTGCCGGCAATGTGGCCACCGCGGCGGCGACCCGGGATCTGATTTCCGCGGGTGTTGATGTGGTCAAGGTCGGAATCGGCCCGGGTTCCATCTGCACGACCCGGGTGGTCGCCGGCATCGGCGTACCCCAGATTACGGCCATTGCGGACTGCGCGGAAGAAGCGGACAAGCATGGCATCCGGATTATTGCGGACGGCGGTATCAAGTATTCCGGGGACATCACCAAGGCTCTGGCCGCAGGCGGAAGCGCCGTAATGCTGGGCAGCCTGCTGGCGGGTACGGAGGAGTCTCCCGGCGCAGTGGAGATCTATCAGGGCCGCAGCTACAAGGTCTACCGCGGTATGGGCAGCCTGGGCGCCATGGCGGTCGGATCCGGAGACCGGTATTTCCAGGAAGGCGCGAAGAAGCTTGTGCCGGAAGGTGTGGAAGGCCGGGTACCCTACAAGGGCGCTGTGGCGGATACCATCTTCCAGATGGTCGGCGGACTGCGGGCCGGCATGGGATACTGCGGTGCGAAGGACATTGACGCCCTGCGGCGGGACGCGGAATTCATCCGGATTTCAGGCGCAGGCCTGGTGGAGAGTCACCCCCACGATATCAGCATTACCAAGGAAGCTCCCAATTACAGCAGGAGCAACTGATTTTCGGGGATATCGATGAAAAACAGGACCGGTCTTCCTTTCGGAGACCGGCCCTGCTTTTTTGAAAAAGACGATTCGGAGAGCGCTTCCGGGCTTATTTCGCCGTGGATCCGGAACCTGTCTCCGGGAGAGCGGCAGTGCTCTCCGGAACGGCCGCTTCTTCCGCCGGGGAACCCGAAGCCTCCGGGGCGGAGATGCTTTCTGCGGCAGCTTCCGGCAAAGGCAAATTCAGCATATCCTCACAGAAGATCCGGAGAAACTTCATTACATTTTCGTCATTGCCATTGGTGATCAGAACGCAGAGATAGCCGTTTTCCACATAAAGATAATTCCGCAGGCCGGGAATCTGGGACAGGGGAATGCCGCAGAGATGGCTTTCACCCGTATCGGAGCTTCTGCGCCAGCCGGACTGCAGGGAGAGCCCCCGGGAGGAGAAAAGCTCCATCAGCTCCTGATCCTCCTCCAGGGGGATCCAGGCACCGGAGGAAGCGAAGGAAAGGAACTCATCCCGGGGGAGAAAATAGATATCTCCTTCCCCTGCGGCCACATAGGTGGACAGCTGCATGGGACCGTAGGTTGCGTCTGTGGCCATGGACAGAGCAAGAATCTCCTCCATGTCGGGCATTTTCTCCTCCCGAACCTCCGAGAGATACGCGTTCAGACCGCTTTCATCCGCGACCCCGTAGATATAAAGATCTATTTTTTTATCTGCAGGCGAACGATAAGCGGTGACGGTGAAGTACAGGTTTACGGCCAGGGTGCCGAGAATGATGAGCAGCGCGTACTTCCACCAGGAATAGGTGAGGTGCTGCCGGACAGTACGGCTGTTGACAGGCGTTTTCAAGGAGCTATCCTTCCTTTCGGAATGATTCTTTGACTCCGCGCGCCGACGGGCGCGGAAACAGAATACGGAATCAGAACGAAGAGGAGTTTAGCAGAAAATGAGGGAAAACGCAAGGAATGCCGACATGGAGGCTGAACCGGAAACCGAGGGAAAGGACAGGCCGGGAAACCCATTTCATGAAGGAAAAGGCAGAAAATATTGACGGAAAAGACAGGCGTGTGGTATAATCAGGCTGACGTGAAGGCGCTCAGGACTCCGACATAACTTCATAAGGAGGGGTTTCATCATGACGAATACGATCATTACCGTGGGACGGCAGTACGGCTCAGGCGGCCGGTATGTGGCGCGGCTGCTTGCGGAGAAGCTGGAGATTCCTTTCTATGACAAGGAGCTGCTGGCGGAAGTGGCCAAGGACAGCGGTATCTGCAAGGACCTGCTGGAGGAGCATGATGAGAAGAACACCCGCAGTTTTCTCCTGTCCATGATGAGCGGGACACAGCCTGCCGGAGATACCAGCGCCATGTACATGGACATGCCCCTGAACCACCGGATTTTCCTGGCCCAGTTCGACACGATCCGGCGGATTGCCAGCGAAGGCCCCTGCGTGATCGTCGGGCGCTGCGCGGACTATGTGCTGCGGGATCAGGAGAATGTGCTGAACGTGTTTATCAAGGCCGACAGGGAGGAACGCATCCGCCGCATTGTGGAATACTACGGAGCGGATCCCCTGCGGGCGGAGGAACAGCTGAAAAAGGCGGACAAGCAGCGCGCGTCCTACTACAACTACTACGCAACGGGCAGCTGGGGCCATGTGGACAATTACGACCTGTGTGTGGATACCGGCGCGCTGGGGATTACCGGCGCGGTGGAGCTGATCGCCTGCTGTGCGAAGCTGATTGACAGAAAAGCGGAACTGAAGGATCCTGAAGCATGGTAAGAAAAATACTGGCGGCGATGCTGGGCGCGGTGCTGCTTGCGGTCTGCGCGGGAGGAACGGCGGATGTGGTCTGGCCGGAGGATACGGAAGGCCAGCGCGTTCTGAAGGAGTATGCGGAAAC
This sequence comes from uncultured Clostridia bacterium, assembly GCA_946542235.1. Classification (GTDB taxonomy): domain Bacteria; phylum Bacillota; class Clostridia; order Christensenellales; family Aristaeellaceae; genus Aristaeella. Next base: position 2,501 of record CAMNKK010000106.1, on the reverse strand, counting down.
CGCAAACCAGTTCCTGATTGCCCAGGGAGAGCCGGGAATCAACTGCATCTTTGACAGGGGAAAGGGATTTGTGATTTTCGGAATCACGGACAATCCGGAAGCGGGAGTGCCCGATCAGGTGGAAATCACCGCGAAGCTGTATTCCGGCATGATCGACAGCCTTGAAGTACGAGTCAGCGATTTCTCCCGATTTCCAAGGATTGCGGCCTCCTTTATCCTGGCGCTGTCCCCGGAGAGCATGACACTGGATCAGGCTCTGACGGAACCGACCCGGAGAATGCAGAAGGCAGCCGGAGCGCCGGAAAACTCCTTTGAGGATCAGGCGGAATCCCTGAACGGACCCGTACCTTATATCTATTACGGATATTATCCCAATCAATACCATGATGGTGTTAACTGGCTGCAGATGAATATCGTGTTTCCTCTGGACGGACAATGGGACGGGCGCGGCTTCGTCACCGGATCGGAGGTTACCAAGGCGCCGGATGATTACTCCGACCACAGCGAAGATTTCGAGGGCTACGATTCCGAAGACGATTATGTTCACTACGAGGTCTTCACCACGCCGACTCCGGAGCCGGATTCTGCCGCGGCGGAATATGATTTCAGGTAACTGTTGTTTCTATGTTGTATTTTCCCGGAAAGGGTTGATGGATTCCATTCCTGCGGATACAATATCCGCCGGGTGGAATCCTTATTTTTTATGGAGAAAAGGAGCGTATCGATGGAAAAAATCCGGATGACAACCCCGCTGGTGGAGATGGACGGCGATGAGATGACCCGGGTTCTCTGGAAGGACATCAAGGAAATGCTGATTGAGCCCTTCGTTGACCTGAAAACGGAATATTATGACCTGGGGCTGCGGCACCGGGATGAAACGGATGACCGGGTGACGGCGGAAAGCGCCGAGGCGACCCTGAAATACGGGGTGGCAGTCAAGTGCGCGACGATTACGCCCAACGCCCAGCGGGTAGAGGAATACAAGCTGAAGCAGATGTGGAAAAGCCCGAACGGGACGATCCGGGCGATCCTGGACGGCACGGTCTTCCGGGCGCCGATTCTGGTCCGGGGGGTGCGGCCTTCCGTGCGGACCTGGGAAAAGCCCATCACCATCGCCCGCCATGCGTACGGGGATGTGTACCGGAACTCCGAGATGCGCATTCCGGGCCCCGGAAAGGCAGAAATCGTTTTCACCGATGAAAACGGCAATGAAACCAGACAGCAGATTTTTGACTTTAAAGGCCCCGGCGTGGTGCAGGGGATGCATAACCTGGACAGCAGCATTTCTTCTTTTGCGCATTCCTGTTTCCAGTATGCCCTGAGTGTGAAGCAGGATCTGTGGTTCTCCACCAAGGATACCATCAGCAAAACCTACGATCATCGGTTCAAGGACATTTTTGCGGAAATCTATGAGAAAGAATACAGGGAGGCGTTTGAGAAGGCCGGAATCGAGTATTTCTATACGCTGATTGACGATGCTGTGGCCCGGGTAGTCCGGAGCAGGGGAGGATTTATCTGGGCCTGCAAGAACTACGACGGGGATGTAATGAGCGATATGATTGCCACGGCCTTCGGCAGCCTGGCCATGATGACCAGCGTACTGGTGAGCCCTCGGGGCCAGTTCGAATACGAAGCTGCCCACGGAACGGTGACCCGGCATTACTACCGCTACCTGAAGGGAGAGGAAACCAGCACCAATCCCGTAGCTACGATCTTTGCCTGGAGCGGCGCCCTGCGGAAGCGGGGAGAGCTGGACGGACTGCCGGAGCTGCAGGCCTTTGCGGACCGGCTGGAAAAGGCGACACTGGATACCATCGAAAGCGGGATCATGACCAGGGACCTTGCCCTCCTCTACGAAGGGGAAGCCCAAGGAGTGAACAGCCGGCAATTTCTGCAGGAAATTGCGGACCGGCTGGCCTGACCGGCCATGGAACCGTGAACCGCATACGCAAAGAGAAGACGCGGACTGCCCTGAAACAGGGCAGTTTTTTTGAATTGGAGATTGACGAATGTGCCTTTTCATGATACCCTAAAAGTTGGAAATGCGGCCCGAAAACGGGCTTTCTGACGAGAAGAAAGGGAGTGCTGACGATGGATTTCCTGGACAAACTTTCCCTGGCGGGGCTGGTTCCCGTAATTGCGATCAACGACGCGGAAGACGCGGTGCCGCTGTGCAGAGCACTGGCGGAGGGCGGACTGCCTGTAGCCGAGATTACCTTCCGGACGGCCGCCGCGGAAGAGTCCATCCGCAGAGTGCATGAAGAGCTGCCGGAGGTGCTGCTGTGCGCCGGAACCGTACTGACTACGGATCAGGTGGATCGGGCCGTGAAGGCCGGCGCTGCCGCCATCGTGAGCCCCGGACTGAACCCCACTGTGGTGAAGTACTGCATCGACAAGGGGATTCCCGTCTGCCCCGGCACCAGCAATCCTTCCGACATTGAAGTGGCGCTGGGCTTCGGACTGAAGGCCGTGAAGGTTTTCCCGGCGGAAGCCATCGGCGG
>CAMNKK010000105.1 GCA_946542235.1 uncultured Clostridia bacterium | reverse complement strand
TCGGCAAGGTGTCCTTCGGCAAGGAAAAGCTGCAGGAGAACCTGAACGTCCTGATGGACGCCATCAACAAGGCGAAGCCCGCGGCCGCGAAGGGAACCTACATGAGGAGCGTGTATCTTTCCACCACCATGGGCCCCGGCATCCGGGTCAACCCGCTGAAATTCTAAGCGCTGCTGAAGGACGGTATCTTCGGATACCGTCTTTTTTTTGCCCCCTGATTATGATATACTCCGGATATCGGCTGCCGGCGGCAGCTGATCTGTTCCGGGAGGGGAGAGGAAGCATTGAGCAAGACAAAAGACCGGATTCGCGAAAGCAACCTGCGATACAGGCACAGCCTGGGGCAGAACTTTATCTATGACGAGGATCTGCTGGCCAGCCTGGTGAAGGACGCGGGGGTCGGACCGGAGGAGGATGTGCTGGAGATCGGGCCGGGCGCGGGAAGCCTGACCAGGCCTCTGTGCGAAAACGCGCACCATGTGCTGAGCCTGGAGCTGGATGAGCGGCTGATTCCGCTGCTGAATGCCTTTATGGCGGAGCAGAAAAACTTTACCCTGGTCCAGGGGGACGCGATGACGGCCGACCTGGCGGAGCTGACCCGGGACCTGCGGAAGCCCTTCGCCGTGGTGGCCAATATTCCCTATTATATTACGACCCCGCTGATTACGCGGCTGCTTTCCTCCGATCTGCCCGTCAGCCGGCTGGCGCTGATGGTGCAGAAGGAAGTCGCCGAAAAGATCCTCTCCGCGCCGGGAGAGGAAGGCTGGGGGCCGCTGGCGGTTCGATGCCAGTACCTGTGCGAGCCGTATCTGGCGCAGATCGTTCCCGCCTCCTGCTTTACCCCGGCGCCCAAGGTGGACAGCGCCTTTCTGGTGCTGCCGCTGCGGAAGGAGCCGGCGGTGCGGGTCCGGGACGAGAAGGCATTCTGGCAGATTGTGACCGCCGCCTTCGCGCTGCGCAGAAAAACCATGACCAACGGGCTCTGCGCGTCCCTGCACCTGGAGAGGCAGGAAGCGCTTGACCTGATGGAAAGGGCCGGCCTGGACGAAAAAATCCGCGGCGAAAAGCTGACCCTGGAGCAGATCGGGCTGCTGGCGGACGCATGGGCGGAAACGCAGGAAGCGGCAGCCAAACAGTAGCCGCAGGTCCGGGACGGGCCGGAGGAGGAGAAGATGTACGCTGGAAGGTTTACCCATGTGTCCGAAAAACAGTATGCGGAGGATATGAAGGGGAGGCAGGACTATCTGCCCGTCGGGGAGATTCCCCTTCCGAAAAGATCCACCCGGGGAAGCGCGGGATACGACTTCGTGACCCCGGTCCGAACCGTCATTCCCGCGGGAGGCAAAGCGGTGATCCCGACGGGAATCCGGTGTGAGATGCAGGAGGGATGGATGCTGATGATCGTGCCGCGGAGCGGGCTGGGCATGAAGCATCAGGTCCGCCTGTGCAACACGGTGGGAATCATCGACGGCGACTATGCCTGGGCGGAGAACGAAGGCCATATTATGGTTGCCCTTCGCAATCCCCTGGAGCGGGATCTGGTGATTGAAAAAGGGGACAGATTCTGCCAGGGAATTCTGCTGCCCTTCGGGCTGGCGGAAGAAGCGGATGATTTTGCGCAGCGAAAGGGCGGCTTCGGGTCCACGGGAATATAAGGAATCTGTCTGCATGAGGGAAAAGGAGGAGAACCATGAGCAAAGCGGCACCTGTACGGATGCATCCGGCTTTCCGGGGCGGAAAGCTGACCCCCTGGGGAGGAGAAAAACTGAGGACGGTATACGGCAAGGAGATTGCGGAGGTTCCGACGGGAGAAAGCCTGGAGATCAGCTGCATCCCCGGGCTGGAAAGCCGGGACGACGCGGGCCGGCCCCTGACGGAGCTGATTGCGGAGCACGGAGCGGCCTGGGCGGGGCAGTACGCCGGGAAAACCTTCCCCCTGCTGCTGAAGCTGATTGACGCGCGGGAGGCGCTGAGCGTCCAGGTCCATCCCAACGATGCCTATGCCCATGAGCATGAGGGAGGAAAGCTGGGGAAAACGGAGGCCTGGCTGATTCTGGACTGCCCGGAGGGGGCGGAGCTGGTTTACGGCATTCAGCCGGGAACGGATCTGGAAACCCTGGAGAAGGCCTGCGAGCAGGGAAGCGCGGTGGCGCCCCTGCTGCGGAGAGTGAAGGTGCGCCCGGGAGACGTATGCAATATTCCCGCCGGAACGGTCCACGCCATCGGCGCCGGAATCCTGCTGTACGAGATTCAGCAGAGCTCGGACGTGACGTACCGCTTTTATGACTGGGACCGGGTGGATCAGCAGGGAAACCGCCGGGAGCTGCACATCCGCAAGGCGCTGGATGTGACCCGCCTGGATTTCGCCCCCGATCCAAAGCACTGGGATGAAAAACCGGGCGTCACCAGAATGCTGGAGGAGCCCTTCTTCAGCCTGGATCTGATCCGGGCGGAAGAAAAGGGAACCGCGATTCCGGAAATCCGGGATTTCGGCTTCCTGACCGCGCTGGACGAAGGCCTGACGCTGCGCTGGGAAGACGGGGAATGCGCGATGAAGAAAGGGGAAAGCTTCTTCCTGCCCTGCGCCTGCGCCGGAGTGCAGATCCGGGGAGACGGAAGGGCGGCGCTTTCCATGCCCCGGAGCGGGAAGGACTGAACCGAAGGGAAGGGAACCCGAAGGGCCGCAACCGACGGAACTGCGGGCTTCCCGGAACAGATAAGGAGAACAAGTGAAACACAACGTACAGGGAAATATCGACGGAATCCGCGATGCCATGCTGCAGCAGCTGGATGATCTGTACTCCTATGAGCTGGAGGAAGGGGAGTACCTTCCCCGGGAGCTGATGAAGATGCTGGCGGCGTACTCCTGCCGGCTGAACCGGGAAATCGCGGTATACATTACCCGGGACGGGGAGATTGTGCATGTGGCGGTGGGCACGGACAGCGATGTGGAGCTGGTGGATTTCCGCCTCCGCAGAAATAACCGGCGGCTGAGCCGGATCCGGTGCATCCATACGCATCCCGACGGGGACGGACACCTGAGCGACGTTGACCTGAGCGCGCTGAAAATCTTCCGCTACGACGCCATGACCGCCGTGGGAGTGCGCGGCGGAGAACCGGTGAACGTGCAGACGGCCTTTCTGAAAAGCGAGCAGGAAATCCTGCTCCCGGATGCGGTGGCCTGGTATCGGGTGCCGGACCTGGAATGGCTGGAGCAGATCGAAATCAGCGACCGGAGCGTGGGACAGGAGGAGACGGATCAGGTTACCGAAAAGCCGGAGCGGGCTGTGCTGATGGGAATCGAGAGCCAGGAATCCCTGGAGGAGCTGAAGCGGCTGGCGGAAACGGCAGGGGCCCAGGTGGTGGGCTGCTTTCTCCAGAAGCGGGACCGGCCGGACGGAGCGCTGTTCATCGGACGGGGGCGCGCGGAGGAACTGGCGAGGGACTGCCAGGCGCTGGACGCGGATCTGTGCATCCTGGATGAGGAGCTGACGGGAATCCAGGTCCGGAATCTGGAGGATCTGCTTCGCATCAAGGTGATTGACCGCACGGCGCTGATCCTGGATATTTTTGCCCAGCGGGCCGTCAGCAGCGAAGGAAAGCTGCAGGTGGAGCTGGCGCAGCTGCAGTACCAGAGCACCCGGCTGATCGGGCAGGGGCTGGTGCTGAGCAGGCTGGCCGGCGGCATCGGAACCCGGGGCCCCGGAGAAAGCCAGCTGGAGATGAACAGAAGGCGGATCCGGGAACGGGTGACGGAGCTGAAGCGGCGGCTGGAAGCGGTGGAGAAGCAGCGGGAAGTCCGGAGAAAGAACCGGGAGAAAAACGGAACGCCCGTCGTGGCGCTGGTGGGCTACACCAACAGCGGGAAGAGCACGCTGCTGAATACGCTGACCGGATCGGACGTCTATGCGCAGGACCAGCTGTTTGCCACGCTGGACGCGGTGTCCCGAAGAATGGAAACGGAGGAGAAGACGGAGTATCTGCTGGTGGACACGGTAGGCTTTATCCGGAAGCTGCCGCATACGCTGATCAGCGCTTTCCGGTCCACGCTGGAGGAAGCCGCCCTGGCGGACGTGCTGGTGATTGTAAACGACGGCGCCAGCAGTGAGATGACGAAACAGCATGACACGGTGGAGCAGGTGCTGGATGAGCTGGGAGCGACGGAGGCCAGGCGGATCGAGGCGGTCAACAAATGCGATATCGCGGATCCCTGGCCGACCTTTCCGGGCGCGGTGATGATCTCCGCGAAAACCGGCGCGGGCCTGGAGGAGCTGAAGAAAAAGATCGCGGAAGCGCTGCAGGAAAACTATTCCCAGGTGACATTCGTGATTCCCTTCAGCAAATACGGTCTGACAGCCCAGATCCGGCCGCTGGGAAGAGTGGTTTCCGAGGAGCACACGGACACGGGAACGGAGCTGACGATGGCTGTCTCCAGGGAGGATCTGAACCGCCTTCTGCGCCAGTATGGGAGCGAACTTGTAAAAAGCTGACGGCGACTGCCCGAAAACGGGGCAGGGAAGGAGCCGGACGATCGTCCCAACCTATGTTTTCATGTCTTTTCTGGCTTGAAAACGGCCAAGCCGGAACCGTTGCATTATTAAGGGTTTTGTGCTATCATGCCTTTCAGGTTCGGAAGCTTGAGAAATAAGGATTTCCGGGCTTGAATATGATAGTAAAGGAGAGAGTGGGTATGAAGAAGACGATCTGCAAGGTGGATTATGATACCGAGTCTGCTGAGCTTCTCGGCAAGGTTACGGTTGGTTCCATCGGTGATCCCGCCGGCTATGAAGAGTGCCTCTTCAAGACCGAAGGCGGAAAGTACTTCCTGTACACCAACGGCGGCGAGCAGTCTCCCTATAATAAGGAAGATATCAAGCGGATGTCGCAGGCGAAGGCCGACGAGTGGCTGCAGGCGAACAAGTAAGATGCCTCGGAGCAAAAGCCGGAGAATGGGCCAATCCCCTTTCCCCGGCTTTTCCTGTATTTGCGCGCGGCGGCCTCTTCCCGGGGAGAAGGGAAACGCTTCCGCGCTTCAGCTGAAACAGGGGGATACGGCCCGGATGCCGGCAGAGGAGAGTTGAAGATGAAAAAGGGAATCCTGTTTGACCTGGACGGAACGCTGTGGGACTCTGCGGAAGGCGTCGCCGCGGCCTGGAATGAAGCCCTGGAGGAGATGGGAAGACCGGAGCGGGTGACGGTTCAGAGCGTACACGGCGTGATGGGAAAAACCATGGATGTCATTGCCCGGGAGACGTTTCCCGCGGAGCCCTGGGATCGGGCAGAGAAGCTGATGAACTTCTGCCTGCAGCGGGAAAACGATTATCTGCGGGAGCATGGCGGAATCCTGTATCAGGGGCTCGAAGAAACCCTGGCCCTGCTGCGGCAGAAGGGATATTTTCTGGCGATTGTCAGCAACTGCCAGGAAGGATACATCGAAGCGTTCCTGGCGTACCACGGCCTGGAAAAGTACTTCGACGATACGGAAAACTTCGGGCATACGGGGCACGGGAAAGGCGACAATATCCGCCTGGTTGTGAATCGGAACCGGCTGGAGCAGGCTGCCTATCTGGGAGATACCCAGGGGGACTGGGAGGCGGCCCGGGAGGCCGGCATCCCCTTTATTCATGCCGCCTACGGCTTTGGAACGGTTCCGGCGGGCACCCCCGCGATCCGGAGCATTCAGGAGCTTCCTGCCCTGCTTGACAGAAAGGAAGCTGAACGGTAGAATAAATACGCAGACAGGGCTTCTTTGCCCGGAATCATCGAAGAGGAGGAACCATCATGAAGAAGTATGAGTGCCCCTGCGGATATGTATACGATCCCGAAGTGGGTGATCCGGACAGCGGCATCGCTCCCGGAACGGCCTTTGAGGACATTCCTGAGGATTGGGTTTGCCCCGTGTGCGGACTGGGCAAGGATGCGTTTACCGAAGTGGAATAAGAAAAAAAGACAAAGCCTGCCGTTGGATTCCTGAGGAATTCGGACGGCAGG
>CAMNKK010000104.1 GCA_946542235.1 uncultured Clostridia bacterium | reverse complement strand
ATACCCAGTCCAACTCCGTCTGCTACGCGGTGGACGGCCAGGCCATCGGCGTGGGCGCCGGCCAGCAGAGCCGCATCCACTGCACCCGCCTGGCGGGCAGCAAGGCGGACACCTGGTTCCTGCGCCAGCATGAGAAGGTGCTGAATCTGCCCTTCCGGCCGGAGCTGGGCCGGCCCGACCGGGATAACGTCATCGACGGCTACATCAACCAGAATGAGGAGGATGTCTGCGCCGAGGGCAACTGGCAGAAGTATTTCACCGTCCGTCCCGAGCCCCTGACCCGGGAGGAGCAGAAGGCCTTCCTGGCCACCCGGCAGAACGTGGCCCTGGGATCCGACGCCTTCTTCCCCTTCAGCGACAACATCCAGCGGGCGGCGGCCAGCGGCGTGAAGTATATCGCGGAGCCCGGCGGATCCATCCGGGACGACGCGGTCATCGACTGCGCGGATGCCTATGGCATGACCATGTGCTTCACTCACATGCGGCTGTTCCACCACTGAGAAACCGGAGGCGGGCGCGCCGCCCCGCTCTGGGCGCGGCGCGGGCCGGAAGGCCGGAAGCAAAAAAGGAGAGCGCTATGAAGATACTGGTAGTCGGCGGCGGCGGCCGCGAGCACGCGATCATCCGGTCGCTGAAGAAGAATCCCTCCGTGGAGACGATCTATGCCCTGCCCGGCAACGGCGGCATCGCCCGGGACGCGGTCTGCGTGCCCATCGGGGCCACGGACCTGCCGGGAATCTGCGCCTTTGCCCGGGAAAAGCAGGTGGATTACGCGGTGGTGGCGCCGGATGATCCGCTGGTGGCGGGCTGCGTGGACGCCCTGGAGGCGGAGGGGATCCCCTGCTTCGGGCCCCGGGCCAACGCGGCCGTCATCGAGGGCAGCAAGGTCTTTGCCAAGAACCTGATGAAAAAGTACGGCATTCCCACGGCGGCCTACGAGGTCTTCGACGACCCGGCGGCGGCCCTGCAGTATCTGGAAACCGCTCCCCTGCCCGCCGTCGTCAAGGCGGACGGGCTGGCCCTGGGCAAGGGCGTGCTGATCTGCCCCACCCGGGAGGAAGCCCGGGCGGCGGTCCGCTCCATCATGGAGGACCGGCAGTTCGGCGACAGCGGCAGCCGGATTGTGATCGAGGAATTTCTGGAGGGGCCGGAGGTCTCCGTCCTGTCCTTCACGGACGGGGAGACCGTGGTGCCCATGATCTCCAGCATGGACCACAAGCGCGCCGGCGACGGGGATACGGGGCTGAACACCGGCGGCATGGGCACGGTGGCGCCGAATCCCTATTATACGCCGGAGGTGGCGGACCGCTGCATGCGGGAGATCTTCCTGCCCACGATCCGCGCCATGAAGCAGGAGGGGAGAACCTTCCGCGGCTGCCTGTATTTCGGCCTCATGATCACCCGGGACGGCCCGAAGGTCATCGAGTACAACTGCCGCTTCGGCGATCCGGAGACCCAGGTGGTGCTCCCCCTGCTGGAGAGCGACCTGCTGACGGTCATGCAGGCGACGACCCGGGGCACCCTGGGCCGGACGGAGGTCCGCTTTTCGGACCGGCACGCCTGCTGCGTGATCCTGGCCTCGAAGGGCTATCCCGTGCATTATGAAAAGGGCTATGAGATCACGATTCCGGAGGAGGTCCGGCCCCATGTCTTCGTCGCCGGCGCGGCGGAGAAGGACGGGAAGCTGGTCACCTCCGGGGGCCGGGTGCTGGGGGTCACCGCGGTGGCGGATTCCCTGGCGGAGGCCGTGGATCAGGCCTATGCCCTGGCGGAGAAGGTGGAATTCGGAAACAGGTACATGCGCCGGGACATCGGCCAGCGCGCGCTGAAAGCATAAGGAGAGGCGGAGTATGGTTTACAGAATCTTTGTGGAGAAAAAGCCCGGGCTGGATCAGGAGGCCCGGAGCCTGCTGAACGACGCGCGGACCTTCCTGGGCATCGGCAGCCTGGAGCGGGTCCGCCTGCTGAACCGCTACGACCTGGAGGACATCCCGGAGGATCTGTTCCGCCTGGCGGTGCGGGAGGTGCTCTCCGAGCCCCAGCTGGACAATACCTTCCCGGAGCCGGATACCGAAGGCGCGGCGGCGGTTTTCGCCGTGGAATACCTGCCCGGCCAGTTTGACCAGCGGGCGGACTCCGCGGCCCAGTGCATCCAGATGCTCAGCCAGGCCCGGCGGCCGCTGATCCGCAGCGCCCGGGTCTATCTGCTCTACGGCAGCCTGACCCCGGAGGAAATCGGCGAAATCCGCAAATACGTCATCAACCCGGTGGAGGCCCGGGAGGCTTCCCTGGAGAAGCCGGAAACCCTGGAGACGGTCTATCCGGTGCCGAAGAGCGTGGCGACCCTGACGGGCTTCAACGAGCTGGACCGGGCGGGCCTGGAGCGCTTCGGCGCGGAGCTGGGCCTGGCCATGGATACGGACGACCTGGCCTTCTGCCAGTCCTATTTCCGCGGGGAGGGCCATGAGCCCACCATCACGGAGATCCGGATGCTGGATACCTACTGGAGCGACCACTGCCGCCACACCACCTTCCTGACGGAGATCGACAGCGTGTCCTTCGAGGACGAGGTGCTGGAGCGGGCGTGGCAGCGCTATCTGGCCGCCCGCAGGATGCTGGGCCGGGAGAAGAAGCCCCTCTGCCTCATGGATCTGGCCACCCTGGCCGCCCGGGCCCTGCGGAGCCAGGGAAAGCTGGAGAAGCTGGACGAGAGCGAGGAAATCAACGCCTGCACGGTGAAGATGGACGTGGAGGTGGACGGCCGGAAGGAGCCCTGGCTGCTGCTGTTCAAGAATGAAACCCACAATCATCCGACGGAGATCGAGCCCTTCGGCGGCGCGGCCACCTGCATCGGCGGCGCCATCCGGGATCCCCTCAGCGGCCGGGCCTATGTCTACGGCGCCATGCGGGTCACCGGGGCGGCGGATCCGACCCGCCCCGTGGAGGAGACCCTGCCCGGCAAGCTGCCCCAGCGCAAGCTGGTGACCACGGCGGCGGCGGGCTATTCCTCCTACGGCAACCAGATCGGCCTGGCGACGGGCATCGTGGATGAAATTTACCATCCGGGCTACGCGGCCAAGCGGATGGAGATCGGCGCGGTCATTGCCGCCGCGCCCCAGGCCAACGTCCGCCGGGAGCGCCCCGCCCCCGGGGATGTGGTGATCCTGCTGGGCGGAGCCACCGGCCGGGACGGCATCGGCGGCGCCACCGGGTCCTCGAAGGCCCATAACGCCCACAGCGTGGAAACCTGCGGCGCCGAGGTCCAGAAGGGCAACGCCCCCGAGGAGCGGAAGCTGCAGCGGCTGTTCCGCAATCCGGAGGCCACCCGGCTGATCAAGCGCTGCAATGACTTCGGCGCGGGCGGCGTGTCCGTGGCCGTCGGCGAGCTGGCGGACGGCCTGGAGATCGACCTGAACGCGGTGCCGAAGAAGTACGACGGCCTGGACGGCACGGAGCTGGCCATCTCCGAGAGCCAGGAGCGCATGGCGGTGGTGGTCGCGCCGGAGGACGCGGCGGCCTTCCTGGCGCTGGCGGAGCAGGAGAACCTGCAGGCGACCCCCGTGGCGAAGGTGACGGCGGAGCCCCGGCTGCGCATGCACTGGAACGGCAGAACCATCGTGGATATCAGCCGCGAATTCCTGAATTCCAACGGCGCCCCGAAGCATACGGTCATCACCCCGGCGGCCTCCCGCCCCGCGGAGCCCCGGACGGATCTGCCCGGCGATTTTGCCGGGGCCATGCGGACCATGGCTTCCAGCCTGGCCTGCTGCTCCCGCCAGGGCCTGGCGGAGCGCTTCGATTCCACCATCGGCGCCGGCACGGTGCTGATGCCCTTCGGCGGAATCCATCAGCTGACCCCCGCCCAGGCCATGGTCCAGAAGGTGAGCCTGGAGAAGGGCCATACCGACGACTGCACCCTGATGGCCTGGGGCTTTGACCCGGACCTGACCTCCGAGAGCCCCTACCACGGAGCCTATCTGGCGGTGGTGGACAGCGTCAGCAAGCTGATCGCCTCCGGCGCTTCCTTCGAGGATGTGTACCTGACCTTCCAGGAGTATTTTGAAAAGCCCGGCGCCGACGGCCGGCGCTGGGGCAAGCCCCTGGCGGCCCTGCTGGGCGCCTTCGACGCCCAGATGAACCTGGGCATCGCCGCCATCGGCGGCAAGGATTCCATGTCCGGGTCCTTTGAAAACCTGGATGTGCCCCCCACCCTGGTCTCCTTCGCGGTGACCACGGGCAAAACCGGCGAAATCATTTCCTCCGAGCTGAAGCGCCCCGGCCATCTGCTGACGGTGCTGGAGCCGGAGCGGGACGAGCAGGGCCTGCCGGTGACCGCGTCCCTGCTGGCGCTCTTCGAGCAGATCACGGCGCTGATCCGCCGGGGCGAGATCGTTTCCTGCCGGGCCATGGAGATCGGCGGCCCCGCGATTACGGCCATGAAGATGGGCCTGGGCAACGGCCTGGGCGTCAACTTCAGCGAAAGCTGGAGCCGGGAGGAGCTGTTTGCCTGCCACTACGGATCCTTCGTGGCGGAGCTGACGGAGGATCAGCCCCTGGGACGGCGGCTGGGCCGGGTCACGGCGGGCGCGAATCCCGGATTCTCCTGGCGGGGAAGCCGGGTGGGCCTGGCGGAGATCTGCCGCTGCTACCGGGATCCGCTGGAAAAGGTCTATCCGGTGCTGAATCCGGAATGGGATGAGGCGGCGCGGAAGGCGATGGACGTCTGCGGCACGGAGAGCCGCCCCGAGGACCGGACGGAGGCCTTCCTCCACCGGGCCCAGAGCTGGCCGGCCCCGGCGGTGCGGACCGCCAGGCCGAAGGTGCTCATTCCCGCCTTCCCGGGCACCAACTGCGAATATGACAGCGCCCGGGCCGTGGAGGACGCGGGGGCGGCGGCGGAGATCTTCGTCGTGCGCAACCGCACCGCGGAGGAGATTGTCCGCAGCGCGGAGATCTTCGCCTCCCGGGTGCGGGACAGCCAGATCGTCTTCATCCCCGGCGGGTTCTCCGGCGGCGACGAGCCGGACGGCAGCGCGAAGCTGATCACCGCCTTCTTCCGCAATCCGGGGGTGAAGGAGAGCGTGACGGACCTGCTGGAGAAGCGGGACGGGCTCATGTGCGGCATCTGCAACGGCTTCCAGGCGCTGATCAAGCTGGGCCTGGTGCCCTACGGCCGCATCATGGATACGGACGAGCACTGCCCGACCCTGACCTTCAACACCATCGGCCGCCACCAGAGCCGCCTGGTTCGCACCCGGGTGGCCAGCAACCTGAGCCCCTGGCTGCGGCTGGCGGAGCTGCAGGGCATCTACACCGTGCCCATCAGCCACGGCGAGGGCCGCTTCCTGGCGGAGGAGAGCCTGATCCGGGATCTGGCGGCCAGGGGACAGATCGCCACCCAGTATGTGGACCTGGAGGGAAATCCCACCCTGGATCTGCGCTGGAATCCCAACGGCAGCCTCTGCGCCATCGAGGGCATCACCAGCCCGGACGGCCGGGTCTTCGGCAAGATGGGCCACAGCGAGCGGGTCGGCAGGCATCTGTACCGCAATGTGCCCGGAAACTACAATATCCGGATGTTCGAGTCCGCGGTGCAGTACTTCAGGGGCTGACCGCGGATCAGAAAAAAACGCCGTCCCGGCCGGGAACACCCCGTCCGGGACGGATCCGCTGTTTATCGTATAAACAAAGAATGAGGAATACCATCAGGGGAGGAAAGGAAACATGGCTTATTTATCCGACATCGAGATCGCGCAGCGCTGCGAAATGAAGCCCATTCAGGAGATCGCGAAGGCCGCCCATGTGCCGGAGAAGTATCTGGAGGTGTACGGGCGCTGGAAGGCCAAGGTGGATCCGGCCCTGCTGAAGGAGACGGACCGTCCGGAGGGACGGCTGGTGCTGGTGACGGCCATGACCCCCACCCCCGCCGGCGAGGGCAAGACCACGACCACCATCGGCCTGGCGGACGGGCTGAAGCGCATCGGCAAGGACGTCACCGTGGCCCTGCGGGAGCCTTCCCTGGGCCCGGTGTTCGGCATCAAGGGCGGCGCCGCCGGCGGCGGCTATGCCCAGGTGGTGCCCATGGAGGA
>CAMNKK010000103.1 GCA_946542235.1 uncultured Clostridia bacterium | reverse complement strand
GGCAGGCCGGTCAGCATCTCGCTCATCCTCCGCCATTCGGTATCAGGGCATTCCGCGCCCTGCCAGCAGGCCTCAGAGAACAGCGGCAGCATCCCTGCAGCCAGGAAATGATCTGTCTCCGCCCCGTCATCTGCCCACATGGTAGCAATCACCATATCGATCTGTTCCCGGGCGGCTGCCCGGAGTCCCGGACGCATGGTGGCCTCAGTCTTCTTCAGCTGCGGAAGGAATCCGCTCCACATCCAGTTGCCTCCGGCAAAGATCGTTCCCCGGCCCATCCTGGCATGCTCCCGCAGCATTCGGGTAAAAAACTCTTCCTCTGTATGGTAGTAGTCCCAGTAAACCATCTGAACCTTTGGCAGGGTGGCAATCACTTCATCCGGCACATGATTGTCCAGATCGTAATATCCATTGGTTTTGGAACCCAGGCGGAAGAACATGTCGCTCCACATCATCGGCGCGAATTCGTACTTTTCGCAGATCTCCGCAACCCGTCCCAGATGCCGGTTCAGCATCTGAAAATGATCCGTATATCCGTGTTCCTTCAGATACCGGCCCAGGCCAACGCCCATGGCTTCATCCATGCCGATATGGATCCGCTTCGATCGGAAGCAGGCTCGCAGCGAACGAATCGCCGCTTCCAGAAAATGATAGGTTTCCTCCTCGTCAATCAACAGGATATCCGGCTGATCCTTCGGAACAGTTCCCCATTGCAGAAACTGCTGCATATGGGCCAGCGTCTGAATGCAGGGAATCATTTCGATGCCAAGCTTCGCGGCATAATTGTCGATTTCCTTCAGCTCAGCCTGTGTATAGCGCCCGCGCAGATATCCGAAAGACGGATATTCCGGTATTTCATAGGTATCTTCCGTATAGAGCATCAGAAAATTCATGCCGAGGCAGCTCTGCATCCGCAGATAGCGCTTCACGGCCTCAACCGTCATTACTCCGTTCCGGCTCATATCCAGCATGGAGCCGCAGTCTCGGAAGCAGCGCTCCTGATGTACGTTCAGTTCCTTCCTGTCCTCCCTGACCGCTCTGGAAAGCAGAAAATAGCCCCTTCCCAAGGCGTTCAGACTCTCCGCCCGGATTTCGCCCTTTCCATCCTTCAGGCGAACTGTCAGGCCGGAATCCGCTTGCGTCTGAACCGCAAAAGGAAGCTCAATGCCGACAGCCTCCTCCACGGCCTTTCGCACAAACGCAGCTGCTTCCTCCGTCCAACTCTCCTGATCACGATTCCGGAGCTTTCTCTCGCTTGCAGTAGCCTCCTCAGCCAAATTATCCACAGGATGCGTTACATTCCATTCCTCTTTCATCTGTATCGGGCTTTCCTTTCTTTTTTATTCCGGATTCATCTTCATCTGCTGTGGTGCGTCTTCTGATAATACGCGGCCCCGGTACCTGTTTCATAGCAGGGATTATTCCGCCCGCATGATCTGGTTTCCCGCAAAAATACGGTCCCCATTCCGGCGCGTCCACCGCTCTCGCTCACTCCAGAACGAACGCAATATCCTCCAGACTCGCGCTGGTTACGGATCCGTCATCGTCAGAGATAACCTGGCGGATGACTTCCTTTTTCATATCCTGCAGTTCAACTACCCGCTGCTCAATGCTTTCCCCGGCGATCAGCTTGATGACCTCCACATTCCGGGTTTGGCCGATCCGGTGCGTCCGGTCGGAGGCCTGGTTTTCCGCTGCCACATTCCACCAGGGATCCAGGTGAATCACCGTGTCCGCTCCCGTCAGGTTCAGTCCGGTACCTCCCGCCTTCAGAGAGATCAGGAAGACATCCGTCCCGCTTCCGTTGTTGAAGGAGTCCATCATTTCCACCCTCTCCTTTGCGGGTGTCGCCCCGCTGAGGAAGAAGGTATCAATTCCCTGCGCGCGCAGCATGGTCTGCACGGATTCAAGCGCCTTCACGAACTGAGAGAAGATCAGGATTCTGTGATGCGCTTCCAGGTACTCCGGAATCAGCGTGGACAGCATACTCATCTTGCCGCTTCCGCCCTGATAGTTCTCCACAAACATTCCGGGGTCGACGCATACCTGCCGCAGCCGGGTCAGGTAAGGCAGCAGGTCAAAGGCCCTTCCGCCTTCCTCCAGCGCCTTTCTGGCTTCCATGCGCATCGCGTCATAGATCCTGCGCTGCTCCTCGCTCATGTCCGCGGAAAGGATGCGTTCATATTTGGGCGGAAGATCCTCCAGCACATCCTCCTTGACCCGTCGGAGGATGAAGGGGCCGGCCTTCCGCGCAATCATAGCCGGATCGGTTTCGCGGAATCGGGAAAGCTCCTCGAAGTATCCGGGCATGATGAAATCAAAGATGCTCCATAGATCTACCACGCTGTTTTCGATCGGGGTGCCCGTCAGGGCAAAGCGGTGGGTCGCCTTCAGTTCTTTGACGGATTTCGTTTTCTGTGCGTTCACGTTCTTGATGTATTGCGCTTCATCGAGAATGACATAGCTGAAATCACATTCATATTTGCTGATGTCATTTCTCAGAGAGTCATAGGACGTAATGTAGACCCGTTTCTCCCGGCCGTTGATTCCGCTGATGATCTCGCTGCGACGGCTGTCCGGGCCGTATATCGCGGTCACTCTGGTCATCCCGTCGAACCGGGCAAACTCACTGATCCAGTTGAACACAAGGCTCTTCGGGCAAACGATCAGGATAGGTTTTCTGCCCCGGTCCGCCCGAATCAGCGCAATGACCTGAATCGTTTTACCCAGTCCCATGTCATCCGCCAGAATTCCGCCCATGCCGTATTTGCAGAGGATGGACATCCATCGGAATCCCTCTGCCTGATAGTCCCGCAGCGGGGATTTCAGCTCCGGCGCGGGAATCTCCGCCTCCTTAAAGCTCCGGATCTCCTCGATCATGTCGCGCAGGTATTGATCCACCCGGCAGCTCTTTTCATGGGAGAACGCCTTGATCGCGTTGATCATGGATATGGTCTTTTTCCGGTACAGATCCTTCGGATCCATCCCGAAGTCATTCACCGCTTCCCCGAAGTCCCTCGCGGCGTCGCTGTCCAGGTCTACAATCCGCTCCCCGTCCAATAGAATATACTTTCTCTTCTTCCGCAGCCCGGCAATAATCTGCTCCAGCTCCGCCTCCGAGAAATCGCTTTTCTCAAGGAAAACGCGGACCAGGTTGTTCTGATATGTCACCCGGATGACGGGCCTGCCGACGGACTTCAGCTCCTTGTTCCTCAGATTTTCGGACAGATATACGTTCGTCAGGGTTTTCAGCCGTGTGAAGTCCATCTTGAAGAATGCCAGCACCCGGCTCTCCTCTGTCAGCCGGTTTTCCTCGAAGCCCAGGCTCCGCAGATAGGCATCCAGCAGTTCAACCTTCGCCCTGTCAATCCGTTCAGTCAGCTGTTCCGGCCTGATCTCCGTCTCATCCTTCAGCAGGACGGTTCTCGCCGTGATGGCGTTTCTCTCCAGATCGAAGTAGGTATTCAACCGGAGCTGGCTCAGGGTAAAGTCCTTCTCGACCGACTTATCCACGTCGAACATCTCAAAGAAGCGGGCATAGACATTCTTGCGGAAGTCCTTTAGGATGGGGCGGATGCAGACGGATGGATTCTCCTGTACCAGGGAGATCAGGTTGATTTCCTCCGCGGATCCCTGCACCCGGTCCATAACCGCGCTGTCCCCTTCCCGGCGCGTCAGCAGGTAGCCTTTTCCCTGCAGGTTCAGCAGTTCCTGATTCTTCTCATTTACATCCGTGGACAGCGTGTATTTTTCGTTGATTTTCAGCCGGATCTTTCGGTTTTCCAGCCGAATCAGACAGGGGTTGTCGTTATAGAGCACGGTCCGCCCGGACAGCGCCTCCAGGATTCTCTCGAGCAGCGCATTGTTGATTGTGATATACCGCTTATTGCCCGGATCCGATTTGCGGCCTTTGGTGTATTTGGCGGTCATCAGCAGCTTGATGATTGCCGCGTCCGCCTCATTCAGGTTTTCCGAATCGTGGGTCAGGATCAGATCCTTGCCGTATTCCGCGGTCGCGCCCTTTCGGAAGGCAGCCAGAAATTCCATGGCGTCCTTCACAATATACATTCTGCTGTGCCCCACCCGGAAGGCCAGCGCGTTTGATCCGCCTTCCCGGTAGATCATCCATTCGATGCCGGCTCTGACGCCTTCCGTATACAGGATTTTTTCTTCCGTCAGCTCTTCACAGAACTGCCGGTACTCCCTGGAGAATTTCCGGTTTTTCTCTTCGAACAGATCGGCAGCCAGGGCGTCCCGGTTTACTTCCATTTCCTCGGCGTATTCCTTCTCTCTGCCCTTCAGGCATACTTTCCGGATCTGGGATGCCGTGTAGCCGAGGTCTGAATAGAAGGTATCCATCAGGAGCAGCCTGTTTTGAATATCTCTGGCATGCAGCAGAATGGAACCCGTCTCCGGATCCCTGATGCAGAAGTCAACATACATCTGCTGCCTGTCCCGCTCAATTTCATATTCACAGCGGAAGAAGCTGCTTATTTCCCGCTCGGGGTCACCTTCGCGCGGTTCCGCTCTGTTCTCAATGCGCAGCTTGTTCTGTATATACCTGAGCAGCAGCCTGTTGTCCGGCAGCTTCGCCGCCTGCCCCGCTACAGCTTTTTTCAGGGAAGCATCCTTTGTATACCGGATCTCCTCGGCCGCATGGAGAATAAATTTCCCCCGCACGGCAGGCTCCTGATCCGCCAGCAGCTCATCCATGATGTACTGGAAGCTTTCCCCCGTGATCGGAGTATTCCATACCATCTTCTGCTGTTCTTCTTTTCCCAGCTCCCGGATTTCATCGGTCGGCATGGACAGGCGTTTCAGTCCGGAGTATATTTTTACCTTTTCTTCCCGGGGAATTTTTTCGGTCAGCCGCTGAAGAACAGGCCCCGTTCTCTCTTCCGCGTATTCCATCCGGTCCAGCTTTTCGGCGACTTTACCGACGGCGATAGGATGGAGCTCCGGCTCTTCTTCGGCGATCCTGTCCAGAAAAGCAAGATCGGATTCCTCTATCTCCGACTTCGCCGCCGCGTAATAAGCAAGCAGTTCCTGCCAGGCGGAGCGGTACTGCAGCAGGTATTCTGTATATGGATCATTCAGAAAGAACTGGATCTTGCTCAGCCCCTTGACGATCTTCTGATATTCCTTCAGCACCCGCTTCAAACATACCCGGTTCGACCGGTGCTGCTGGGTCTCATACCCCTCGGGGTCCGCATACCCGCCCGCGTCAAGCACAGCTTTCTGATATCCGCCGTCTTCAAACAGGGCGATCAGAAGATCCGCATAGTATTTCTCCAGGAATTTGGAATCGTAGTCATAATCCGGGGACAGATCCAGTATATATCGATGATACAGCCTGTAATATATGTCACTGTTGGCCGCGCTTACCATCTGAATGATCTGGCGGATTTCCTCGATCTTGGACAAACCGATCTCTTTTTTCGGCAGATTTTCTGTCCGATTCATCAAATCCTGCTCCAAAAAAAGGCCTTTGTCCACCGGAAGGTCTGTCATCACATATACGTGCTGCAGCGAAGCTAACCTCGGCTTCAGAAGAACTGCAGCTGCCCGAGGATGGATGCAGTCACTTTTTCCGCAGCTGCACGTATAATCATAATAGAAAGAGCTTATTTTCTTCTCTATCCGCACCTGACATTTTTCCATTCCGACTTTCAGATCTGCTATAATCCTATCCTCGTCTTCCAGAATATAATCGCAGCTTCCCGTCTCTGTCATCCGGTCCAGCAGCTCCTGTTTCTTTCTGCCCCATCCGTAGGTCCATCTTTCCGGGATTTGCTTTTCCAGATCATTAATAAAGTAATGCGCGTCCGGCAGTCCTTGCCCGGACGTCAGTGTTCCGTCCTCATAGAAGCATTTCTGGTATTCATTTTTTCCGTCAAAATCAAACAGAATTCCGAATCCATGGCTTCGGTCCAGGGTGTAGCTCCACATAGTACGATAAATCCGCATCAGCATAATCTCTCCTGTTCGCAAGAGATCACGGCTTTAATGATCTACCTGCCGCGCCTTGCAGCTGTTTTGACATTCCCGTTTCTCAGGTTGGTCTTCCCTGTGTATGCATTATATGATCAAATAATATAGCCTGCGGACACAGCTGTCAAGCAAGCAGTGCCTACAACAAAAGCTGGTGCTCCGAAGAACACCAGCTCTTGTTTTCATGCGGTTCAGGAATGCTGATCATCTGCTTCTTCTGCGGATCAGGACGATCAGCGCCGCCAGCAGCACGCACAGCGGCATGGCTGTCACGATCAGGGCGCCCATGCCGTTTCCTCTGGCGCTCAGCCCGGGGCGAACAGCACTTC
>CAMNKK010000102.1 GCA_946542235.1 uncultured Clostridia bacterium | reverse complement strand
AGCCGTAGTTGATCGCCAGCTTCGCGAAGAAATCCTCCAGCGTCAGGCGGGCGTTGGCGTCCTTATAGACGCGGATCTCCCGCGGCGCGTTTCCGGGCACATAGCGGGACGTTTCCGGATCGATGCGCGGGGCGGGCCGCACCTCGTACACATCCTCCCGCTCCGACTCGAACAGGAGCACCCCGACGGTGGGGGAGTCGCCCAGGCCCCAGATTTCCCCGTGGGGCCAGTGGGGGATGCCGGCGAGCTTCAGGTTGAAGTCCGCCATCTGCTCAAAGAGGTATTTTCCGATCCCGCCGCAGGGGGCCACCTTGTGCTGCAGCTCCGCCAGGGAGACGGCCATCTGCTTGTATACATTCTTCGGAACCTGCCACAGGGGCATGGCGGAGGACAGCACCGCGTTGGCCGCGGCGATGTCCACGTCCTGGTTGAACTCATGCTCCCCGTCGGGATAGGCGCCGCCGCCGATCCAGATACAGGTGGCGCGGCTGCAGATCTCCGGCGCCAGCAGGATCGCGGAGGCCATGTCCGTCAGGGTTCCCTGGCAGGCGATGTAGAGCGGCCGGGGATCCTCCCGCAGGGCTTCCCGGATGATGAGCCGGGCGCCGGGGGAATCCAGGGGGGTATGCTCATCCGGCAGGGGGCCGTCGGCGCCCTTTTCCACGGGGCAGACGCCCTCCAGATCCATCAGCTTCAGCACGAGGTTCACCTCGTCGAGGCTGGCCTGACAGGAGGTGCCGCTGTGCCGGTAGGGGGTCTCGAAATGCGCGGGGATGATGCCGCGGACATCGAATTTCGGCGTCATCAGATGGTGCGCGATGGCGAACTGGTCGTCCGCCTCGTTCTTCGCGTCCGTGGAGATCAGCATCCGGACGCGCTTCTGCTCGGGCACCGCGAAACGATAATTGAACTGCTTCATACTCTTCTCCTTGATTCTGAGCGGGGATCCGCCCCGGCGCGGCGCTTGCGTCCGCGGACGGCATACTGTAATTTGGAAAGAGGCATCCCGCCGGACAAACCCGCGGGATGCCTCCTGAAAAATGCCTGGTGCTGAAAGAATTACTTCACGGAGTTGATCAGATCCAGATCCTCCTGGGGGGTCTGGGTGGGACCGTTGACGGCCAGCCAGGCATCCAGCTGCGCCTGCTTGGCGTCGATGACGGTCTGCAGCCCGGAGGCGTACAGGGCGCTGTTCAGCTGCTCAATGGTGGAATCCACATTGGCGGAGCCCACGGAGCCGGTCAGCAGCGCCGCGCGGTAGGTTTCCAGGGCGCTGTTCAGCGCGGTGATCTGGGTGGCATAGTCGGAGGAATCCCACATGAAGCCGAAGGCGGGGCTGTAATAGCTCCAGGTGTTGTGGCTCTTCAGCAGATCCCAGTAGTCAGCGGTCTTGCTGCCGTCGTTCCAGACATAGCCGATGAACTGGTTGCCGGCGGCCCAGCCGGTGTTCTGGAAGTACTTGAAGTTGCTGTTGTCCACGCCGTCGGCGAAGTAGGCGGTGCCGTCCTCAAGGACCTTGTAATCCTTGCCTTCGATACCGAACTGCCAGTAGTTCATGACCACGGGATCCGTATACAGGGCGCGCAGGAACTTGAAGGCCATTTCCTTGTCCTCGCAGCTGTCGGCGATGCCCAGGCCGAAGAACGCGACGTTGCCGGAGCTGATGCCGCCCTCGACATAATCGCCGAAGTACATCGCATAGCCTTCCTGGCCGTTGGTGGCGTTGGCTTCCGCCAGGAAGCCGGGCTTGATGGCGGTGGCATAGCTGAAGGTGTTGCCGGCCTTGATCATGGTCGCGGAGCCCTGCTGATCGGTGGCGGCATCCTTGTAGATGTAGCCCTTGTCATACCAGTCGGCCAGCATCTTGCACAGATTCCTGAAGGTTTCGGTTTCGAACTCGTTGACCACCTTGGTGCTGTCGTGATCCGCCTGCCAGTCCAGCACGCCGAAGCGGTCCAGCAGCTGGTCGACGAAATAGAAGCGGGCGGTCTGGTCGCTGTTGCCCATGTAGAGCGGGACCATTTCGGGATGGGCGTCCTTCACCGCCTGGAAGATCTCGGCGGCTTCGCTCCAGGGACGGGCATGTCCGTCATAGGTGTCCTTGTTGGATTCCAGGCCGTACTTCTCGGTCAGGCCCAGCTCGTCGCAGATGTCCTTGCGCATCCACAGGCCGCCCAGCTCGACGGATTCCTTGGAGGCCGGCAGGCCGTAGATGAAGCCGTTGATGCTGGAAACCCTGGCGTTCTGCTCGCCGATGGCGTCGATGATGGCCTTGCCGTCTTCGGTGTCCAGATAGGGGGTCAGGTCCGTCATGGCTTCGGCCTTGATCCATCCGGAAACGCTGCTGTAGAACACCGGGATGACATCATAGGGGTCGAAGGCCACCACGCTGGTGCCGAAGCTGGTGTTGAACTCGGAGAACTGCAGCGGGTTGAAGGTGACTTCGATGTTGTACTTGGGAATCAGGTACTCGTTCAGGGCGGCCACGACCGCGTCGCGCTCGGAGGCGTCCTGGGGATAGAACTCAATGTAGCTGAAGGTCATCTTATAGGGATTGGAAGCGGAATAGGTTCCGACGGAAGTGGTGGTCGTCACTTCTTCCGCGGACGCAAACGCGCCCAGGGAGAGGACCATCGCCACAGCCAGCAGCAGGGAAAGCAGTTTCTTCATTTTGGTTCTCCTTTTCTAATTATTTATCAAACAGATGCCTCCCGTCCCCGGGCAGCGCACCCTTTTGATCAGGGGGGAATTACTTGACGGCGCCGACGGAAATGCCCTTGGCATAATACTTCTGGAAGAAGGGGAAGATGGCCATGATGGGCAGAATCGCCACGAAGGCGATGGCCATCTGGATTCCCGTGGCGGGCAGGGAGCCCATGGCGGAGGCCATGCCGGAGTTGGTGGTGCTGGTGGCCAGGTACTGAATGTTGGACACCATCTGGTTCAGCAGGTTCTGGACGTTGTAGAACTCCTTGTGCCGGGAGATGTAGTACAGCCCGTTGGTCCAGTCATTCCAGTATCCCAGGCCGGCGAAGGTGCCGATGGTGATCAGGATCGGCTTGCCCATGGGCAGCACGATCTTGGTGAACACCTTCAGATGGTTCGCGCCGTCGATCTCCGCGGCCTCATAGATCGCGTAGGGAATGCTGTTGGAGAAATAGGTCCGGACCATCATGACGTTCCAGCCGCTCAGCAGCAGGTTCGGAATCAGCTGGGCGAAGATCGTATCCTTGATCTTGAAGGTGTTGGACCACATGATATAGGACGGGACGATTCCGCCGGAAAACAGCATGGTGAAGAACACGAAGAACATCATCACCCGCCGGCCGGGCAGATTGCTGATGGACAGGGGGAAGGCCATCAGCGCCGTCAGCGCGACGCTGACCAGCGTTCCGGCGGCCGTCACCAGGATGCTGATGCCGTAGGCCCGCATGATGGTATCCCCGGACTGGAAAATATAGCTGTAGGAATCGGCGGAAAACTTCTTCGGGAAGAAGGAATAGCCGTTGGCGACCAGCACCTGCTCCTCGGTCAGGGAGGACATCAGCAGAAGCAGGAAGGGAAGAATGATGATCGCGGCCCACAGAATCATGACCGCATAGGAAATGATTTTGTATGTCTTGGAAGTTCCTACCATTTTCGCGTCCCTCCTTTCTCAGAACAGTGCGTTCTCGCTGCTGACCTTCCGGACAACGCCGTTGGCGATCAGCACCACGATAAACCCGACGACGGACTGATAGAAACCGGCCGCGGCGGCCATGCCGACGTTGTTCTGCACCATCAGGCCGCGGTATACGTAGGTATCGATCACGTCCGTCACGGAATACAGCAGGCCGGAATTCCGGGGAACCTGATAGAACAGGCCGAAATCGGAATAGAAGATGCGCCCGATGCTCATCAGGGTCAGGGTAATTATGGTCGCCTTCAGCTCCGGCAGCGTGATGTGAACGATGGACTGCCACTTGGAGGCGCCGTCCAGCGTGCAGGCTTCAAACAGGGAGGGATCGATGCCGTTGATGGTGGAAATATAGATCAGACAGCCGTATCCGACGCCCTTCCACAGGTTGACAAAGATCAGGATCCAGGGCCAGGCGGGAGGATTGGAATACCAGTTGACGGGATCTCCGCCCAGGGCCGGGAGAATGGAGTTGTTGACAATGCCCGTCTGCTGGCTCAGGAAAGCGTAAACGATGTAGCCGAGAACGACGGAGCTCATCAGGTAGGGGAAGAGAATCGCGCTCTGGAAAACCTTCTTGGAGCGCTGGCTCTTCATGTCGCAGATGAAGATGGCGAACATGATGCCCACGATATTGTTCAGCAGAATGAACGCCAGATTGTAGAGAATGGTGTTCCGGGTGATCACCAGGGCGTCCGGCGTGGCGAAAAGGAATTCAAAGTTCTTGAGCCCCGCCCAGTTGCTGCCCCAGAGGCCGCGCTTGGCGCTGTAATCCTTGAAGGCGACCACCAGACCGGCCATGGGGATATAGTTGTTGATGATGAGATAAACCGCGCCGGGCAGAAACATCAGATAAAGAATCCAATGCTTCCGGATGGCCTCCAGGAAACGGTTTTTTCTGCGCCCGGGAAGCCCCCCGGACCTGGATAAGGCCTGCTGTGTCATACTGTCCTCCTTTGCTCCTGCGGGCGGGGAAAGGTGCTTCCCCCATCCCTCCGGATCCCCGAGTATCCGAATGCGCTTTTCGATCATAGTCAATGTCCCTGCAACCGTCATTCAGGGTACCCGAGGCCGGAATGAATGTCAATCAAATCTTGAGTACTTTTGAACTAAATTTACTAAATACCCGCCCGCGATTTATTCCTTCCGGAACCCGACGGTTTTGAGCTGCAGGCGGCCTTCGCCGGCAAAAAGGAGGAACAGGGCGCCGCAGCCGCACTGGGGCGCCAGGGCAGCTTCGGCCAGATGCCAGCTGTCCGACCGGATCCGGACCGGCAGGCGGCCGAGCTCCTGCTTTCCCTCCGCGTCCAGGGCGATCCGGACCTCTCCGCGGAAATCGCCCCGGAGCTCCAGCAGCAGGCTGTCGGGGGCCGCGTACTCGAAGTACTTGTAGCCCAGCACGGTCCCCTCCATGATGTCGGTCACGAACATCTCGTTCCGCTCCTCCGTGATCCGGGTGTTCCGCAGATTGATGGGATCGTTGTAATCGATATGCGCCATGGTGCCCGGGCAGGTCATGTGGCAGCAGATGGCGGCGGGATAGAGCCCGTCGGCCTTCAGCGGGCCGGGATTCAGGCCGCAGCTGGTCATTTCCACCTGATCGATCCCTCCGTCCGGGCGGATGGAAATCTTCTCCGCGCAGCCCTGGCGGGAGAACTCGCTGCCGGCGGTGGCCCGGTGATAGAAGATGTAGAATTCCCCGTTCACCTCCAGGATGCCGCCGTGGTTGTTGGAGAGGGTATAGGTCGGCAGGGCCTGCCCCCGGAAGCCGATATCCCCGTTGGAGATGATGGTGCCGCCGTAGCGGAAGCCCCCGTCCGGCCTGTCGCTGAGGGCGTAGCAGAGCTCGTGGCTCTTGTGGCTGGAGTAGACGAAGTAGTATTTTCCCCGGATCTTCCGGATGGAGGAGGCCTCGAAGAAGCCGTGGCCCTCGAAGCCCGTTCCCTTCGTATGGTGCCCGCCGGGGATCAGGGTTTTCGGCGTATATTTCAGGGTGAGCATGTCCGGCTCCAGCTCGGCCACCATGCTGTTTTCGCCCAGATGCACATCCCGGAGCCCGCGGACCATCTCCCGCTTATCCTCCGGCATCTGTTCGATTTCCTCCTCCGTGAAATCGGGCAGGAGCATCTCCTTTTCCTCCGCGGGGCAGAAGCCGTAGTAGAGATAAACCCGGCCGTCGTCATCCGTCAGCACCGCGGGATCGAAGGGCATGAACTCCTTCAGCGTCCGGCCGTCGGCATAGCGGACATGGCCGTGGAACTCGAAGGGCCCGGCGGGGGAGTCGGAAACCGCGACGCCGATTTCCGGATAGAAGGGGAAGCAGTAATACAGATAGTATTTTCCGTCCGGCCCCTTCGTCACGTCCGGCGCCCACAGCTGCATCCGGTCCGAAGCGTTGGAGGGATCCTGCCGGCGGAGGTAGCTGGTGCCCTCGTCCCGCCAGTCGGTCAGATCATCGGCGGGAGCCGACCAGACGTTATAGTTTCCGGGGCAGTAGACCTTCGCGTCCACCGCGTCGTGGGAGCCGTAGATATAGACCCGGCCGTCATACAGATGGGGTTCGCCGTCGGGAATGTAAACGCCCAGGGGAAGATAGGGATTGAAGATTTGCCGCATGATCAATCACTCCTCTTTTTATGCAGTTCCGGGAAGCAGTCCAACACGTTCATTATATATGAACCCGGAAAAACGGACAAGAATGAATT
>CAMNKK010000101.1 GCA_946542235.1 uncultured Clostridia bacterium | reverse complement strand
TCCCGGCTTGACATCTTTTCGGGAAGGGGGTATAACCATCCTGACCGGGATTTCCGGCATGATTCCGAGTCTGCTCTGCTGTCGGATCTGCGATGCCTTCAGCGGAAAAAATGGAGGTAGTATTCGTGAAATGGATGATTGTGACCGATTCCAGCTGCGATCTTACTTCTCTGGATACCGGGTCATCCGAAATCGGATTTGAAACTGTTCCCTTTATCCTGAACATCGATCAGAAGGATTATGTAGATGATCTCAGCCTGTCCGTTCCGGAGCTGGTGGATACGATGGAGGCATCCTCAGTCAGCCGCAGCGCCTGTCCCTCTCCCTCGGCCTGGGAAGAAGCGTTCCGGAAGGCTGACCGCGTCATTGCCTTTACTATTTCCGGGCGCCTGTCCGGCAGCTATAACAGCGCCATGGCGGGTAAATCCATGGCGCTGGAGAAGGAGCCGGATAAACAGATTGAGGTGATCGATTCCCTCTCCACCGGGCCGAAACTGGTGATGCTGGTTCAGAACGCCCTCCGTCAGATTCAGGACGGTGTTTCGCTTTCCCGGATCTGCGCGTCCTGCCGCGCGCAGGCTTCTTCCATCCGGACGATTTTTACGCTCTCTTCCTTCCATAATCTGGTTCAGAACGGAAGAGTCAGCCGGATTGCGGGTTTCCTGGCGGGAAAGCTGGGGATCCGCGTGATCGGGGTCGGCAGCCCGGAGGGAGAAATCCAGCTGAAGGAGCTCATGCGCGGGGAACAGCGCACCCTGAAAAAAATCGTCAGGGATATGGAGGAAAACGGTTACAGCGGTACGGATATGGTGATCAGCCACTGCCTGAACGAGCCCATGACCCGGACCCTGAGGGATATGATCCGTTCCCGCTGGGCGGAGGCTTCGGTTCAGGTGCTGCCTACCCGCGGACTGGACAGCTATTACGCGGAGCGCAGCGGACTGATTATCTGCTACTCCGGCCGCGCCTGAGAAGATCAGAGAAGCTGCCTGCGCCGTGCGAAGCATCTCCGGGCATTCCCGAAGGTGGTTTGCCGCATATATGTAAACCTCGATATATAAAACAGGTTGACAATAAAGGGAAATGGTGATACCCTCTCCTCTGATGATTTGGTGGGGGAGGATTTGCTGTGCTTAAGCTGTCTGTCAGAGAAATTGCCTATATTGCCATTGGAATCGCGCTGATTGCCGTGTGCTCCTGGATTTCCGTCCCGATGACAATTCCTTTCACGATGCAAACCTTTGCTGTCTGCCTGGTTACAGCGCTGCTGGGGCTGAAAGGAGGATTATGGACGGTGGCGGGATACATCCTGCTGGGAGCGGTCGGAATCCCCGTGTTTTCAGGCTTTCGCGGCGGCCCCGGGGCGCTGCTCGGAACGACCGGCGGCTATATTGTCGGATTTCTGTTTACGGCGCTGACTGTGGGGATGGCTGTGCAAAGGAAGGGAAGAAAGCTGCCGGTGCTGGTTCTGTCCATGGCAGCCGGAATTCTTTTGTGCTATACTTTCGGCACAGCCTGGTTTATGCTGGTATACAGCAGGGGAACCGGACCGATTTCACTGGGAACTGCCCTGGGCTGGTGTGTATTGCCCTATCTGATTCCGGACGGCGTCAAGGTGGTGCTGGCGGCTCTCCTGACCCGGAGACTGCATCCGCTGATTTTCAGATAAGCAGCCTGTCCGGCGGGGGCCGGAGCATATGACGGGAGAAAAGGGTGAAAGGGCAGAGCCCTGCCGGAGAGCCCGGCGGGAGAGGATCATGAGATGACTAAGGATTATGTGCTGCGGGAACTGCAGGAGCATCCGGATCGCTTTGTGTCAGGCGCCTTTCTGGCAGACCGGCTTCAGATTACCCGCGCGGCGGTCTGGAAAGCGGTGGAGCAGCTGAGAAGAGAAGGATATCCGATTGAGTCCGTGCCCAGGAGAGGGCATCGGCTTTCCGCCGGCTATGACGTCCTTTCGGAGGCCGGGATCCGGCGGTATCTGTCCCGCTCCGACTTGCAGATCCGTGTTTATTCCACGATTACCTCCACGAACACGGTACTGAAGCAGATGGCCCTGGAGGATGCGCCCTCCGGACTGGCGCTGGTGGCCGGGGAACAGACGGCCGGCCGCGGAAGACTGGGGCGCAGCTTTTATTCCCCTTCCGGCAGCGGACTTTATCTCAGTCTCCTTCTGCGGCCGGATCTTTCCGCCGCGGAAGCGACGTCTTTGACGGCCTGCGCCGCGGTTTCGACAGCGGAAGCGCTGGAAAGCCTATCGGATGTAAAGGCCGGGATCAAATGGGTGAACGATATTCTGATCGACGGTAAAAAAGTCTGCGGAATCCTGACGGAAGCCGGATTGGACTGTGAAACCGGCCGGATGAGCTATGTGATCATCGGCATCGGCGTCAACACAAAGGTGCCTTCCGGGGACTTTCCGGAGGAATTGCGGGAGATTGCCGGTTCCGCCTTCGGTGAAAAGACGATTCCGGATCTGCGGAACCGCCTGGCGGCGCTGATTCTGGAAAAACTGATGAAATACTCGGCGGATCCATCGGATTCTGCGGTATTCGAGGAGTACCGGCGCCGCTCTCTGGCGCCGGGAAAGCATATCCGGATTCTATCGCCCGGCAGGGAGCCTGTGCCCGCTGAAGCCCTTGATCTGGAGCGGGATTACAGCCTTCTGGTTCGACGGGAGGACGGCAGTACGGAGCTGCTCCGCTCGGGAGAGATCAGCATCCGGTTCTGAAGGATCCCTCTTCTTTGCGGCCTCCACGGGACGGGCTGCAAGGGATGAACAGTATTTCAAAGGATTTGCTTGACGCGGAAGGCGAGATACCGTACACTGAAAAAACGGCAAACCGGCCTGAAGATCACGCATACAGGCATCTGCAGACCGATGCCGGGCTCTGCTGCGCAGGATGCTGTTCCCTCCGGTGCCGAACCGGATCCGCACAAAATCGGATTGCCGGCAGATTACGGAAAGGAAGATAGGGATGACGCTGAAAGAACTGAAGCCAGGACAGTCGGCCCGGATTGAAAAGGTGGGCGGCGAAGGGGCTCTTCGCCAGCATTTTCTGGATATGGGTGTGCTGCCCGGCTCGGAAGTGACACTGATAAAGCTGGCCCCCCTGGGGGATCCCATGGAGCTGCGGATCCATGGCTATGAGCTGACACTGCGGCTTGCCGATGCGGAACAGATTGATATTTCCCTGATCCAGCCAGGAGAGCAGCGGACAGAACAGAAGAAAAAAGGGAAAGCGACGGATCATCCCGGCCTGGGTGAAGACGGCAAATATCATCCCAGGGGAAGCGGGAATCCACTGCCCGCCGGCACCAGGCTGACCTTTGCCCTGGTGGGCAATCAGAACAGCGGAAAGACAACCCTGTTCAACCAGCTGACCGGCTCAAACCAGCATGTGGGCAACTTCCCCGGCGTGACGGTGGACCGAAAGGACGGAGTGATCCGCGGCCACAGCGATACGCTGATCACGGATCTCCCGGGGATCTATTCCATGTCCCCCTATTCCAGAGAAGAGCTTGTCTCGAGGGATTTTGTCCTGACTGAAAAACCGCGGGCGATCATTAACATTGTGGATGTGACCAGCATTGAGCGCAGCCTGTACCTGACCATGCAGCTGCTGGAGATGGGAATCCCGATGGTGGTAGCGCTCAATATGATGGATGAGATGACCGGCAATGGCGGAGGGGTAGATATCAATGCCATGGAAGCCATGCTGGGGGTCCCGGTGGTTCCTATCTCCGCTTCGAAAAATCAGGGTGTCGAGGAACTGGTAAAACACGCGGTGCATATCGCAAAATATCAGGAAAAACCGATGCGTCAGGATTTCTGCGACGTGCACAGCCACGGAGGCGCGGTACACCGCTGTCTGCATGCCGTGATCCATCTGATTGAGGACCACGCGGAGGCGGCTAACCTGCCCGTACGGTTTGCGGCGGGAAAGGTCATCGAAGGTGATGAACTGATCATCAACCAGCTGAATCTGGATCCAAACGAAAAGGAGATGCTGGAGCATATTGTGCTTCAGATGGAGACGGAACGCGGCCTGGACCGCAGCGCAGCCATGGCGGATATGCGGTTTTCCTACATCCGGAAGGTCTGCGACAACTGTGTGACAAAACCGCATGAAAGCAGGGAACACCTGCGGAGCCAGCGGATCGACCGGATCCTGACCGGCAGGTGGACGGCTATTCCCGTTTTCATTGGGATTATGGCGCTGGTGTTTTACCTGACCTTTATTCTGATAGGACCCTGGCTGCAGGAGCTGATGCAATCGGGAATCGATATTCTGGCAGACCTGACGGAGCGGGCGATGATTGCGGGACATGTCAATGAAACCATCCAGAGCCTCGTACTCCAGGGGATTTTCGAAGGCGTCGGCAGCGTACTCAGCTTCCTGCCGGTGATTGTGACGATGTTCCTGTTTCTTTCCCTGCTGGAGGACAGCGGTTACATCGCCAGGGTGGCTTTCTTCATGGATAAGATGCTGCGCAGAGTCGGGCTTTCCGGCCGGAGCATCGTTCCCATGCTGATCGGATTCGGCTGCACGGTGCCGGCGGTGATGTCAACCCGTACGCTGCCCAGTGAACGGGACCGGAAGATGACCATTCTGCTGACTCCCTTTATGAGCTGTACAGCCAAGCAGCCGATTTATCTGTTCTTTATCGCCGCTTTCTTTGCGGCCGGAGGATGGTGGATCATGCCGGCCCTGTATATCCTTGGCATCCTGATCAGCATTCTGGTAGCGAAACTGTTCAAGAAAACCCTGTTCAAGGGGGAAGCGGTTCCGTTTGTGATGGAGCTTCCCAATTACAGGCTGCCCAGCGTACGGACAACCCTGCAGCTGATGTGGGAAAAATCCAGGGACTTTCTGCAGCGGGCATTCTCAGTGATTCTGATAGCTACCATTGCTGTCTGGTTCCTGCAGAGCTTTGACTTCCGCTTCAATATGGTGACGGATTCCTCGGAATCCATCCTGGCCAGAATCGCCGGCGTGATTGCCCCTGTTCTGCGCCCCATCGGCCTGGGAGACTGGCGCATTGTGACGTCGCTGATCAGCGGCTTTATGGCGAAGGAGAGCGTCGTATCCACGATGAGCGTTCTTTTCGCGGACGGCCTGCTCAGCATCGGGTCTCTGACGGCAGCCTGCATGCTGGTGTTCAGCCTGCTGTATACGCCCTGCGTGGCGGCTATCGCGTCCATCAAGCGGGAACTGGGGGGAAAATGGGCCCTTGGGGTTGTGCTGTGCCAGTGCAGCATTGCCTGGATTGCTGCGCTGATTGTCCGGCTGATCGGGATGGCGTTCGGAATGGGCTGAAAAAGGAGAGACGGCTATGAGTGCGGGAGATGTTGTTGTACTGGCCCTGGTAGCCGGGGCAGTCTGCTGGGCGGTGCGGCGTATCGGAAAACGCAGAAGGAACGGCTGCGGATGCTGCGGTTCCTGCGGCTCCTGCGGGGCAGGATGTACCTGCGGGCGGAAAGGGCAGAAGGAAGCCCGGTGATCAAACAAGAACAGAGAAGGAGAGAAGAAGTATGAGTACAGCTTTCAGAAAATCATCTGCGAAAACGGGCACCCTGCTTCGGGCAAACCCGATTCTGAACAGGCTGGGCAAAGTTCAGGAACGGGCGGAGACGAATACGGCCACCTATGCCGGAATTGCTTCGAAAACCACTTATTTCCTGGCGGTTACGCTCGTTGGCATGGTGCTGCAGATGATTGTCAATGCCGCACTGGCTTCGGAACCGGTCTGGCAGCAATTCACAGTCTATGAGAGTTTTACAGTTTCGCTGAATCTGAAGGAAACCCTCATTCTGGGTGCGGTTGCGGCGGTTGGATTCATTTGTGAGCTGGTGGGCGTTTTCGTCCCGCGGACCATTCCCGTCACCGGTACGGTGTACTCAGCCGGCCAGGGGTATCTGATTTCCTTCCTGGTGTTCAAGGTGCTGGCAGGCAATGAATACATCGGCCTGGAAGCGCTGCTGCTGACGGTGGCCGTGGTGGCAGCCATGTGCTGGCTGTACTCCTCCGGAATTGTCAAGGTGGACCAGAAATTCCGCTCGGTGCTGCTTGCGCTGGTTCTCGGCTCCGTGGGCTTCAGCCTGATCAGCTTTATCGGAAGCCTGATTCCCGCGACCCGCGAATATGTTCAGATGATGCTGCAGAATTCCTGGCTGACGATGATCATTGATGTGATCGGCCTGGTGATTGCCGCACTGTTCCTGATCAGCGATTTCAACATGGTGGACACCTGCGTTCGGGAAGGATATCCGAAAAAATATGAATGGGTCGCTGCCTTCGGCCTTGTGTTTACCGTGCTGTGGATCTACCTGAAGATTCTGGACCTGCTGATGGAGCTGAACGGTAAAAAAGACAAATGAGCACAGGATGCCTGAACGAAAGCGCTTTCCCCGGCGGGAAAGCGCTTTTTACATGGAAATGCCGTGAAATACCGCCCGCCAGGAGCGGGCTGCTTCCCTGCGGAACAG
>CAMNKK010000100.1 GCA_946542235.1 uncultured Clostridia bacterium | reverse complement strand
ATTTTCCGGTATGATGGTATTTACCGGAACCCGCGTTCCGGATAATACGGACGAGGAACGCTTCATGAAACGACTTATTGCTTTGCTTGCCGCGGCGGCCCTGCTGCTGTGCGGCGCGGCGGCCGCCGAAAGCGGAATGGTTGTCACCGACAAGAGCGGCATCACCAACGTGGGCAATTCCTTCGTGGATTCCGGCGATTATCAGCCGCCGGAGGAAGCCGAGAGTTCCGGCCAGCATCTGACCCAGGAAGAGTGGGAAGCCCGCTGGGCGAAGTATTCCGCCGCCAACGGCGTCACCACCGGCACCGTCTACATGGACGAGGCCGGCAACATCTTCCCCGCCGAAATCATAGCCCTGGGTCTGGGCCGCAGCACCATCACGGTGGACGGCACCGAGATGATCATTCCGACCTCCTCCCTGAAGTGGGACACGGAGGTGGATGAGGATCATGTGCTGGCGATCGTCACCCCCGCCAAGCAGACCTATCTGACCCTGCGGGCCAAGAAGAGCCAGAAGTCCTTCGTCATGGGCCACTGCGACAAGTGCAGGGTGCTCCGGGTCATCGCCACCGGCAAGACCTGGACCATGGTGGACGACAACGGCGTCCGCGGCTATGTGATGACCTCCGGGCTCACCTTTTTCGACAATTCGCCGAAGCAGTACGCCGCCGGCCTCATCACCGTCAAGGGCAAAACGCCCAGCGGAAACACGGTGCACGTCCGTTCCTCCAACAAGAACACCGCCCGCCAGATCGCGGAATATCCCGTGGGCACACCCATCACCGTCTTTGCCCAGGAGGGCAAGTGGAGCGAGATTGACGTGGACGGCCTGCACTGCTATATTCTCAGCGAGTTCGTGACCCTGCAGGAGCCCCTGATCGTCGCCGACGCCAGCGCGGGCCCCGAATCCGCCAACTGAACCTCCTGAAGGAAAAAAGTCCTTTCAGCCCCCTTCCGGGGGCTTTTTTGATTCCCTTCTATTCGTCCACCACCACGCTCCGCAGGTTTTCGAAGAGATCGTTGTGGGCCGTGTCCGGCCCCACCAGGCTCCGGTACAGCCCGAAGAGGCTGCAGTCGCAGGGGCCGAAGTCCTCCACCTTATAATCCGTATCCTTCTGGGAGATGTGGCAGGCAAAGGCCGCCTCCGCCACATCGAAGGCCGTTCTGCCCCCGAAGGCCTCCAGCGGGATCCGCCAGTCGAAATCGATCACGTTTTCCGGATACAGGTGAATATACAGTTTCGGCACGTCCCACCCGCCGTATTCCTGCCAGGAATCCTTGAATTTCTTCGGGTTTTTGGCCAGGTCCAGCGCCTGGATCGCCGCGTCCGCGCACACCCGGTGCGCCCCGTGGCCGTATTCCCCGTTCAGGTCATGGGTAATCAGCACGTCCGGCTTGAAGCGCCGCACCCATCCCGTCACCGTCTTCTGCACGGCGGTCTTGTCCCACCGGTCATACTGGTCCCGGGCGGACAGGGTGAAGCTGTCCCGGAAGTGGCCGAAAACCGGGTAGTTCCGCACGCCGCAGGTCCACAGCCCGTCCAGCTCCTCCAGCCGGCGCCTGGGCAGGGTGGGGACCATGATGCAGACCTGCACCTTCTTTTTTTCCACCCCGGCGTAAACCGGCATCACTCCGCCGAACCACAGCAGCTCGTCGTCCGGATGCCCGGCCAGCAGCATCAGGTCCGCCTTCTCGGCCGGCGGGTTCCATACCTGCACCTCCGGAGGCAGCTCGCCCCGGCCGTAGACATGGAATTCCGCCAGGGGAATCGGCGCGGATTTCTTGGCCGAGGCCGGGTTCGTCACCCGGAATTCCGTCGTGCCCGCCGGCAGCGCCAGATACTCGGAGAGGAAGCGCCCCTCCGTATGGGCGTATTCCTTCCATTCGCCGCTTTCGTCCCGAACCTGCACGGCGATGGCGTGTTCATGCTCATACCACTGGAACCAGGCTCCGCTGGCTTCCTCCCCCTCCGGCACGGTCACGGTAATCATGGCGCCCTTGCCGGCGTTGGAGTTCCAGTAGGTACGGTAGCTCCCGTCCGTCGCCTTGCTGAATTCCTTTTTCTTGGACGCCGGCGCGAAGGTGCACTCCGCCGTAATCTCCCGGGCCGTGTCCGCCGCGGCCGGCGCCGATACCATGAGAAGCGCCGCCAGCGCGGCCGCCGCCAGGAACCATCTTCTTTTCAAACCCATGCTGCCTCCCCGCCCCGCGGGCCTTTTTGTCCAAAAAACGCGCCCCGGATTTTCCGCCCCTCCCCCGCGGGAAGCGGGCAGCCAGTCCGCGGCGCAGCGTCGGCTTCCTTTTCCGAAGCTTTCTATTTCTTCCTGAATCCCCGGAGGATCTTGTGCATCTTCCATCCGATGGTCTGTTCCTTCTTCGCGGCGACCGCCGCCTCCAGCGCCCCGCTGCGGTATTCGTTGTTCTCCGGCTCCAGCGCCACCGCCTGCCGGAAGGCCTGGTGCGCCTCCCGGAACTGCTCCAGCTGCATCAGCACCCGCCCGTAGACGCAGTACCATGCCGCGCTCCGGCCCTCGGACCGCATCAGCTGGCGCAGGGCATTCTCCGGCCGTTCCTTCTGCAGCATCCGCTCCGCCAGGGTCACGGCTTCCTCCGTCGGCAGCCCCTGGAAGTAGGCGGCCCGCTGCCGCGGCATCGCCAGCCGCAGGGCCTCCTCGTAGGCCAGGTTCAGCCGGATCATCCGCTGCTGTGCCTCCGATTTCCGGGAGGGATCCTGCACCATGTCCGGATGACACTGCTTCACCAGCCGGCGGTAGGCATTGCGGATTTCCTCCGGGTCGGCTCCGGCCCGAAGCCCCAGCACCTCAAAGGGGGTATCCATCTCTCCGTCGCCCCCTTACAGTTCCGGCTCCCGTCGGATCTCCGCCCCCAGGCTGCGCAGCTTGTCCTCGATGTGCTCATATCCCCGGTCAATGTATCCCGGTTCATAGATCTCCGTCACGCCCCGGGCCATGAGTCCGGCGATGATCAGGGCCGCCCCGGCCCGCAGATCCGTCGCCGTCAGCGGCGCGCCGTACAGCTCCGGCACGCCCTCGATAATGGCCGTCCGGTCCATCACCCGGACCTGGGCTCCCATCCGCCGGATCTCGTCCAGGTGGCGGAACCGCTGTTCAAAAATGGTCTCCTCCACGAAGCTGGTGCCCTTCACCGTCGTCAGCAGCGCGCTCATGGGCTGCTGCAGGTCCGTCGGGAACCCGGGATACACCTGGGTCTTGATGTTGATGGCCCGCTTCTGGCCCACCGCCCGCACGCGGATGGCGTCATCGTAGTCCGTGACCTTGACGCCCATCTCCAGCAGCTTCG
Source organism: uncultured Clostridia bacterium (assembly GCA_946542235.1). Taxonomy (GTDB): domain Bacteria; phylum Bacillota; class Clostridia; order Christensenellales; family Aristaeellaceae; genus Aristaeella. The sequence continues at coordinate 3,245 of CAMNKK010000100.1, read as the reverse complement.
CGCTCAGGGCGTCCATATGCGTCGGAATGCACCCGCGGACCGTCACGTCCCCGCCGGTGGCTGCCGCGGCGATCATCAGCGTCCCGGTCTCGATCTGGTCCGGAATCACGGCATAGGTCGTGCTGTGCAGGTACTGCACCCCCCGGATCCGGATGGTGTCCGTGCCGGCGCCCTTGATCCGCGCGCCCATGCTGTTCAGGAAGTTGGCCAGGTCCACGATGTGGGGCTCCTTGGCCGCGTTGTAGATGGTGGTCTTTCCGCTGGCCTTCACGGCGGCCAGCATCACGTTCACCGTGGCTCCCACCGTCACCATGTCAAAGAAAACATCCCCGCCGGGCAGCTCGCTGGCGGAAGCCCGGAGGAAGCCCCTCCGCTCCTCCGCGTCGGCGCCGAGGGACTGCATGCCCTTGATATGCTGGTCCACCGGCCGGCTGCCGATATCGCAGCCCCCGGGCGTGGGCACGTTGGCGCGCCCGCATCTGCCCAGCAGGGCCCCCAGCAGGTAATAGCTGGCCCGCAGGCGCTGCGCGTTCCGGTAGGACACCGTGTCCCCCTCGGCGCCGCGGGGATCCACGTGCATCAGCTTTCCCGGCTCGTAGTCCACCTTGGCCCCCAGCTCCCGCAGAATATCCACCAGGGCATGAACGTCCTCGATATCCGGCAGGTTCTCGATAGTGCAGGGCTCATCGCACAGCAGGGAAGCAGGGATCACCGCCACGGCGGTATTCTTTCCGCCGCTGACCTGAACCTCGCCCTCCAGCGGGTTTCCCCCCGTGATGAGCATACGATCTTTCCCAGGCATCCGTGCACCTCCCCCGAAAGCTGTGGTTGGTTTTTATTATACACGCTTCTCCCGATCCTGACAAGCAACACGGGGATGCCGGCTCTGGTTCGCTCAGCCGCGCGCTTTGCCCGGGGAAATCCATCCCGGGAAAACGGCGCCCGCCGGTCCGGAAATCCCCGGCGCGCATGCCGGCTTCGCCGGCGCCTGAAAAGAAAAACCGCAGCCCGAAGGCTGCGGAAAAGGAGGGGGAGTACTTATTCTGCGCGCTGCAGAAGCGTCAGTAGATATACAAATTCTTCCTTGTAGGCGTCGCCGGAAACGGAGCCGCAGCTCCGGGCCAGGGCCAGGGCCGAATCCCAGGAGGCGCTGCCCTTCCACTCGCTGTCCCGCAGGAGCATGGCGCATTCCGCCACGGCGGCGGCCCAGTTCATGTTGTCGGAGAGGGCGTCGGCGGGGGTGCCCCGGAAGGAGTACTCCTCCAGGGTGCTGGTATCCTTCCCGGGCGCCTTGTAGCGGATGGAGAGGGTAAACCAGTCCGCATCCTCCTGGGCATCCTCGGCGGGGACGGGATCCTCCGCGGCATAGCGGCTTTCGGGAATGCCGGGATCGAAGGAGCTGCCGGCGGGCACGATTTCATACAGGGCGGTCACCCGATGGCCGGAGCCGACCTCGCCGCCGTCCTTCGTATCGTCCGCGAAATCCCGGGCATCCATGACCCGGTCCTCGTAGCCGATGAGGCGGAAGGCCGAAACCATCACCGGGTTGAAGTCCAGCTGAAGCTTCACGTCCCGGCCCACCTCCTCCAGGGTGCCGCCGGCCTCGGTGACCAGCGCCCGCCGGGCCTCGAAGACCGTATCCAGATAATAGTAGTTTCCGTCGCCGTAATCCGCCAGGGCTTCCAGCTTGTTGTCCTTGTAGTTGCCGTAGCCCACGCCCAGCATGGTCAGGCGGATGCCGGCCTGCTTCTTCTCCATCACCAGGCGGGCCAGGTCGCCCTCGCTGGTCATGCCCACGTTGAAGTCGCCGTCCGTGGCCATCAGGATCCGGTTGGAGCCGCCCTGGACAGCATATTTTTCCGCCAGCTGATAGGCCGTCTGGATGCCCGCGGCGCTGTTGGTGGATCCGCCGGCCTCCAGGGCGGAAACCGCCTCCATGATCCGGGTCTTGTCCGCGGCGGGCACGCCCTCCAGCACAATTTCATCCCGGGAGGCATAGGTGACCAGGGAAACGGTGTCCGTGGGGCGCAGCTCCTCCAGCAGGAGCAGGAAGGCCCGCTTGACCAGATCCAGCCGGTCGGCGCCGAACATGGAGCCGGAAACATCGATCAGGAAAACCAGGTTCCGGGCCGGGCACTCCTCCAGCGGAATCTCCCGGGCCTGGAGGCCCACCTGCAGCAGCAGGGTGCCGGCGTTCCAGGGGCAGGGCGCCAGCTCCATGGTGACGCCGAAGGGATGTCCCGCTTCCGGCTGCGCGTAGTCATAGCGGAAATAGTTGATCATCTCCTCCACCCGCACGGCGTCGGCCGGAACGGATTCCCCCCGCAGGATCATCCGGCGCAGCTGGGCGTAGGACGCGTTGTCCACATCTGCCGCGAAGGTGGAAAAGGGAGACTGGCGGACGGACTGGAAGCCGTTTTCCCGGAAAACGGGATACTCACTGGTATTCCAGTCAGTCTCCAGATCCTGGAAGGACATGGACTTCATGGCCGGCGCGGAGGTGCTGGCCGGCGCCACGGCCGGAACATACCAGCCGCCGTCCGCCTCGGCATCTTCCTCCAGGGCGAAATAGTCTCCGCCGTCCGCCTCGTAGACAATATGGGCCCGGGCGCCTTCGGAGAAGAGCACCTCCAGGGTGTTCGCATCCCCCATGCCGGTCGCCAGCAGGCTGTTCCAGCTCTGGAAGGCCATCAGGGCCTGCTCCGTCTCCTCATCAAAGATGCCGGTGGGTTCCCGGTCCAGGTAATTCAGCTCCCGCAGGCGGGCCTGGATTTCAGAGACCTTCTCTCCCGAATCCCCCAGCCGCCAGATCCGGTTCTCCTCTCCCAGGGCGGGGAGTCCGCAGAGCAGCCCCAGCGTCAGGGCCAGCAGCAGCGCGATCAAACGATGTATCTTCATGGTTCTTTCTCCTCTTCTCTCCGGGAGGGCAAGCTCCCTTCTTCACCCTGTCGGACGAAAGGAAAACGGAAAAGTTCCCCCCTTTTGCCATGAAATGCCGCTTCGGCGCGGCTTCCCTTTGCCGCCGCCGTTTTTACGGCAAAAAAAGCACCGGAGAGAAGCTCTCCGGTGCCTGATGCTTTCGGGAAATCAGCGGTTGGCGGATTTCTGCCGGTCCGAAATCTTCAGGAAGAGGAATCCCAGCGCAAAGAACACCGCCAGAGAGGCGACGGCGATATTGATGGTGCCGCCCGCCAGCTTGACCCAGGCGATGACCGCGGAGCCCAGGAAGGACGCGCCCTTGGAGA
>CAMNKK010000099.1 GCA_946542235.1 uncultured Clostridia bacterium | reverse complement strand
TGGATGAGATGGACCGGGCCTGGCTGCCCGTGGTGAAGACCTGGAAGCTGAACGAGCGTCACTACGGCGCCCTGCAGGGTCTGAACAAGTCCGAAACCGCCGAGAAGTACGGTGAGGAGCAGGTCAAAATCTGGCGCCGTTCCTTCAATGTCAAGCCCCCGGCCCTGGAAGAAACCGACGAGCGCTCCGCTGTGAATCAGCCCATGTACCGGGATGTGGACAAGAAGGATCTCCCCGCCTGCGAAAGCCTGGAGACCACCATCGAGCGCGCCGTTCCCTATTTCAATGAGGTGATCAAGAAGGACATGGCCGCCGGCAAGCGGGTCATCATCGCCGCCCACGGCAATTCCCTGCGTGCTCTGGTGAAGTATTTCGATAATCTCTCCGATGATGAGATTATCGGTGTCAACATCCCCACCGGCACCCCCCTGGTCTATGAGTTTGACGACAACTTCAATGTCCTCCGGCACTACTACCTGGGCGACCAGGAAGCCCTCCGGGCCAAGATGGAAGCCGTTGCCAACCAGGGCAAGAAAAAGTAATTCCGGCAAAAAGCAGCGCTCTCCCGCATGGGAGAGCGTTTTTTGCTTTGGCTGTCCGGCTTCGGGAAACCCGTCCTCTCAGGCGCCGGGTCCCTTTCCGCCCTGTTCCTTATTCTGGGCCCGGATCTGCTTCCATGCCTGCAGCGCATACACCGTCATGGCCAGGATCGCCAGGCCCACAGAGATCCACAGGAGCCACAGATCCACCTGATAACCCCATTCCGCCAGCTCCCGGTGGAAAAAGCTGCAGATCAGGCTGGCCATGAAGAAAACCGTCGCGGTCTTTCCGTAATAGTTCGCGCTGACCACAATTCCCCGGTTCAGCATAAAGGTCCCGCCGAGCATCATCAGGATTTCCTTGCCCAGCACAATCCAGATCGCCGTCCAGGGGAAAACCCCCGCCGCGCCCTGGCAGAAGAGCGCCGTCAGCACCATCAGCTTGTCAGCCAGCGGATCAAAGAGCTTTCCGAAATCCGTCACCTGATTCAGCTTTCTCGCCAGATATCCGTCCAGCAGGTCCGTCAGGCTGGCTGCGCAGAAGATCGCCAGAGCCCATTTGGTATGCCCCGCCTGAAACACGATCACAAAAACCGGCACCAGAATCAGCCGGATCATGGTCAGCACATTGGGAATGGTCCATACATCGGAAAACAGTTTTCTGATCTTCTCTTTCAAAAGGGATCCCGCCTCTCTGTTTCCGCCGCCGAAGCGGCGGAGTTAACTTATTTATTTTCGCCGCCGCGGCCTTTTTCTCCTGCTTTTGCCGGGATTCCGGACAATTTCCGCCGGCCGGTGCGCCCAAAGAAACGGGCGGCCGTGCTCCGCACAGCCGCCCGCGCTCTGTCTCATTTTTTCTGCAGCCGGTACTGACCTGGCGTTATGTTTTTGATCCGCTTGAAGTTCTTGATCATGTGGCTGCAGTCCGCGTACCCGGTTTCCTCGCTGATCATCGACAGATCCATGTCCGTAAACATCAGATACTGCTCCACCCGGGCCACCCGGATCTGCTCGATGTAGTCCTTGCAGCTGATCCCGTAGATCTCCCGGAACTTCTTGGCAAACCAGGGATAGCTCAGACCGCATCTCGACGCCAGGTCCTCCACCCGCAGGCCGCTTTTCAGATGGCTCTGAATGTATCCGGAAAGAGTATATATCGGATCCATTCCGCTTTCCCGGTTCTGAATCTTCATTCCCCTTTCCTGCCAGAATCTGGTCAGAGCCAGCAGCATCATGCTCAGCCGGCAGCTGATGTCCATGTCATAGCCGTAAGGGAGATTCTCCTGTTCCAGCACGCATCGGGCGCTCAGCTCCGGCAGATTCATCTTCGCCGCGTCCCGGGCCGGAATGATCATGGGCATATCCGTTCTGCGCGCTTCCTGAAGAATGACCTTCAGGCCGGGAGAGTACGGCGGAAACTCCGGCATCCGGTCCGGATCCATCCTCAGTACATCCATCTTGACAGGGTCCTCATTGTCCAATGCAACCCTGTGCTGCACACCGGGGCAGAAGAAGGCGGCTTCCCCCGGAATTAAAACATGTTCGAGGCCCTCCAAAACAACGCGAAGCCGACCCTCGCGCATGACATACATTTCTGCGTAGCAGTGGCTCTGGGGTTCCTTGGGAAACACGGTTCTTCCGGATTCAACCTCAATGCAGGAAAAGGGCAGACACAGGGATTGACACAGCTCCTTGGAGTTTTTCATAGACGCCTCCAGTTCGTGTCGATATGATGAAATCTGAACAGAGCTGATTATAAGGTATTATTGTTAAAAAATCAACAATATTTTTTGACAACCTTTATGCGTCTGTTACTCTATGAACATCGCATCTCCAAAGGAGAAAAAGCGATATTTTTCCCTCACAGCCTCCCGATAAATCCGCAGGGCTTCTTCCCGTCCCAGAAAAGCGCTGACCAGCATCAGCAGTGTGCTCTGGGGCAGGTGAAAGTTGGTGATCAGAGCGTCCACAGCCTTGATCTTCACACCGGGATAGATAAAGATTTGCGTCTCCCCCGCTCCGGGATGGATCACTCCGTCCTCCGTCGCCATGGTCTCCAGTGTCCGGACGCTGGTGGTCCCGACACACACAATCCGGCCGCCGGCACGCCGGACAGCGTTCAGGGTCTCCGCGGCCTCCGGCGTCACCTGGCAATACTCGCTGTGCATCACATGGGTTTCCACATCCTCCACCTTCACCGGCCTGAAGGTTCCCAGTCCCACATGCAGCAGCACCGGGACGATGGTGATCCCCTTTTCCCTGATTCTTTCCAGCAGTTCCGGCGTGAAATGCAGCCCCGCCGTGGGGGCAGCGGCGGATCCTTCTTCCTTCGCATAAACCGTCTGGTACCGCTCCGGGTTTTCCAGCTTCTCGTGAATATAGGGCGGCAGGGGCATCTCCCCCAGCCGGTCCAGCAGCGTCTCGAAAACGCCGCTGTAATGGAAGCGGACCTTCCGGCCCCCGGTTTCGCTGACGTTCTCCAGCACCTCGCACCGCAGCAGGCCGTCCCCGAAGCTGCAGAAGGTGCCGGGCTTCAGCCGCCGTCCGGGGCGGACCAGCGCTTCCCAGTCCGTCGCGTTCTCCCGCCGCAGCAGAAGCACCTCCACCGGCACACCGGTCTCCTCCTTGATTCCCAGCAGCCGGGCGGGGATCACCCGGGTTTCATTGATCACCAGGGCATCCCCCGGGTTCAGATATTCAATGATGTCATAAAAGTGTCTGTGTTCCAGCCGGCCCTCCGCCCGGTGAATCACCATCAGCCGCGAGTGGTCCCGGGGCTCGATGGGGGTCTGGGCAATCAGTTCTTCCGGCAGTTCATAATCAAAATCCGCAGTCCTCATCCGTCCGTTTCTCTCTTCCTGGTTCTCTTTCATCCGGGAAATCAGGTTTCCCGCGTCATGGAAACGCGATTCCGGGATTTTCCGATTCAGATGTCCATCCGAACCTGCTCCTCCGCGGCGCCGGCAGGCATCTGCTTTTTCATGTGGGCCCAGGCCAGCGGTGTGCAGACCCGTCCCCGGGGCGTCCGCTGCAGGAATCCAAGCTGCATCAGGTAGGGTTCATAGACGTCCTCAATGGTGACCGCGTCCTCCCCGGTCGTCGCCGCCAGGGTATCCAGCCCTACGGGGCCTCCGCCGAATTTGTCCATCATGCAGTTCAGCACGTTCCGGTCCACCCGGTCCAGACCCAGCTCATCCACTTCCAGCAGGCTCAGCGCTTCCCGGGCAATCTCCCGGCTGATGTGTCCTCCGGCTCTGACCTGGGCATAGTCCCTGACCCGCTTCAGCATCCGGTTTGCGATCCGGGGCGTTCCGCGGCTCCGCCGCGCAATCTCCAGCAGCCCGTCCGGATCCGCGTCCACCCCCAGGATTCCCGCGCTGCGCTGAACGATTTTGCACAGATCTTCCGGGGAATACATTTCCAGCCGGAAAAGCATGCCGAACCGATCCCGCAGCGGCGCGCTCAGCTGTCCCGCCCGGGTCGTGGCGCCCACCAGGGTAAACCTGGGCAGATCCACCCGGATGCTCCGGGCCGTCGGTCCCTTGCCGATCATGATATCGATGGCATAATCCTCCATGGCGGGATACAGCACCTCTTCCACCTGACGGGAAAGGCGGTGAATCTCGTCGATAAAGAGCACGTCTCCGCTGTTCAGATTGCTCAGAATGGAAGCCAGATCCCCCGGGCGTTCAATCGCCGGTCCGCTGGTAACCCGTATGCTCTGTCCCATCTCGGAGGCCACAATGCAGGCCAGCGTCGTCTTTCCCAGTCCGGGAGGGCCGTACAGAAGCATGTGATCCAGCGAGTCATGACGGCTCAGCGCCGCCTGAATATAGATATTCAGGCTGTCCTTCACCGACTGCTGACCCACATATTCCTTCAGGGTACGCGGCCGAAGCGTCTGCTCCACCGCGCTGTCCTCCGTCTGAAACCCGGAGGCTACAAAACGTTCGTCTTCCATGGTCCCTTGTCACTTCCCGTATTCTGTGTCCGTTTCCCGGGCGCTCCCCGGGGCTGCCGCCCGTTTTTCAGCTCAAATCCCCGCCATGCTGCGAAGCGCCAGGCGGATCAGCTCTTCCGCCTTGTCGCTCTGATCCCGGACCTGGGAAACCGCGTTCCGGGCTTCCGCGGCGGAGTATCCCAGGGCGGTCAGCGCCTCGATGGCCTCCATCACATGGTCCGCCTGTCCCGCCGGGACCTGCGCCGCGCTGCTGCCGGTGTCCGCCTGGGCAGAGACATCCGCCTGGGTCACTTTCTCCTTCAGCTCCAGGGCAATGCGCTGGGCCGTCTTCTTGCCGATGCCCGGAGCCCGGGCCAGGGCGTTCACATCTCCCAGCAGAATCGCCAGGCTCAGATCCCGCAGCGGCATGGCCCCCAGCAGCGCCAGCGCCGTCTTGCTCCCCACGCCGGAAACGGAGGTCAGCTGGAGAAACATCTGCTTCTCCTCCCGTGTGGCAAACCCGTACAGCTCCATGGCGTCCTCCCGGACGTTCAGCACCGTGTAGCACCGCATGGTTTCTCCCACGGCCGGTGCCGCCTGCAGGGTGTTGTTCGAGCAGTTGATCTGCCAGCCGACGCCGGCGGCCAGCAGCACCAGGCAGCCGTTCGTCTTCTCGCAGACCTTTCCTTCGATAAATGCGTACATTGTCCGTCCTCCGCCCGCGCGCCCGTTTTTCGCGCCGGGCTTCCGTCTTTTTATTCCGCCTGCCCGGCCAGCATTTCCTTCATCTTCTCGCAGGCTCTGGCCCGATGGCTGATGGCGTTCTTCTCTTCCTCATTGACCTCGGCGAAGGTTTTTCCCAGCGGCTCGTAAAGGAACAGGGGGTCATATCCGAAACCGCCCGTCCCCCGACGCTCCCTCAGGATTGTTCCCGGGCATCTGCCCTCTGCGATCAGCGGCTGCTCTCCCGGCCTGACCAGGGCCAGGGCACAGGCAAAGAACGCTCCCCGGTCGGTCACGTTTTCCATTTTCCGGAGCAGCAGATCGTTGTTTGCCTCGTCATCTCCGTGTTTTCCGGCATATCGGGCGGAATAGACCCCGGGTTCTCCATCCAGTGCGGTCACCATCAGCCCGCTGTCGTCGGCAATGGCCGGCAGCCCTGTAGCGGCGCAGACCGCTTCCGCCTTGATCAGGGCATTCTCCGCGAAGGTGCTTCCGTTCTCCTCAATGTCCTCCGCAAATCCCGCCGCGCTCATGGGCAGGATCCGGTAGTATTCCGCAAAGATATGCTGCAGCTCCTTCAGCTTGTGGGCGTTTCCTGTCGCCGCCAGCAGGACGGGCTTCGCGCAGAGCAGTTCCTTCCGCTCGCCCAGCGCGGCCCGCTGCGCTTCCATCAGCTCCCGGATTCCCTTTTCCCCGTAGGCGATCAGCTGATCCAGCTCCTTCCGGCTGAAAGCCCGGCCTTCCCCGGTTCCCTGGATCTCGATCATCTCGCCCTTTTCATTCATGACAAAGTTCATGTCCACCTGGGCCTGGCTGTCCTCCTGATAGCACAGATCCAGGCAGGGCGTATTTCCCACAATGCCGGCGGAGATCGCGGCAATCTGGTGGCGCAGGGGAGAGGCAATCAGCTTTCCTTCCCGGATCAGCCTGTCGACCGCGCCTGTCAGGGCTACCATCGCTCCCGTAATGGAAGCCGTCCGGGTCCCGCCGTCCGCCTCCAGCACATCGCAGTCCAGCGTGATGGTCCGCTCTCCCAGCGCCTTCAGATCCACCGCCTGCCGCAGCGCCCGGCCGATCAGCCGCTGGATCTCCACCCCGCGGCCGTCCTTTTTGATCCCGTCGCGCTTCTTCCGCGTTCCGGTGGAGGCGGGCAGCATGGCGTATTCCGCTGTCACCCATCCCTGCCCCTTCCCCTTCAGAAAGGGAGGCACTGCCTCTTCCACACTCGCCGTACAGATCACCCGGGTTCCTCCGGTTGCAATCAGGCAGCTTCCCGCCGCCGTGCTGACAAAATCCGTCTGGATGCTGACCGCCCGCTGCTGATCCGGTTCTCTTCCGTCAAATCGCATTGCTGTATCTCCCTGCCCCTCGGCCTTTTAGTGCCCGCCCCGGCCGCCGGATTCACCGGAGCCGTTTCAGGCAGAGTCAATTGTATCGAATCGTCCCTGCACTGTCAAATAAAGAAAGAGGCTTTTCTGCCTCCGT
>CAMNKK010000098.1 GCA_946542235.1 uncultured Clostridia bacterium | reverse complement strand
ATCAGGGCGCCCATGCCGTTTCCTCTGGCGCTCAGCCCGGGGCGAACAGCACTTCGGGCCATGATATCCAGATTGGAGCTGCTCTGGCCAAGCAGGTATTCTGTCATCCGGATCAGCAGCTGACGGACATCCGTCATGGCGTAGATCTGCTCTTCAGTCATCATGCCGGAGCTGCCGCTGATGAAGGCCTTACTGACATACCCGCCGGAGGTAACCCGCTGGGCCTGCAGAGCCAGGACAAAGGGGCCTGTTTCGTCTCCTTCTTCTTTTTCCACGCTGGTCATATCCGCGCTCAGTGCTTTCAGGTAGGATTTCTCCCCGCTTTCCAGCACCGGGAAGGTCATCAGATTCCGGTCCGTTTCCCCCGGCGTTTCAAAAGCCCGGGACCCGGGCATCAGCACGGTCACCGCGCCGGAAGCGATCAGATCCATGGTCACATCGGTGCTCTTCATCTCAGGAATCAGATCAATCCGGATATTGTTGTAATAGCTGGCGGTGTCCTCGCGGTCAGCAACCACAATCCCATTCTTCGGAATGAACCCGTAGGATCGAAGGAGCGCTGCGTAATTGGGCATCTCCCCGACAGGGTCGGTATAGTCGCAGGTAAAGATCAGGCTTCCGCCCTGATTGGTAAAGGTATTGATCTTTGCCAGCTCCGCGTCCGTCAGATCCCGCATGGGGCTGAAGAAGATAATCAGCTCCCCTGGATCCGGGGTATAATCTGTATCCGCCAGGTTCCGATAGACCACCTCGTAATGATTATCCGTCATCAGGGTATCGAAGGCACTGAGGGTCTCCCCGTCCAGCTCTCCGTGCCCCTGCAGGATCACGATCCGGGGGATTTCACTTCGGGTCACATAGACCAGGGCGCTGGTGATCGCTTTTTCATAGGTGTACCCCGCGTAGCTGTAGGTTCCGGTTTCCTCATCCATGCTCAGGCTGATGAAATCCGCCGGGCTGAGGATGCGCCAGCGGCCGGTATCTCCGCAGTAAACGATCAGGGAATCGGACGTCACGTTCTCCGTCGCGGTACTGAACCGCGTCAGCAGCGCGGGATTCAGCCCAGGATCCGCCTGCTCCCAGGTCACCAGGTCCGATGAAGCGGCATACCGGTCCAGCAGCTCCATCAGCGGGGCGTCCTCCTGTCCGCGGGGAAACAGCGCGTAGATGTGTACCGGATGCTCCAGTTCGGCGAGTACCGTGCGGGTGGTTTCGCTCTGGGTGGTGATCCCGTTGAAGGAAAAGTCCAGCCGCCAGCCATTCCTGTTTTCCAGGGAGGTAATTCCAATATTCAGTCCAACCACTGCCGCAGTCAGCGCCGCCAGGATTCCGGCGCTGATTCCCCGGGTTTTCCGATGGGTGCGGCCGCGGTTCAGACGGTATACGGTCATAGCCAGGAAGACTGCGGAAAAGCTGATTTCATAAACGAGTCCGGCCCAGCTCAGCTGGCCCATCAGGAAGGGTTCATTGCGGCTGTACAGGCTCAGGAATTTAAGTGCTGAGGAAATCCAGGGAAGGCTGACCTGGTTTTCCGCCAGATCAATCATCCAGACCAGAAAGTTCGCTCCGAAGCCCATGACCGCAGCGTTCACCGGGGTAGCAGCGCATCCGCTCAGAAACAGATCCATCGCCGCGAAGGCGCATCCCTGCAGAAGAAAGCCCAGATAGTTCACCGCCAGCTCCGCCGGATAAACCTTTCCGTAGATTCCGACAACAAGCACGTACATCAGGGTCATCGCCGCAGTCAGCAGCAAAACGGTCACCGCGGCCAGATATTTCCCGATCACGATACCCGCCGGGCTGACCGGGCTGGTCATCAGCAGCTGTTCCGTTCCCTTCTGCTTCTCTTCCGCCAGCAGGCGCATCGTAAGCACCGGGCTGAGCAGCATCCACAGATAGCTCATCTGCCCGATAAAGGTGGGCAGATCCCCGCTGTGCTGCCGCAAAATGGAAAGGAAAAAAAGTACAGAGGAGATCAGCAGAAACACGCCCAGGAAGACATATCCAACCGGGGTGTAGAAATAGCTCTGCAGTTCCCTCTTCCAAATCGCTTTCACGCCAATTCACCCATTACAAATACTCCGGCGGTTTCCCGCCGGAGATAAGTATAGCATAATTTTCCCTGCCGGACTGTAAACATCCGGTGAACAAAGGGTTTTCCGCAGCCGTCAAACGGAAATTCGTGCGAAGCCCGGCGGATTTTTTCATGGCCGCTGTTTCTCAGGGCATACCGTCCAGACCGCCGCGGATGAGATAGAACAGCGTCCATCCGTCCACCGTCACCGCGTCATGCATCGCGTCAAACTCGCTCAGCTCCACCGTGTGAACCGCGCCGGAAAGCGTCCGGAAGACATATTCTTCCCGGGTTTCCTTCTTCTGCCAGCCGTCCGGCAGCTGTCCGCTGACATTCACGACGCGCAGCCGTTCATAGGCCGCCTCGAAGACGGAATAATCCATTTCTTCCCCGTTCCGCAGGCAGGCAACCGCCGTTTCCGGTTCGTCATTTTCTGACGCCGCCTGTTTCGTGCTGCGGGTCAGCTCATATATCGTCCGGCTTCCGTCCGCCTTCCGGATTTCCAGGCTGCTCAGGTTCTCCTGCGCCACGGTAACAGGATATCGGGCCAGTGTTTCCACCGGGTTGATCTCCGTCAGCGCCGCGGCGGTAAAATGATTCATCGTATAAATAACGCCCTCGTAAAGGCAGTAATCCGTCATTTCATTCCGGGGCGATCCGATCTGAAAGCGAACAGTCTGATCCGGCCATTCCTTCACGTCATAGGCGCCGCTCTCGGTAATCTGTCCCGTCGTTCCCGCGGCCATGTGAATCAGGATCTCCCATGCCGGGCGCTCCAGTCCGTATTCGGACAGGGCTTCCGCCGTTCCTTCCCCGATATACAGTCCCAATCGCAGGTTTCCCACGTTTTTTTTCAGGCTGGCAATCTGATCCTGATCCGCCGGGTAGCGCACGGGCTGGATGACCTGCCAGTTTTCCGCCGCGTCCGAATCCGTGATTTCCCCGTGAAGGTCCCATTCGGCAGTGGTTTTTCCGTTCCCGTCCAGAATGGTGATCCTGTCCACCCGGCTGATCTGGATTTCCGGCTGAACGACGGGATGCAGCAGCTCCGGCTCCACGTTCAGATCCTCCATCACGCTCCCCGCCACCGCATACAGCCGGGGATCCCCGTCCACGGTCATGAAGCGGAAATCCTCGTCCTCCATTCCGGAGTCGTCCCCGATCCGGATTGTCAGGCTGAATCCGTCCGAAAAAAGCGTTTCCGCGATCAGCGCAGGCTCCGCCAGTCCGAATTCCGCCAGTCGGTCCCCGTATTCCGCCCGATCCTCCGTCAGGATATCTTCATAGACAAGATGGGCCAGCGCGTCCTCCAGCCTTTCGGACAGGATTTCATCCAGATGCCATCCGTCCTGACCCTCCATGATCAGCTTGCCCTCCGGACCCCGCTTCGCGCTCCAGGGCTCGCGTCCCCGGGCCTGAATCCGGACCCATTGGATTTCGGATGTTTCCCGGTTTATCAGACTTCCGCCGGTCCGGGTTCTCCGGGGTACAGCGGGCTTTTCCCGGGTCAGCGTCCAGAGCAGAATTCCCGCGGCTGCCGCAAGGACGCAAAGAAGAACCGCGATCAGCCATTTCCATTTCCGGTTCTTTCCTGTCTTTTTCTTTTCAACCTGGAGCATTTTTCCCTCATATTCTGTCAGTCAGAGCCTTGTCAGCCCGGGCATTCACATTTTCTTTCGGCCGGGATTCCCGAAGAATGCGGCCGGAAACATGTTAACATTTGCCCATGGGAATGTCAACGCGGCAGAAAGCACCGGTGCCTGTATTTGACCGGAATCAGCGGGAGCATGGCGAGTACGATACTGATTCTGTTATTTCATAATTGTTTCTCGTTTGAAATAACATACCGGGTTGTGTTTACTTTTTTGAAATATAGACAGCTGTGAAGAGCCGTATTCAACTCTCCCGATAAAGAAGCGAATTCTCTTCTTCCAAAATGCCGGACCGTGCCCGGATGCCGCGTGAAAACAGGTTGCATTCAGGCAGTTTCTTCACTATAATATTTTTTTGCCGGGCTTTGCTTTCCGGCTAATCAGACGGGTTTTCCCCGAAGGAGCTTATTGCCTTCATGAAGAAACGGATTTCGGCTGTCACCCTGCATTATATGCTGATCACCGCGGGGTTCTGGATGTCCTTCTGCCTGGTTTCCACCAACGCCGCGGTTTACCTGCAGGGCGTCGGATACAACAATGTAGGCCTGGGTATCATTCTGGCTCTCGGAAACATCGGCGGCGCCCTGCTCAGCACTCTGCTGGGCGACTTTCTGGACAGGCATCCCAACGTCCGCCATCTGCAGGTGCTGCAGGTGCTCTGCGCCGTGCAGGCTGTTTCGCTGGTGCTGCTGCGGATTCATCCCGTCAGCGGGCTGCTGACCTCGGTTTTCTATACAGTGTACTGCTCCGCCCTGATGGCGGTCAACGCGGTGAATCTGGATCTGTGCGTCCGGCTGGAGCATGTAGGCGCCGACCTGAATTTCGGTCTGGCCCGTTCCACGGGCTCCCTGGCCTTCATGGTCGTTTCCGTGCCGCTGGGCCTGCTGGTGGAGCGGTTTTCCCATCTTGTGCTGCTCTACGCCGGGCTCCTGATCATCCTGTTCCAGTTCTTTTCCAATTTCATTGTGGACCGGGATCTGAAAGCCGCAGAAGCAGCAATGCCTCCTGAAGCCGCGGCCGTGAAGGAAAAGTCCGCCTCCCTGGGCCAGTTCATCCGGGAGAACCGTTCCTTCAGTATTCTGTTGATCGCTGTGACCGTGATCTTCATGGCCCATAATATGGACGGAAACTTCATGATCAACGAGATCCGGGCTCTTGGCGGCGGAACCGCGGACATGGGATGGATCGCGGCCTTCCAGGCGCTGGTTGAGGTTCCGGTGATGGTGCTGGCCTCCCGGCTTCCGAAAAAATGGAGCCTGGCCCAGTATATCCGTCTGGCTTTCCTTTTCTTTGTCGTGAAGATTCTGTGCTACGCCCTGGCGCCCAGCCTTCCCTTCTTCTTCGCCGCCCGGATTCTGCAGGCGCCCAGCTACGCGCTGTACATCGTGCTGATCGTGCCTTACGCGGATCTGGTGGTGCCTCATAAGGATTCCGCCAAGGCGCAGGGGCTCCTCGTCGGGGTGACCAATGTAGGCGCCGTGCTGGCCAGCCTGGCCGGCGGAGCCATGTTCGATTCCCTGGGCGTCCGGCCTACGATGCTCATTGCCGTCGCGATTGCCGCTCTGGGCTGTGCCATTGGGTTCGCCGGAGCGAAGGACGAAAGAAAGGCGCCGAAGCAGCTCTGAAGCCTCCGGCGCCATGCAGCCCCCGCGTCCGCGGGGGTCTTTTTTTGTTCTGTTCCTTATTTCAGCTGGTCCAGCAGAGAGTATCCGATGGTACCTTCCGGCATCTTCACGCCGAAATTGTCCGCCACGGTAGCGCCGATCACGGCAAAGGTATCCGTCTCCGGCAGGGGGCCGGCAGCCTTCATGGACGGGGAATACGCCAGGAAAGGCACCTTTTCCCGGGTATGGTCCGTGCCGGTATAGGTGGGATCGTTTCCGTGGTCTGCGGTCAGGATTACCAGGTCGTCCTCCCGGAGGACCTTTTCCAGCTCCCCCAGCTTCTCATCGAACATTTCCAGCTCTTTTGCATAGCCGTTCACGTTCCTGCGATGGCCCCACAATGCGTCAAAATCCACCAGATTGACAAAGCAGAGGCCGTTGAAATCCTTCTGCGCGATCCCGACGGTCTGCTTCATGCCGTGGACGGAGCTGCGGGACTTATACGCCTCCGTAATCCCCTCTCCCACGAAGATGTCATTGATCTTTCCGACGGAGATGACGTCCAGTCCGGCATCCTTCAGCGCGTTCAGCGCAGTGGGGCCGAAGGGCTTGACCGCATAGTCATGCCGGTTCGGAGTGCGAACGAACTCACCCTTCTTTCTGCCCACATAGGGACGGGCAATGACACGGCCGACCTTCCATTCATCCTTCATGGTCAGCTCCCGGGCGATCTCACAGCAGCGGTACAGCTCCTCCAGACCGAAGGTTTCCTCGTTTCCGCAGATCTGCAGCACGGAATCCGCTGAGGTATAGACGATCATATTCCCGGTGGCGATTTCCTCTTCTCCCAGCTCATCCAGTATTTCCGTGCCGCTGGCCGCTTTGTTTCCGATAATCTTATGGCCGGTACGCCTGCTCAGCTCATCCAGCAGCTCCTTCGGAAAGCCCGTGTCCGTAAAGGTAATGAAGGGCTTTGTGGTATGCAGCCCCATCATTTCCCAGTGGCCGGTCATGGTATCCTTTCCGGCGCTGCGCTCATTCAGCTTTGCATAGTATCCCAGAGGACATTCCACCGGAGAGATTCCCTGCAGGGAATGCAGATTTGCTATTCCCCAGCGCTGCAGATTGGGGATCACCAGGTGATCCGCCTTCGCCGCGATATGCCCCAGAGTATCCACATCATAATCCCCGAAGCTGTCCGAATCCGCCATGCGCCCGACGCCCAGAGAATCCAGCACGATTACAAACACACGCTGAAACTTTGCCATCATTCCGCACCTTCTTTCCGCAAAGCTGCCATAAATACGAACAAAGCCGTTCCCGGCAAAGGAACGGCTGATGGAGGTGCCATCCAGATTCGAACTGGAGAATAAAGGTTTTGCAGACCTTCGCCTTA
>CAMNKK010000097.1 GCA_946542235.1 uncultured Clostridia bacterium | reverse complement strand
GTGTTGAACGAACAGAATGCAACTCAGCAGAATCCGACAGATGGAGCAGCGAAGCCGCAGGCGGATGCGCAGGATGCAAATGCGGAGCGGGGACAGACTCATAATCAGACGATGACTGAGCTTTTCGGTGAAGATCACGGAGTGAAAGAACAGAACATACCGGAGCCGGAAGGCCTGATCGGCTGGATTTATCAGACAGTGCTGGGAAGAATCGCGGATCAGGGAGGGCTGACGTACTGGGTTCAGATGATGACTTCAGGCGAGCAGACTGCAACCGGGGTGATTCAGCAGATTGCACAGTCTGAGGAATTTAAAGAAAAGAATCTGCAAAACAGCGAGACAGTAGTAAAAGCACTGAGCTCCATGATGGGTGAGCCGGCAGAATCCGGAGAAAACGGCTGGATGGAGGAGCTGAATGATGAGGACAGTTTACTGACCGCGATCAACGGCTTCAGTGCGACCAACCAATTCGCCAGGGTTCGGGAAACGTTCGGAATTGAAAATGATTTTGCGCAGGGGCAAAACGGCCGGATCGATATTACCGGGGTCCGCAGTTTTGTGACGCAGTGTTATCAGCAGTTCCTTGGACGCGAACCGGATCCGTCGGGGATGAACAAATGGTCGGCCAGTCTGGCCATGGAGAAAAAGACAGCAGCCGAGGTCATATACGGCTTCGTTCTCAGTGAAGAATTTGGCATTCGGGGGATGAACCATGGTCAAATTGTGGACAGTCTGTATCGGGTTATGCTGAATCGAAACGCGGATGCAGGCGGAAGGGCGTTCTGGCAGAAGAAACTGGATGATGGCGGACCGATTGCAGAAGTAATCAACGGAATCTGCGGGTCTGAGGAATTCAGGAAGATCTGCAGCGCATATGGTATTGCGCCCGGCAGGATCGCTTTACCGGGAGAACAGACGGAAAAGACCGGGCAGGATGAAGAAAACCATACAGAAGACACAGGAAATACAATAACAGCTGGACAAGACGGGAACAATGATGGTATTGTTTTGTCCGATCCGGAGACGGAAGAAAAGCCGCAGTCTGATTCGGAAGAAAAGACGGAACCGAAGACCCCGGCATGGGATGAGGGAAAGGCTGAGGACATCGTCGGAAGATGCTACCGGACGGTGCTTGGCCGGGAAGGCAGCAGCGATGAAAAGCAGGGCTGGATTTCCCGGATGATGACAGGAGGTCAGACGCCGGGACAGGTGATCCGCGGATTCCTGACATCGGAAGAATTCAGGAATAGAAACCTTTCTTATGCGGAGATCATTCGGATCATGTACAGGATCTATCTGAACCGGGAATGCAGCGAAACGGAAGCGGCTGGCTGGATTGAAAAGCTGGAGGCAGGCGAATCAGTCGGAAGCATATGCAATGGGTTCGCGTATTCGGATGAGTTCAGGAGAATTGAAAAGACAATGAGAAGGTAAGGGACAGGACATGAAAAACTATCTGTTTGTACATTTTCGCGAAACGACTTCTCCGGAAGGAGAACAGGTGTATTTTGCGCTGAGTCGGGATGGGTTCCAGTGGGAGGCGCTGAACGACGGAAGACCGATCCTGTGGGCTTATTACGGGGATCACGGGGTACGGGACATGACGATCGTTCGGGATCGGAATACGGGGAAGTTTCATATCTTTGCAACGGATCTGTCCCTGGCGTACGGCATGCGGGGAAAGTATGAGCACAGCTGGGACAAAATCTGCGCGGAGGGCAGCAAGTTCCTGGCACACTGGGAATCGGACGACCTGATTCACTGGACGGAGGAGGAGCTGATCCGGCTGGGAGACGAGCGGTTCGGATGCCTGTGGGCGCCGGACGTGATTTTCGACCCGGAAACGGAGGAGTATGTGCTCCACTGGTCATCCACCTTCCAGGGCAAGGAGTTCATGGGAATATTCTGCAGCCGGACAAAGGATTTCAAACACTTTACAGAACCGGAGCTGCTGTATTACAAGGATGACGGAACGGTGATCGATTCCGCCATGTACACGGAGAACGGGAAGTATTATCTGTTCATCAAGGGTCAGGGGAATCCGCACCGGATCATGCTGATGGAAGGGGATCATGTGACGGGTCCCTTCCGGCGAATTCCAAAGTTTGATGAAGCAATGCTGCAGATTGAGGAAGGAAAATATGAGGCACCGACGGCGGTGCAGCTGGATGACGGAAGATGGTGCCTGTTCCTGGATTTCTATGGCGCTGCCGGTGCGGGACAGGGATATGTGCCTTTTATTGCACCGAGTCTGAAAAGCGGAGATTTTGTGCGAAGTGACCGGGAATTCCGTTTTCCGTATGGGTTCAAGCATGGGACGATTCTGGAAATTACGGAAGAAGAGTATTCGAGGATGAAGGCGCATGACTGGACGAAGGTAAAGGACGGGAGATGGGGTTAATCTGGGGACTTTCCGATCGCCCCCAGCCCCCTTCGGACAGGGTTATAAAATAATAACACCGTCGGGCGAAAGCCCGGCGGTGTTGTTTTTGAGGATGGAGTTATTCGGCAGGAACTTCGACGGGGAGGAAGTACATTCCCATTTCCTCGCCGGCGATACCGATCTTCAGCGCCAGCATGCCGTCCTGCAGCAGGGAAGCGGTCACGGTGATGGCCATGCCTTCGGCGATGTCCATGTTGTAGCTCAGAATGCCTTCCGCATATTCCAGCTTGAGGCTCTCGCCAAACATCTGGGTGATGGACTCAGCGCCTTCGGTGAAAGCGATCTGCCCATTGTCCACAGTGATCTGCGGCAGGGGCTGACCGGCTGCCTGAGCCGCCTGCTCATTCAGCGTAACGCCGCCCATGGAAATATACTTCGCACCCCAGGTGCCATTGAAGTCTTCCATCTTGGCTTCAGTGTTGACTTCGGCAAATTCAACGGCAATGGGTGCTTCACGGGTGAAAAGGATGTTGCCCTGGGTCTCAGAAACCAGGTGCAGCTCTTCGCCTTCCAGCGTTGTGGGCATATTATCGCCATCGAAGGTCAGGATATACTTATCACCATCGACTTTCCAGGAACCAACCTGGGGCTCGCCGCCAACGGTCATGGTGGCCGTTCCGTCCGCGGCCAGGTTCATCAGCATGGTCATGCCCATCTCGGCAACATTGAGCGACTGCTCACCCATGGTAATGGTCTTGGCATACCAGTCACCCTCCACCGGGTCAGCAGCCAGGGCGGGAACGAGCATGCAGGCCATGCACAGGGCCAGAATCAGGGACAAAAGTTTCTTCATTTTCAGATCCTCCTTCTGAAAGTCAGATTGTTGGGGACGCAAATCCCCTGTGACACTTTATCACATAAAAGTATTTTACCACATTTTCCCTCTGGAAACAATATACAATCGCGGAAAGAAGGATTCTCCCGGATGATCAGATTACCCGGCACGGAAAGATCGATTGTTCCACCGAATCATCACTCAGTTTTCACAATGTTCCGATAAGATCAGAAGGAACGATCATCCGGAGAACGGAGAAGTGGCAAGATGGAAGATATTTACGGCGGGAAACGGGACGTCATGACGGCTGTGATGAACCGGATTATCCGATACATTGAAGCAAATGGGAAACGGCATGAGCAGGAGACGGGAAACAAACTGTATGAGCATCTGAGCTGCAGGATCAAGAGCGAAGAGAGCATGCGGGAAAAGCTGGCGCGGAAGGGCCTGGAGGTTACCGCGGAAAACGCGCTGCATGCCGTGCATGACGCAATCGGCGTGCGGGTGGTGTGCCTGTTTATCGACGATGTGTATGAAACGGTCCGATTGCTGAAGGATATGTCAGGCTGCACGGTGGTTCAGGAGAAGGATTATATCCGCGATGCGAAGCCGAACGGGTACCGGAGTTATCACATGATTCTGGAAACTCTGGAGAATGGGGAAAAATACAGCGCGGAAATCCAGCTGCGGACGATTGCGATGGATACTTGGGCGGCACTGGAGCATGAGCTGAAGTATAAAAAGAGCCTGGAGAATACGGAACTGATCGTGCAGGAGCTGCGGAGATGCGCCAATGAGCTGGCGGCATGCGATGTTTCGATGCAGACGATCAGGAGGATTATTAAGGAAGCGTAAGGAGAGAATAGAATGAAAATACTGCTGGCGGAGGATGAGAATGACCTGCGGGAGGTCATTACGGATTATCTGGAATATCAGGGGCATACGGTGACGGCGGTGCCCAATGGGAAGGAAGCGCTGGACCGGGCCGGAAGCGATGCATTCGACGCGATGGTGATGGATGTCATGATGCCGGTGATGGACGGGATCACGGCCATGCGCAGGATCCGGGAAAGCGGGAACACACTGCCGGCAATCTTTTTGACGGCCAAGGGAGAGGTGTCCGACCGGATTGAGGGACTGGATGCCGGGGCAGACGATTATCTGACCAAGCCTTTTGCCCTCGAGGAGCTGCATGCGCGGTTGCGGGCGCTGGAGAGACGGAGAAGGGACTACAGAGTCCGGACGATGACGCTGGGCAATCTGGAGCTGAACACGGAGACGGGCGAACTGAAGGCACACAATACCATCAGTCTGTCCCAAAAGGAGGTTCGGATGCTCAGCTGCCTGCTGGCGCATACGGACCGCGCCATGAAGGCGGAGGAGCTGATCCGGGAGGTTTGGCCGGGCGAGGATGCCGGGGAAGGCAGCGTCAGGATCTATATTTCCTTCCTGCAGGATAAACTGATGTCGATTCATGCCGATGTGGAGATTCGGGAGGACGAGGATCATTCGTTCCGGCTGCAGGAGGTTCCGAATGTATAAAAAGCTGCAGAAACAGTTCCTGTGGGGTTCGGCGCTGGTGATGATGCTGGTAATCCTGCTGGTCGAAGGGATCGTGTTTGCCGTGTCCTCTTCCGCCGTATCGAACCAGACGCGGGTGCTGACGAACATGATTCTGGACAACGGCGGGGAAATGCCGAGTGCCCGGGAATTCACCGCATCCGAACGGACTTTTCTGGCGCTGAGCCGCGAATCCGTGCATGAGACACGCTTTTTCAGCGTGATGGAGAAGGACGCGGAAACGAGCATTGTGGTTATGCGGCTGATGGGAGTCAGCGAAGAGGAAGCGCTGGGGCTCGCCGGAAGCTATCTGGATGAGATCAGCGACTACGGATCGGCAAAGCTGACGGACGGGAGAAGCCTGCGATACGGAAAGCGGGTAAGCGACGACGGAAGCCGGCTGATCGTTTTCATGGACAGCGAAAGCCGGCTCGCCCTGGTCAATCTGGTGATGATGTTTACTGGCGGCCTGTGGCTGCTGATGCTGCTTCTGTACATCCTGATCATGGGCCATTACTCCGGAAAACTGGTTCAGCCCTTCGTCGAGAACGACGAGCGGCAGAAACGCTTCATTACCAATGCGAGCCATGAACTGAAAACACCCCTGGCGGTGATCTCCGCCAACACGGAAATGACGGAGGCCATCGGCGGCAAAAACAAATGGACGGAGAGCACGCGGAGGCAGACGGCGCGGCTGCAGTCGCTGATTGAGGATCTGGTGGTGCTGACCCGGCTGAACGAGATGAAGGAAATGGAGCTCAGCGACGTGGACTTTTCCGCGATCGTGACGGAATCGGCGGAAAACTACCGGGGCCTGGCGGAATCCTCCGGAAAGCAGTATGAAAGCGCCGTGGACCCGGATGTTCATATCCGGGCAGACCGGCGGAGCCTGCAGCAGCTGACGGAAATCCTGATGGACAATGCGAACAAGTACTGCGATGACGGCGGAGGAATCCGGGTCGAGCTGAAGAAAAGAAACGGAAACAGGGGAGGCGTTCTGACGGTTTCCAATACTTATGCGGCAGGAAAGGACATGGACTTTTCCCGGTTCTTCGAGCGCTTCTACCGGCAGGATGAATCGCATAACTCCGGAAAGAGCGGATTTGGAATTGGCCTGTCGATGGGAAAGGAAATCGCTGAGAGAATGAAGGGAAAGCTGAAGGTTGGCTACAGCGGGGATACGATCAGCTTCAGGGCGGAGTTTTAGTTGACACGGTTGGGAAGAAAATGGTAAAATAACCGCGGACAAAAGAGCTGAGCCATAAAGAGAAGAAGCGTCGAGGGAGCGAAGAAAGCCCTCGCGCCGATGCTGTCCGGTTGTGCTTTTCGCCGCTGTGATGCGGCGTTAAAGATCAATGAAGGAGGTACCCGGTTATGAAAAAACTTGTTTCCCTGTTTCTCGCTCTGATGATGCTGATGAGCTGTGCGGCTCTGGCGGAAGATGTGGTCGGAGCGGCTCCGGATCTGGTGGCCGCCGCGAAGGAAGACGGCGAGCTGGTCGTTTACGGCTCCTGCGAGGAACCCTATCTGGCCGCGGCCTGCCAGAAGTTTGAACAGCTGTACGGGATCAAGACCCAGTTCCAGCGGCTGTCCACCGGCGAAGTGCCCACCAAGATCGAGGAAGAAAACGGCAATCCTTCCGCGGACGTCTGGTTCGGCGGCACCAACAATCCCTATGACACGGCTGCGGCGAAGGGCCTGCTGGACAACAGCTATGTTCCCGCCAATGCTTCCCATCTGACCAAGGATATCTACAAGGATCCGAACGGATACTGGTACGGTATCTATACCGGTATCCTGGGCTTCATGGTCAACAAGGATGAGCTGGCCCGCCTGGGTCTGGAAGCTCCGAAGTCCTGGGACGACCTGCTGAAGGAAGAATACAAGGGCCTGATCTGGCTGTCCAACTACAATACGGCCGGTACCGCCAAGCTGGTGGTCAACACCATGCTGCAGATGAAGGGCCATGACGAAGGCATCAAGTATCTGGTGGACCTGGACAAGAACATTCAGGTGTACACCAAGTCCGGCTCCGGCCCCTCCAAGAACGTGGGCACCGGCGAGTGCGTCATCGGCATCGG
>CAMNKK010000096.1 GCA_946542235.1 uncultured Clostridia bacterium | reverse complement strand
TCTACTGCGCCTTTCTATTCAAACAGCAGAAAATACTGATGCAATAAAGAACATGCGCTTGATGCTGGCGGATCAACAGAAGATGATCACCAATCAGCAACAATTATCGCTTTCGGATAAAAACGAGGGATGAAAGAAGTATCCATAAATATTCGTGGAAATCGATCCTGACAATCCTCCCCAGCGGCGGATCATTTTCATGGATCAGATTTACGCAACGGAAATGAGCCTCTTCCCGCAGGAAACAGCCGCAGGGGCTTTGCGCCGGTTTTTTCGGAAACGGGTATCGGAACCGGCGGATTTATGGTAAAATATGGATAAAGGGAAAAATAAACGGCGGTCGGCCGAAAAACAGAGCCCGGGAATCGCGGGCGGGAGGATGCATTTTTGGCGAAACAGAACCTGGAACAAGTGCTGGAAGTCAGCGTAGCGCTGACGGCGGAGCAGGACAAGGAGAAGTTCCTGACCATGGTGCTGGACGCTGCGATGGCAGCTGCCGGCTGCGACGCGGGAACACTGTACCTGCTGGAAGGAGACAACCTGGTGTTTTCCCGCATGGCGACCATCTCCCGCGGGATTCGCCTGGGCGGTCACAGCGGCCCGGTGGATCTGCCGCCGGTGCCCATGGAGCCGCAGTACGCCTGCGCGTGGGCTGTGCTTAATCGGCAGCCGGTGAATATCCCCGACATCCGGGAAAGCGAAATATACGATTTCTCCGGCGCGGTGGAATATGACCGGATGACGGGATACCGGACGGAGTCCATGCTGGTGGTTCCCATGACGGGCACGAAGGGTGAAACGATCGGGGTGATGCAGCTCATCAACGCCCTGGACAATGAGGAGGTCGTCCCGTTCCCCGGAGAGATCGAACAGACGGTCAGCGCCCTGGCGTCCCAGGCGGCAGCCTGTATCCTGAACATGCGGTATGCGGAACAGGTCAGCGACCTGCTGGACTCCCTGGTGGACGCTATGACGACGGCGATTGACGACCGGACGCCGTATAACGCCAACCACTCTCGGAACATGGCCCTGTGCGCGGAACGCTTCCTGGACCGGGCCGGGGAAAAGGATCCGGCCTGGCGGTGGACGGAGGACCGACGCCGGGCGTTCCTGCTCAGCGTGAAGCTGCACGACGTGGGCAAGCTGGTGACGCCCCTGCAGATCATGAACAAGGAGACCCGCTTGGGGGACAGGCTGACCGGGATTGAGGAGCGCTTCAGACGCATGGGCCTGCTGGATAGGATCGCCCTGCTGGAGGGCCGGATCACGGAGGAAGTGTATCGGCGGAAAACGGAAGACAGGGAAAGCGCGCTGGACAGAATCCGGCGGATGAATGCTGCGGGATTACAGAATGAGGAAGATCGCCGGTGGGCGGAGGAAATGTCCCGGCAGACGTTTACAGACGAAAACGGGGCGGAGGAACCGGTGATCACGGTGGAAGAGGCGGAGTGCCTCCGGGTCCGCCGCGGCACGCTGACCGCCGGGGAACGGCAAAAGATGGAAGCCCATGTGTCGGAAACAGCCCGTATCCTGGACCGGGTTCGCTTTCCGAAGGAGTACCGGGAGATTCCGGCCTGGGCGGCTGCCCACCACGAATACCTGGACGGGACGGGATATCCGGAGCGCCTGACGGCGGAACGGATTCCGACGGAGGTACGGCTGATGACCATCCTGGATATCTTTGATTCCCTGGCCGCAGCTGACCGCCCGTACAAAAAAGCGCGGACCCCGGAGGAGGCGCTGGGGATCCTGAGGGACATGGCGGAGAAGGGAAAACTGGACGCCGGAATCCTGGACATGTTTGAGGCAAGCAGGGCCTGGGAAACAATCTACTGACTATAAATGAAGGACCTCCCCCGGACATCCGGGTGAATGGAAAGCGGGCAGGATCGTGAAGAAGGCACCGGAAAACAAAAAGGGAAGGGAAACAGCCCTTCGGCTTGCGGTATCGGCGGGCATGGCGCTGATTGCCTGTCTGCTGTGCGCCTTCGGGCTTTTCTATACCCCGGATAACCGGGCGACGGACGCCCTGTACCAGCGGCGGGGATCCCCGAGCGGGGAGATCGCCGTGATCGGGATTACCCCGGACGTGCTGGAACGGCTGGGCTATCCCATGCAATGGTCCAGGAGCGTGATGGCCCGGGTTATCCGCCATCTGAACAGCGACCCGGAAAACCGCCCCGCGGTGATCGGGATTGATATGCTGTTTTCCGCCGAAAGCCGGACCGATCCGGAAGGGGACCGGGAGCTGGCTGAAGCCTGCGCGGAATACGGAAACGTGGCGGTGGCCGGCTGGGCAAACTACGGCACGAAGGTGGTGCGGGACGCAGACAGCTGGGCGCTGGTCCGTGGCGTGACCGGATGGGAGGAACCCTACGACCTGCTGCGGGAGAGCGCGGTGGTGGCCCACGCAAACGCTGCGACGGATGCGGACCGGATCCTCCGGCACGGACAGCTGTGGGTCCGGAAACCGGACGGGGAGAAAGCGGATTCCCTGGCCCGGGCGATTTATCAGATGTACTGCGCCTACCACGGGAAAGAGCCCAACCCGCCTCCGCCTGCCACAGCCTCCGGCCTTTTCTATATACGGTTTACGGCGCCCCATTCCTTCTATGAGGACAGCTGGACCTTCCTGAAATGCCTGGATGAAGAGATCAGCTCCAAACGGCTGCGGGGGAAGATCATCCTGATCGGCGGCTATGCCCGGAACCTGGACGACGAGGTCTATACCTCCCTGTCCCCCGGACAGACGATGTATGGCGTGGAAGCGCAGGCGAACATCATTGACGGGTTCCTGCGGGGGGATTCCTGGCGGGAAGCCGGCGGCTTTCCGCAGATCCTTGTACTGTTCGTTTTCTCCTTCGGGGCGGCCTTGATCCTGTGGAACCGGAAGACCTTTCCGGCGCTGCTGGTGTGGCTGGCGGGCTGCGGCGTGTGGATCGGGGGCTGCCTGCTGCTGCGGGAAAAGGGAATCGTGGTCCACGTCCTGTGGGGACCGGCGGCGGTGACGCTGATCTTCGCCGCAGCGATCCTGGCAAACTATACGCGGGCTTATCTGGCCAGGCAGAAGATCACCCGGACCTTTGGCCGTTATGTGGATCCCGCCGTACTCAGGGAACTGACGGAAAACGACACGGCGGAGAATCTGGGCGGGAAGCTGTGCCGGATCGCGGTGCTGTTTGTGGACATCCGGGGATTCACCGCCCTGAGCGAGAGCCTTCCGGCGGAGACGGTGGTGGAGATCCTGAACCGGTACCTGTCCCTGACCACGGAATGCGTGATGCGGAACCACGGAACGCTGGACAAGTTTGTGGGAGACTGTACGATGGCCTTCTGGGGCGCGCCGGTGACGTCGGAGGACCCGGCCGGACAGGCTTGCCGGGCCGCCCTGGATATGATGCGGGAAGGCCGGAAACTGGGCGAGGAGACGGAAAAACGGTACGGCCGGAAAATTGATTTCGGCGCCGGGATCCATTACGGCCCGGCAGTGGTCGGAAATATCGGCGCGCCGATGCGGATGGACTATACGGCGATCGGGGATACGGTGAACACCGCGGCGCGGCTGGAGGCCAACGCACCGGGCGGAACGATCCTGATTTCCGAAGCGGTCCGGGAGCAGCTGGGCAGCCGGGCAATCACAAAGGCCCCGGAGGCGGAGATCCGCCTGAAGGGCAAGAACGAGCATATCGGGATCTGCATTCTGGAAGACCTTGAAAATACATGAGAAAGAGAGGCTGCGGAATGAAAGGGCTGCAACGGTTTCTGGCATGGGCGACGGTGGCGGTGATGGCGTTTCCGGCATCTGCTTTTGCGGAAGCGACGGAGAATGGAACAGGGGCTCAGCTGACGGAAGCGGAGCTTGAAGAGGAATATACCGCCTCAGGCATGTGGATGAGCGAAACGGAGGGAAACGTCCATCTGTACGATCCGGAGGATCAGCCGCTGGAACCGGAAGAAGGCATGCGCTTTGAAAGCGGTTCCGTGCTGGAAACAGAGGAGGAAAGCGCGGCCGTGATCGACATGGACAGGGAACGGCTGGCGATCATGGATCAGATCAGCCGCGCGGGTTTTCAGAAAACAGATCAGGGCGATGGGATCAGCATCTCATTGCAGTACGGCGCGATGTATTTCCGCGTCGGTATTCCGCTGGAGGAGAACGAAAGCTTTGACGTTAACCTGGGGGACCTTGTGCTGGCCATTCGCGGCACCTGCGGCATGGTACTGCAGAACGAAGGGGAGGACACCTCCATCATCCTGGCCAGCGGACATGCCGCAATTACACAGGCTGTGGGGGAAAAGGAAGACCGAACAGACGAAAACAATGCGGAAGACAGGGAAACAGAGAACGCGGAACCGGAAGAAATCCTGATTGAAGCGGGAGAATGCGTTTCCGTGAAGCAGGATGAAACAACCGGCGGCCTGCAATTCGAGAAAAAGAAACTGACGGAGGAAGAAGTTCCGGCATTCCTGCGGGAGGCGCTTCAAAAGGATCCGGAACAGCTGGAAAAGGTATACGAAGAAACCGGGTGGCAGCCGGAAAAACTGTTCGCTGACGTTGCCCCGGCCCGGGGATCCGAACAGGAAGACGAGGTCATGGCCTACTACCGGACGATCATCCGGGAAGCGGAACGGTATGATTTCTTCGATTTCGGGGAGACCGTGACAGGATACCAGTACGCGATCGTGTACCTGGACGAGGATACCGTTCCCACCCTGCTCCTGGCGGAAATGACATGGGACGGTATAAGGTATATCAAGTTGTTCCACTATGATCCGGAACAGCATCTGACAATTGAGTCCATGAACAGCCTCGGTGAGTATCATCAGATGTTATATCTGCGTTCCGGAAACAGGGGCCTGCTGAAATGGTACGCAGACGGTGCCTACGCCTATGGAATCAATGAAATATACATTGAAGGCGGCGACTACAAGGAAAAAGAGGTCTGGTACGAAACAAATTACGACAAAGCATGGCCGGACAATCTTCCGTATGAAGAGATCGCCTGGACGGATGTGTAATGAACGGGCAGCATCGCTGCGACGGACCCGGACGGAAGGGGCCGGGATCTTCGCTTTGGAAGGCCACGGGAAGAACAGGAAGGAAGAACGGAAATGACAAAGGCGTGGAAACGGGCGCTGGCATTGACAGCGGCCGCGGTTCTGACAGTATCCGCGGGAGCGGCGGAATATCCCGAAGGCTTTGAAGAAGCGGAGATGTGGGAGGAGTACCTGGCGCAGGTCATGTGGGTGAGCGAAGCAGAAGGGACCGTGAACCTTTATGACCGGGAGGAAAACCCGCTGGAGCTGGAAATGAACATGCGCATGGATGGCGGGAAGGTGCTGGAGACGGCGGAGGAAAGCCTGGCTGTTGTGGAAATGGACCGGGAACGGCTGGCCATTATGGACGAAAACAGCCGGGCCGGATTTGAGACAGCGGAGCAGGGAAACCAGATCAGTATTGCGCTGCAGAACGGAGCCATGTATTTCCGGATCGGCATTCCGCTTGAAGAGGAAGAAAGTTTTGAGATACAGATGGATGATATCGTCCTGGCGATCCGGGGCACCTGCGGTATGGCGGAGCAAAGCGAAGAAGGCGGGCTGTCCATCATCCTGGCCAGCGGGCACGCTGCGGTGAGACGGGTGATGGAGGACGGAGAGGAAGCGCCCGAAGAGGCGGAGATCGAAGCGGGAGAGCGCCTGTCGGTCGCTGCGGGGGACGCGGAAGGCGGAATCCGGTTTGTGACGGAAAAACTGGCGGAGGACGAGGTGCCGGCGTTCCTGACGGAAGCGCTCCGGAAGGACCCGATCCAGCTGGAAAAGGTATATGCCGAGACCGGATGGGAGCCGGAAGCGCTCTTCGGGGACGATATTCCGGTATGGATGCCGATCGGGGAGGAACTGGACGGGCTTCCGGACGAATGGATCGGACGAATCCTCGGATGCGGCGGCTGGTATGAGATCATGGATTATTTCCGCTTCCCGGCAAAGAACGAGATCATGAGCGGCCGGAATAACGAGGTAGGAAGTGAATCAACGCGCCGCATTACCTATGTGCGGAAGTATACGGAGCATTTCTGGGGAATCGGCCATGAATCAAAAAACAACGGTCCGAATGAGTATGGGATCTTCCTTCCCGGCCTTACGGAGGAAGAGGTCCGGGAACTGCGGAACTTCAAAAAACTGGAGCAGTTGGCCGGTCGGTGGGACGAAATCCTGGCTAAAAATGACCGGTACGCGATTCTCTGGTACGGCATCGGGCAGATATCCCGCGATGAAGTCTTCATGCTGGCGTTTTACGACGATATCACCGCCGCAGGGATCGAAGGCGCGAAGCCCTTTGCGGATTTCCAGCCCTGCGGATATGCCGATACGATGGCAATCGGAAAGCATCCTGCGGAGTTCCCGGATTCCCTGGTAGGAAAGAAACTGGTCCATGTGTATGAAACCTATCCGGACGGGTCCACGTGGGAAGGGATGTGGGAATTCCTCTCAAAGAATACCGTAAGGAGCACCCGTGGGCGGAGAAAGGCCGGGGAGAGCGAGGCGGAATGGGTTGGACGGGCAAATCAGGAGGACGAAAACCGGGCGTATGTTCATCAGGAGACCTGGACGCTGCTGAACGCTTACTGGATCTCCGATCACATCATGTTTATCAACTTCGAAGATCCCGGACCCAATGAAATTATGATGACGCTGCCCGGAATGACCGGGCGGGAAGTGGAATACTGCCGGGAATTATATCGGTCTTGGCTGATGTGGGACGACAGCGTCAGCCTGGTTGACGGGAACAATTACTGCGTCGCCCTGGGCGAAGTCCAGCTATGGGAGCCGCGCTGACCCGTGCAAAGAAGATCAGCATCATTACTCCAAATAAATCAAAATCCGGATCCCGATGAGTATAACGGGATCCGGATTTTGAATGTTTATTCGCCGGGATTGCTGCAAACGCTCCCCGAATTCAACGGCGGCCACAGGTGTTTCGGAAGAATTATTTGAATATTTCTTCCTTCACCCGGTCAAGGATTGTCTGCGAATTTTTCCTAATCAAAAGCCAGGGAGGCTTGTTCCTTAAGACGTTGAGCCTATGTTTCTATTCCCATTCTATGCAATCTAACGCTTTTAGTTTAATTCTTGTTTCTCCTGTTCGTTCTCGTG
>CAMNKK010000095.1 GCA_946542235.1 uncultured Clostridia bacterium | reverse complement strand
CGTGTTCCTTTTTAACGGGAAAACTGATATAATGTGCGTACAATAAAAAAGTTGGAGGTCCATTATGGCACAGAGCAAACCTTCCGTACGGGGTACGGACAATCCCGGGCAGACTGCTTCCGAAAAGAAGGGAAAGAAAAAGGAAAGCAACCTGATTTTCTATCCGTTGGGAACAATCGGGCGGGATATGATGTATTTCCTGTTCAACAACTGTATCCTGACCTATATTCTGTTCACAAAGCAGCTGACATCAGAGCAGCTGATCGCCATCACAGGCATCATGGTGGCGGCGCGGATCTTTGACGCGCTGAACGATCCGATCATGGGCAATATCATTGAGCGGACACGTACCCGTTGGGGAAAGTTCAAGCCCTGGATGCTGGCCGGCGTCCTGAGCACATCCATCGTGATTTATCTTGCGTTCAATTCAAGCCTGCAGGGATGGCCCTTCATCATCTTCTTCGGGTTTATCTATTTCGCCTACAGCATCACCTATACCATGCACGATATCTCCTACTGGGGGATGATTCCCTCCCTGTCCCGCGATCCGGATCTGCGGAATCAGTACACCTCCCGGGCTACGTTCTTTGCGGGCGTCGGTTCAACCCTGGCCTCCGTGCTGATCCCGATTTTCACCACGGGTGACAAGGCTCTGGGCGGAAGCGCCGGAACAGCCTACGGCATCATCGCGCTGATTATTGCCTGTTTGGGGCCGCTGTTCATTCTGTTTACCGTATTGGGAGTAAAGGAGCAGCGCGGTGAAGAGGAGCCGAAGGCCAAAATGAGCTTCCGTATGATCACGGATACGATCCGCAGCAATGACCAGCTTCGCTGGATGATCCTCATCTTCCTGCTGCAGCAGATCGGAAACAGCATGGTTTTCGGCGGGCTTGGCTCCAGCTTCATCTACTTCCGCTACGGCTATGAAGGCGGTCTCTATTCCCTGTTCTCCATGGTCGGCGTGGCCGCCACCGCGGTGCTGATGCTGATCTATCCGGCGCTTTCCCGGAAGTATAACCGCCGCACCCTGATGAACGGCCTGATGGTGATGGTAATCATCGGCAGTGTGATTGAATTGATTGGCGGTCTGATTATGCAGGCAAACATGATCAGCTTCTATGCGATGACCGTCGGTTACATGCTCGTGAATCTTGGACTGTACGGATTCTACCTGATCATGATGATTTCCATCATCAATACCGTCGAGTATAACCAGCTGAAGACCGGACACCGGAATGAAGCGATCATCACCTCGATGCGTCCTCTTCTGACCAAGATGGGCAGCGCCATCGTAGCCGCGCTGACTTCCCTGACCTATCTGATGTTCCGGGTAACGGAAAAGACAAATGCAATTGCCAGCTTTGAGCAGCAGGCTCAGCTTGGTACGATCACTGACGCTGACCGGATGGAAGGGATCAAAGGCGTAATCGGAAGCATCAGCGGCGATCAGACAACCGGACTGCTGCTGGCGATTGTACTGATTCCCCTGGTGTTTGGCTTCGTTTCCTACCTGCTGTATCAGAAATTTTACAAGCTGGATGAAAAAACGTATCAGGATATATGCAGTCAGCTCGATCAGAAGGCTTGAAAATAAATCAGAAGCAAGTTTTTCGATGCATATTCTGCAATAAATCAGGCGCTGCTTTTACGGCAGCGCCTTTTTTACATGTTCCCGGTAAACAGCCTGCTGTGTCTGTACCGGATAATCAGGAGCGTTGAACAGAGGATCCATCCCATGGGATAAGCCAGCGCAACCGATATAAAGCCAAGGTTCAGGGCTTTGGTGACAAAAAGATAAATCTGCCGGAAAGCCACGAAGGAACAGAGCATGATCACCGTCGGCGCGGTGGCGTCCCCAATTCCCCGAAGGGCTCCGGAATAGATCTGGTTAAAGCAGATGGTCAGATAAAACGGAGTAATAATCTGGATAAACCGAACACCGTAGGAAACCACCTCAGGATCCGGGGAAAACAGTCCGATCAGATTCCTGGCCGCGAGGAAAGCAATAACTCCCAGCACAGCTGTGGAAGCCAGACTCATCCAGACTGCCGCGGTAACGCTCTTCCTGGCTCTGGTCTTCCGGTCCGCGCCCCAGTTCTGTCCCACCATGGTCGTGGAGGACATTGCCAGCGCCTGAACCGGAATCAGGACAAATGCGTCCAGCTTGCTGTAGACGGAATATCCGGCCATGCAGGCGGACCCGAAGGCATTGATATAGGACTGGACAAAAACATTTGAAAAAGCAGTAATGGCGGACTGGATGCTGGAGGGAAGGCCGATCCGGAGAATGCCGGAAAGGGATTCCCTGTCAATACACATCTCCTTCCATCGAATTCCGTATGCGCCCTTTTCTCTGGTCAGCGTCAGCAGAATCATGGCCGCGGATATCACCTGGGCAAGCACGGTAGCCAGCGCGACCCCGTCCACTTTCATGCCGAACACCAGCACGAAGACCAGATCCAGCACAGTGTTCAGCAGCGCAGACAGCATCAGAAAAAGCAGCGGCCTCCTGGAATCGCCCACCGCCCGCAGGATACCGCTTCCCATGTTGTAAAAGAGGATTCCGCTGACGCCCCAGAAATAGATTGTCAGATACTGCCGTGCCTCATTCCAGACATCTTCGGGGGTCTGCATGAAATGCAGCATCGGATCAATAATCAGCAGTCCGCATGCCGTAGCCGCCAGGCTGAGCAGAAAAGTCACGGCAATCGTGGTATGTACCGCTTTTCGCAGTGCCTCTTCATTATGCGCACCGTATCGCTGGGAAATAATCACGGACGCCCCCGTGGCCAGTCCTGCGCAGAAGCCGACCACGGTATTGATAATCGAACCGGTGGAGCCCACAGCGGCCTGGGCTTCCTTGGAAACAAAGTTCCCTACCACCAGGGTATCCACCGTATTGTACAGCTGCTGAAAAAGCAGTCCGATGGCCATCGGAATGGCAAACTCAATCAAATGCCGCCAGATGCTCCCCTGGGTCATGTCGGAATCTGTTCTGTTCAAGCGCAGCATACCCGTTTCTCCCGATTTGATTTCCTTTTACGTCATTGATTGAGCGCAGCGGAGAAGCTTTATTTCAGCATGGTTATCCGCAGGCTTCCTCCGGTAACCGTACAGCCGGTAATAAAGCTGAGTGCATCATCGCCGCATTCGATCGTAACTTCTCCGCCGGTCATGTCGATATATCCCCGGTCCGGATCATTCTTGTTGGTGGATTTAATGCCGTCTTTTCCCGCCTGGATCCGGATGCTTCCTCCGGAGATCTCTACACAGTCCTTGCCTTTGATTCCGTGATTGGGGGCTTCAATCACAACCTCCCCTCCGCGGATCTTCAGATCATCCTTCGAAACGATTCCGTTCATGGCACCGGCAAGGATCTCCAGCTGACCGCTGCCCTCCACAGTCAGATCGCTTCTGCTGAAGATAACGCCGTCCGGCTCATCCTCTTCTTCAAAGATCAGATTCTTTCCGTTGGAGAGGCTGTTCCTGGAGCCCTCCACCAGGGAAATCACCGCCCGGGGGCTGCATTTTCCGATCTGAATGGCCGGTCCGGTTTCATGGTGAACATTCACTCCGTTCAGGTAGAGGGTAACCTTCCCCTCCTGTCCGCAGTCAACAAAGATCTGTCCCTCCTCCAGCGTCCCGGAAATCAGGTATTCTCCGGGCTCACTGATCCGGATCCCGTTCTCTGTCACGGACCAGGAACCGCTTCCTGCAGCTTCCTTTTCTCCCAGCTGAATGGTCACCATTCCTTCCGCGCAGGCCTGAATTGGCGCGGCACAGGTCAGCAGCAGCGCCGTCACGAGTCCGAAAATCAGCAGTCTTTTCATCTTTTTTTATCCTTTCTGTGCTTCCTCTGGGTTTATCTTTGCCGGATTTCTGCCGGGGATCCTTCCAGAACCTCCTGGACCGCGGCCAGCGTTTTCTGCATCTGCCTGATCTGATCGGTATCCATCCCGTCCGGGGATGGTTTGTTGGAGGCCAGCACCCGGAAGTAGTCCTTGCTGTCCTGCCGATATTTCCAGACGTAGGTAGGGGTATAGGTAACCCGGGAAAGAACCGGATTCTGATTTTCATCCGACTTGAAATGAATGTGAATCAGGAATCCGCCCATTCGGTTGGCGCTTTTCCGGTTGTCGCTGATCAGCGTTCCGAGGCTGTACGCGCAAAGCACTTTGCGTCCGTCCGCCGCATCCAGGTATTCCACACGCTGCGGTGTTCTGCTTCCGGCGCCGATAATCAGATCCGCCCCGCTGTCCGCAATCTGCTGGGCCAGAACAAGCTGGGACTTTTCAGGGTTTTTCCCGCCTGCTTTACCCCAGTTCAGAAGCACGGCAACTGCCTGCGCTCCTGCTTCCCTGGCTGCGGCGATATCGGAAGCGATGGTTTCAGGATCTGCCTCAGCAATCATGAAATCAGTCCCGTTTCTTTGCATCGTTTTCCGCGTATTGGCCGGAACCAGCGTGGTATACTGCATCAGAGCAAAATGCATCCCGTTGACGGTGGCGAGTACAAAGCGCGGTTTTGCCGCTTCCGTGCTGATTCCCAGCGGCGTCACATTCTTTTCCTTCAGATTTCTGATGGTGGCTGAAATACCGGCTTCACCCTTTTCCCACGCTTTGCCGAAGCCCGCAAAAGCAGCGGAAAAACCGGCGGAGCTCATAATTTCCGCCCCTGCGGCGGGAATCACATAGTTGCTGACCTTCGCGTCATCTGTAATCAGATTCTCCAGAAATGCGCCGCTGAGGCTTCCCCGAAGCTCAGGTTTCAGCAATGCAAATATATCCGTAAAATCATATTTTTTCGTATCTGACGCGTATCCGCTCTTCCGAACCTGATCCTCCACCGCAATAATGCCTCCGAAGGTCAGAACGGACTCTTTCTCCCCGGATTCAGCGGGAGCGGGCGTATTGTTATCCCTCCGCAGGGTAATTGCGGGGGTTTGTTCCGCGGCGGTGTTTCCGGAGGAGTTCGCTTCTGTTTCCGCCGGATTCTCCGTCTGCAGCTGCACCACCTGCGCCTGCAGCTGGGAAAGGTCCACACTGTGGCCGCTGCTCAGGCGAAGAAGCACAAATGCAGAGCTGCCCAGCACTGCCGCGGTCATAATCAGCATAAAAACCGTACCGAAGGTTATGCCCCGGCGTTTCTTCCCTGCCATGGATGCTTCTTCTCCTCCTTTCCCTGTTCCTCTTTCTTTGACCAGTCCCCGTCCGGTCTTACCAGACCTGACTCAGGATTGCGGCGGCCAATACGGAGAAAATCATCACTCCGGCAATAATCAGAGCAATCACTCTGTTTCTTTGCTGTTTTCTGTCCTGCCTTCCCGTGCTCATCGTTCCAGTCCTCCCGGTAATATTTCAGCGGTCAGAATTATATCACGTTGCTCCTTTGAAGGCAAATCAGCCAATGAAGAGGGGAATCCCTCTGCGGGACTCCCCTCTCTTTGCTGTTCTTCTGTTTTTTCTCAGGAGTTCAGGTTGCCGTCATCCGGCCGGTCGCTGTTTCTCCTTCTGCGGTGATATCCTGCGTCTCCGTTGTTTCTGTTTTCCTGAGGGCGGAAGGAAGCTGTATACTGAGCATCCTCCTCATCTTCACGGGCGGAATATCTGGCATAGGGATTAGTCCCTGCATTTCCGGTCTGCGTTCTGCTCCCTGAAGCAGGTCTGGCTGCTCTGTCCGTGGAAGCGGGGGCTGTATGACCCGGCCGGACTGTATAGTCGCCATTTCTTTCCGCTGATCCCGTGGCGGGCTGACCGGTCCGCGCCGTATAGCTTCCTGTTCCTGTTCTTTCAGCCCCGCCGGACGGTCCGGAAGCCGTCCCGGATGAACTGCCTGCGGGTCTCCGGTAAGCGCTGCTCGCAGCCGCGCTGCCTGCGGGTCTGCCGGCGGTTCCTGTCCTTCCCGTCCCGTTGCTTCCCTGCTGCGGCCTGGCCGTTCCTTCCTGGCGCTGTCTGGTCTGCGCGGCGCGCTTTCTGGCAGCCGCTGCTTCTTCCTTTCTCCTGCGCTGGTTCGACGTATACCATACGTATCCGCCGCCGCCGGCAGCCATCACCGCGGCCGCTCCGATAATCCAGCCGGCAGCCCCGGTTCCTTCCGTCTGCTCCTGCACAGTTTCCGGTTCTGCTGTTTCCAGCGATTCAGGAGAAGGTTCCGGCGTGTCTGTCGCAGCTTCCGTGCCCAGCTGTTCCTCAATATACCTGAGCCCCGCCGCGACCAGCTCGTCCTGATTTGCTTCTCCCTGATAATGCGCTCTCAGCAATGCTTCCAGCTGCTCTCTCGAAACGTTTCCGTTCTTTACGTCCCGCACCAGGGAATCGAGGTATTCATTGGGTTCCTCCGTGGGCAGGGGGGCCGCTGTGGCAAAAGGATCAAAAGGCTCGTAGCTGACTTCGATGCCGCTGTCCGGATTGGTCCAGGTATTGACTTTCTGATCCTCCGCGGATACTACCTCCGTGGAGCTGGAGCTGCCGGAGCTTCCGCTGTTCGTCGTTCCGGTTCCGGAATTTCCTGCGTTGCTGGCGATTCCGTCCAGGTAATCCTGGGATTTCAGGAAAGCCTCCATCTCATCCAGGGTCATATGCTTGAAGAAGTTTCCGTTGATATAACCATTATTGCCGGCGTATGTCACTCGGTACCAGGTCACTCCGTCCACTTCCGTGGTTCCCAGCACCAGACAGAGGGCATATTTCTTCAGCTGACGGATCCGTGCAGATGCCGTGCTGGCTCCCTCCCGGAAATTCACTACGGCTGTGGTGTATCCATAGCTGCTCAGATTGTTTCCGCTGTAAGGCGGCAGTGTAATGACCGCGGTCGGTTCCGGCGTCGCGTTCACGGCATCCAGGTAGTCCATGACCTCTTCCTGTCCCATCATCCGCAGCATATCCGCACGGACGTATCCCCACTTTCCGCCGTACTCAATCTGATGCCACGGCACATTGTCCACATAGGTCTGTCCGTTCACAAACACAACCATGTTGGGGGGCAGTTCATCCATAATTGCGCTGTAGTAGTCCGGCCAGCTGCGTACATACGCCCCGTCGCCAATGGTAATACCATAGCCGACAATCTGCGGGGGCTCTGCGGTTGGAGCAGCCTCTGGCGTAGGTTCATCTGTGGGCATATCGGTCGGTACTTCGGTCGGTACTTCGGTCGGTACTTCGGTCGGCACTTCGGTTGGAATATCCGTCGGGA
>CAMNKK010000094.1 GCA_946542235.1 uncultured Clostridia bacterium | reverse complement strand
TGCCGACCACCGGCTCCATGCCCGGCATCAAGGCCTTTACGGCGGCGGTGTTCGGCGGAATCGGCTCCATTCCCGGGGCGATGATCGGCGGAATCCTGCTGGGCATCATCGAGATTCTGGGCAAGGCCTACATCTCGACCGAGCTGGGGGACGCCATCGTCTTTGCGGTGCTGATCATCGTGCTGCTCTTCCGGCCCACCGGGCTGCTGGGCAAGCCGATCCGCGAGAAAGTGTAAGGGAGGGAGCGGAATGAACGCGAGAACAAAAAAGCTGATCTATAATTCCGTGACCTTCGGGATTGTGATTCTGGCCTTCGTGCTGTGCAACATGTTCTACGGGGACATGAGCCGCTCCCTGCGGGGGCAGCTGATTCCCATCTGCTGCTGGATCGTGATGGCGGTGAGCCTGAACCTGGTGGTGGGCATTTCGGGCGAGCTGAGCCTGGGCCACGCCGGATTCATGAGCATCGGCGCCTTCTCCGGCATCGTGGTGTCCGGATGGATGCTGCACGGCTTCCAGGTGGAGGACGAGACCCTGCGCCTGGTGATCGCCATCGTCGTGGGCGGCGTCATGGCGGGCATCTTCGGCGTGCTGATCGGCATCCCGGTGCTGCGGCTGCGGGGGGACTACCTGGCGATTGTGACGCTGGCCTTCGGGGAGATTATCCGGAACGTGCTGAACTGCGTCTATGCCTCCGTGGAGGGGGAAAAGCTGATCCTGGGCTTCATCGATCCGAACCTGCCGGGAAAAATGCTGCTGAACGGCCCCAACGGCGCGGTTTCCGTGGGAAAGATCGCCACCTTTGCGGCGGGCTTCATCCTGATCCTGATCGCGCTGGCGGTGGTGCTGAATCTGGTCAACAGCCGGACGGGCCGGGCCATCATGGCGACGAGGGACAACCGGATCGCGGCGGAGAGCGTGGGAATCAACGTCACCAAGTACAAGATGATCGCCTTCGTCACGGCGGCGGTGCTGGCCGGCATGGCCGGGGCGCTGTACGGGCTGAACTATTCCACGCTGATTCCGGGCAAATTCAAGTTTGACCAGAGCATCAACGTGCTGGTGTTTGTCGTGCTGGGCGGCATCGGCAACACCCTGGGCTCCATCATCTCCGCCACGGTGCTGACCATGCTGCCGGAGCTGCTGCGGGAATTCGCGGATTACCGGATGCTGGTCTACGCGGTGCTGCTGATCGCCATGATGCTGATCACCAACACGCCGGCCTCCCGGGCTTTCTTCAACAACCTGAAGGGCATCTTCCGGCGGAAGGATCTGGAGCAGACCGTCCGGGGAAGCCGGGCGGCCGGAAAGGGGGCGGACAGAAATGAGTGAGACGATTCGCAGGCGCAACGCGGACACGAAGATGGTGCCCGTTCCTTCCCAGAGCATTATTCCGGAGCGGGATCTGGACAAGATGCCGGTGCTGGAGTGCAAGCACCTGGGCATCGAGTTCGGCGGGCTCAAGGCGGTGGAGGATTTCAACCTGACCATCGGCAAGACGGAGATCGCCGGGCTCATCGGCCCCAACGGGGCGGGAAAGACGACGGTGTTCAATCTGCTGACCAAGGTGTATGAGCCCACGCGGGGCTCCGTCATGATCAACGGCATTGACATGCACGGCATGGATACCGTGGCGGCCAGCAAGCACGGCATCGCCCGGACCTTCCAGAATATCCGGC
Source organism: uncultured Clostridia bacterium (assembly GCA_946542235.1). Taxonomy (GTDB): domain Bacteria; phylum Bacillota; class Clostridia; order Christensenellales; family Aristaeellaceae; genus Aristaeella. Next base: position 5,556 of record CAMNKK010000094.1, on the reverse strand, counting down.
TGTTTTCCAACATGTCCGTGGAGGACAACGTGCGCATCGGCCTGCACAACCAGGTGAAGTACGGCATGTTCAGCGGGATTCTCCGGCTGCCGGCCTTCTGGAAAAAGGAAAGGCAGCAGCATGAAAAGGCCATGGAGCTGCTGAGCATCTTCGGCATGCAGGACATGGGCGACGTGCCCGCGGGCAGCCTGCCCTACGGAGCCCAGCGGCGGCTGGAGATCGTGCGGGCGCTGGCGACCAATCCCAGCCTGCTGCTGCTGGACGAGCCGGCGGCGGGCATGAACCCCCATGAAACCCAGGAGCTGATGGATAATATCATCAAGATCCGGGACAAATTCCAGATCGCCGTCATGCTGATCGAGCATGACATGAATCTGGTCATGGGCATCTGCGAGGGCATCTGCGTGCTGAACTACGGAAAGATTATCGCCAAGGGCACCGCGGACGAGATTCAGAGCAATCCCGTCGTCATTGAGGCGTACCTCGGCAAGCAGAAGGAAGCCGGGAAGAACGCGGCCCCGGCTCCGGAGACGGAAGACCCGGGAAAGGAGGCGGCCCAGGCATGAGCATGCTTGAAATCAGGGATATCCATGTGTTCTACGGCGCGATCCACGCCATCAAGGGCGTCTCCTTCGAGGTTCGGGAGCATGAAATCGTCACGCTGATCGGCGCCAACGGCGCCGGAAAATCCACCATTCTGAATACCGTGGCGGGGCTGCTGAAGCCCCGGAGCGGGCAGATCCTGTTTGAGGGAAAGAATATCAACTCCGTGCCGGCCAACAAGATGGTGGGCCTGGGCATGGCGCTGTGCCCGGAGGGCCGGCGGATCTTCCAGCAGATGACCGTGAAGGAGAACCTGGAAATGGGCGGATACTCCCGGCCGGCGGCGGAAATCGCCCCCTCGGTGGAGGACGTATTCCGCCGCTTCCCCCGGCTGAAGGAGCGGGAAAAGCAGATCGCGGGGACGCTGTCCGGCGGCGAGCAGCAGATGCTGGCCATGGCCCGGGCGCTGATGAGCAAACCCAAGCTGATGATGCTGGACGAACCCAGCATGGGCCTGGCGCCGATTCTGGTGGAGCAGATTTTCGATATCATCCGGGAGCTGCATGAGGCGGGAACGACGATCCTGCTGGTGGAGCAGAACGCGCAGATGGCGCTGAGCGTCGCGGACCGGGCCTACGTGCTGGAGACGGGGAACATTTCCATGAGCGGCGAGGCCGCGGCCCTCCTGGAGGACGACAACGTAAGGAAGGCGTATCTGGGAAACTGAGCTGATGGCCGCCGCCCGGGGCGCAGCCGCGGCGGCGGAGGATGCGGAGAATGAAACAGTTACCGAAATAAAATTGTAACAATTTTGTCTTCTCTGTTACAGAGAAGACATTTTTTCTTGACAGAGCAAGGGTTTCTGAATACAATAGCCTTGTATTCCTGTGAGTATATATTTTGTAACAAAAAGCATGGAAACAGGACTACCATCTCCTGATGTTCAGGGAAGGGGGCAGGGGTCCGGGAAGGATCCTGAAGACGCATGAACAGAAAGTATTGGGTGATTGGGCTGATAGCCGCGCTGCTGCTGGCGCTGCTGTGCGGTTCCGCGGCCCTGGCGGCGGATGATCCGCTGAAGGTATCCATGGCGCTGGAGACCAATGAGTTCTCCGAACCGAAGGAGATCACGGTATCCATTTCCGTCAGCAACGTGGGCGAAAGCGACATGCCCGGCCCCGTCACGCTGTATTATCCCAGCCAGAAGCAGGTGGAGGAGTTCGGCTCCCCTACCCTGAGCGTGGGCGCCAGCAAGAGCTGGACCGGCAAGTGGAAGGTGACCCAGGCCGAGCTGGACGCGGGGCGGATTACCTTCAAGATCAAGTATTCCATCTATGATGACGCCGGAGAGCTGGTCTACAAGTCCAAGAACTTTTCCAAGAAGATCATCTATGCCGGCGCCGCGCCGGAGCTGTCCGTGAACCGGGAGATCAAGCCCACCACCGCCCAGAAGGATCAGGAAGTGACGGTGACCTACGAGATCGAAAACACCGGGTCCGTCGAGGTGACCGGCGTCACCATCAAGGAAAACAGCGGCATTTCCAGCAAGTCCGGCTCCATTGACAAAATTGCCGCCGGAGAGAAGGAAAGCTACACCTTCACGACCACCATGGGCCGGAAGGACCTGACCTCCGCTGCCACCATCACCTACAAGGCCGGCGGGAAGACCTACACCCAGAAGGTGGAAGCCGCCGCCATCAAGTACGGCGAGGTGAAGCTGAGCGCCTCCCTGAGCGCGGACAAGAAGGGCGGCGCCCCCGGCGAGACGGTGAAGCTGACGCTGAAGCTGAAGAACTCCGGCACGGTGGATTTCAACAACGTGACCGTGACGGACGCGAACCTGGGCGAGCTTTTCCGCGATGTGACCGTGAAGGCCGCGGAAACCGTCACCCTGGAGAAGGACATCACCATCACCGAGACCCAGGATATCCAGCTGACCGTGACGGCGGAGGACGCCACCGGCGAGCCGGTGGAGACAGCCACCGGACGGGTGAACATCATTGCCACCGATCCGACCCAGCAGATTGTGCTGAGCCTGGAGGCGGAGGCGGACCGGGATGTGGTGTACCAGATCCCCGGGAATGTCCGCTTCACCATCACCGTGCATAACGAGAGCGCGGTGGATGTGCCGAAGATTACCATCCGCGCGGTCAACACCGTCATCAATTCCTTTGACGTGATTCCGGCCGGGGAGAGCCGCCGCTTTACGCGGGAGATGGCCATCAGCATGCCCGGCACCTTCCAGTTTACCGCCAGCTGCCAGGATCAGCTGGGACAGACCCAGACCTTCTCCAGCAACATGATCCCGATCAGCATGCAGCAGCCCACGCCGGAGCCCACGGAGGCGCCCATCGTGACGCCGCCCGCGCCCCAGTATCAGGAGGTGCCGGAGAGCTATGAGGATCTGCCCTCCTCCCGGAAGCTGCCGGACTGGACGGAGCAGATCGAATCCATTGCGGATCTGGTCAAGTGGATCGCCGGCGGAATCACGGCGGCGCTGCTGCTGCTGCTGGTGATCGGCTTTATCCGCCGGGGCATCCTGAAGAGCCATTCCAACAAGGCGATGGATCATCTGGACGGCGCCAACTACCGGGACTACGGATCCCAGCCGAAGCGGAACCGCCGGAGCGAGATCAATTCCGGCAGCGACCAGCAGGACGGCAATAAGAAGGAAGAGAAAGCGCCGGAGGCGGAGGATACCGCCCATGACAGCGAGCTGATGGCGGAGACGCTGAAGCGGCTGTATCAGGAGGATCCGGCCGCGCCGAAGGAAGCGCCCGAGGCGGCGGCGCCGGAAACGGCTCCGGAAGCGGCCCCGGCAGCTCCGGCGGCGGAGCCCGCGCCCGCGGCGGAGGTGGTCAGCCAGGCGGAGGCGACGGTGGAAAGCGCCGCGGAAGCCGCCCGGCGCCGCAGAAACAAGTAAATCACGGATACCGGAAACGCGCGCTCCGGGGGAGTTTTCCCCGGAGCGCTTTTCCGTGCCGCGGCCGCAGGGCGCAAAAGCCGCAGAGGGCCTGCCCGCCCTGCGGAGCCTCCCTGCCCGCCGCCCCGGGGAACGGATTTTCCCCGCACCCTTGCGCGGCCGGGGGCTCGGGTGATATACTATCCTGTACTGTTTTGCCCATGCCGGGGCAAGTTTGCGAGCAGTACAGGACGGGGAAGGATATGCTTGAATTCATCAAGAAACTGCTGGGCACCAGCAACGATGCCCAGCTGAAAAAGCTGAGGAAAACCCTGGACGAGGTCAACGCCCGGGGGGATACCTATCACCGGATGAGCGACGCGGAGCTGCAGTCCCAGACGGAGAAGCTGCGGGACCGGCTGCGCGCCGGGGAGACGGAGGACGACATCCTGCCGGACGCCTTTGCGGTCGTGCGGGAGGCGGCGGAACGGGTGCTGGGCATGCGGCCCTATGACGTGCAGGTGCTGGGCGGCATCGTGCTGCACCAGGGCCGGATCGCGGAGATGAAGACCGGCGAAGGCAAAACCCTGGTTTCCACCATGCCCGCCTATCTGAACGCCCTGCGGGGCGAGGGCGTGCACATCGTGACGGTGAACGATTACCTCGCCCGCCGCGACAGCGAGTGGATGGGCAAGGTGCACCGGTTCCTGGGCCTGAGCGTGGGCCTGATCGTGCATGATCTGGACAGCGAGGAGCGCCGGGCGGCCTATGCCTGCGATATCACCTACGGCACCAATAACGAGCTGGGCTTCGACTACCTGCGGGACAACATGGTGGTCCGCCAGAGCAACCTGGTGCAGCGGGGCCATCATTTCGCCATCGTGGACGAGGTGGACTCCATCCTGATCGACGAGGCCCGGACGCCGCTGATCATTTCCGGCCCCGGCGAAAAGAGCACCGAGATGTATGACCGGGTGGACGCGGTGGTGCGGAACCTGAAGCGGGACGAAGACTACGAGGTGGAGGAAAAGAAGAAGGCGGTCACCCTGACGGACGACGGCGCCCGGAAGGTGGAGCGGGCCTTCGGCATCGACAACCTGAACGACGCGGAAAACAGCGATCTGAACCATTATGTGAACTGCGCCCTGCGGGCCAACGTCCTGATGAAGCGGGACGTGGACTACGTGGTGCAGAACGGCCAGGTGATTATCGTGGACGAATTCACCGGCCGCCTGATGATCGGCCGGCGGTATTCCGAAGGGCTCCATCAGGCCATTGAAGCCAAGGAGCACGTGAAGGTGGAGCGGGAGAGCAAGACCCTGGCCACCATCACCTTCCAGAACTACTTCCGCATGTATCAGAAGCTGTCCGGCATGACCGGTACCGCCAAGACGGAGGAAGCGGAGTTCCAGGGCATCTACGCCCTGGACGTGGTGGAGATTCCCACCAACCGGCCCAACATCCGGCAGGATCTGGAGGACGTGGTCTACAAGACCAAGGCCGCGAAGTACAACGCGGTCATCGATTCCATCCTGGAGCATCACGCCACGGGCCAGCCCCTGCTGGTGGGTACGGTGAGCGTGGAAATCTCCGAGCTGCTGAGCGACATGCTGCGGAAGCGGGGCATCGACCATGAGGTGCTCAACGCCAAGAACCATGCCCGGGAGGCGGAGATCGTGGCCCAGGCCGGCCATTACGGCGCGGTGACCATCGCCACCAACATGGCGGGCCGCGGCACGGACATCCTGCTGGGCGGCAACCCGGAATTCATGGCGCGGCGGGCCATGCGCCAGGAGGGCGTGGAAGAGGAAGTCATCGAGGCCGCCACCGGACACAACGAGGATGTGCCGGAGGAGGTGCTGGCCGCCCGGACCCGGTACAACGAGCTGTATCAGCAGTTCAAGCAGAAGACGGATCAGGAGCACGACAAGGTGGCGGCGGCCGGCGGCCTGCATATTATCGGCACGGAGCGGCATGAAAGCCGCCGGATCGATAACCAGCTGCGGGGCCGGTCCGGCCGGCAGGGAGACAAGGGCTCCACCCAGTTCTTCATCTCCCTGGAGGACGACCTGATGCGCCTCTTCGGCTCCGAGCGGATCGGCGCCATGGTG
>CAMNKK010000093.1 GCA_946542235.1 uncultured Clostridia bacterium | reverse complement strand
CGCGGTTGCCCTTTCTTTTATTTTACATGAGATCCCGCCGCAGGGCAAGCGTTCCCCCGCAACTTCCGCGCATTTTTGATGCGCGGTTCCGGTTTGCATTGGAACAGGCGCAATGATATAATCCGGATCATACAGGCATCAGCCGGAGGCGTCCGGCATCCGTCACGATCAATACATGATATCAAGGAGAAAAAAGCCATGCGGAAAATGGAGCATCTGAACCGGGGACTGGTGGCCGCCCGGCTGGAAAAGGGTATGTATCTGACCTGGCGCTTTCTGGGAAACGAGCCGGACGGCATCGCCTGGCGGGTCTACCGGAAGCGCGGGGACGGGGACTGGGAGCGGGCGGCGGACATTCTGCCCCGGGACGTGCCCCCGGAAAGCAGCTTTCCGGAAAACCCCGGCATCGTGAAGAAGAACACGGCTCCCTGCTGCTGGGTGGACCCCGACGGGCGCCCGGAGGATCAGTATGCCGTCTGCCCCGTGACGGACGGCCGGGAAGGTCCCCGGGAGACGCTCATGCTGCCGGTGCTGGAGCCCCTGGCCGGGGAGGAAGGACAGGCCTTCCGGGCCGCCGTGCACCGGATTCCCATGGCCCCGCCGCCGGAGCGGGTGCCCCTGGCGCATTTTTCCTACCGCGGGGTGACCGTGGGCCCCGGCTGCGAGCCGGATCCCGCCGCCTTCCGCCTGGAGAACGGGGAGGACTGGTATCGGGTGGACATGGATCTGCTCCGGGCCTTCCGGGAGCCGTATGAAAACCGGGAGCCCCTGGCTCCGGAAAAGCTGGAGGAAATCCGCAGCCGGCTTTCGGAGCTCCTGGGCGAGCCCCTTCGGCTCACCCACGCGCTGGAGGGCGGGCTGATTCAGGAGGATCTGTACCGGGAGCTGGAGGCCGCCTTCATCCGCTATGTCCGGGCCCTGGACTGCGGGGAATCCCTGCCCTTCGCCCGCACCGCCTCCGGCGCCGTGGAAACCTCCCTCTCCTCCGAGTATCGCACCCAGGACATGAGCGTGGGGGACTTCGACGGGGACGGGGAATACGAAATCGTCGTGAAATGGCGGGCGGAAAGTCCGGATCCCATGTTCTCGGATCCGATCTACAGCCCCGGATACAACCTCAGCGCGCCGGAATACATCGATGTATACAAGCTCAGCGGCAAGCTGCTCATGCGCATCGACATGGGCTACAACGTGAAGTCCTCCAATGACCACGAAACCATGCTGCACGTCCAGGATTTCAACCGGGACGGCCGGGCCGAGATCATCCTCAAGACCGCTCCGGGCACCCGGGTGGGATACTGGGACGAGGCCGAGGGCCGCGTCGTCTATCCCGCGGATGCGGCCCACGTGGTGGGCGGGGAGGAAGGCCTCCTGTGCACCACGGACCGGTTCATCCGGTACTTTGCGGAGGGGAACGTGCCGGAGCTGCAGCGCCGGTGGTCCCTGCTGAACGGCTTTGACATCTGCTACCGCTCCCCCGTCCGCTCCGAGGGCAACGACGGCCCGAACGATCCGGAACGGAAGGCGTGGATCAAGTCCTACCACATCGGTCCCATGGGCCCGGGGCATCGGGAATATGTCAGCGCCTTCGGCTTTGACGGCCGGCAGGGCGTGCTGCTGGACACCGCGGACTATGCCTTCCCCTGGACCCATGTCACCGCCGACGGGGACGATTTTGCCCTGGATCCCATGACCCAGCGGGGCAATTTCTGCACCATCACCCATCCCCTGCCCGGGGCGGACACCCTGGACAGCTACAAGGTACAGGTCATGCAGGAGAAGGACGGCTATTTCCTGGCGCACCGCTGGAAGTATCCGGTCTGGGGCGACGGACAGGGCAACCGGGCCAACCGCTACGCCGGCGGCGTCGCCTGCCTGGACGGGGAAAACTATTACGCCGTGATCCAGCGGGGCTATTACCAGCGGACCACCTTTGCCGCCTACACCATGCGGGGGTCAAAGCTGCTGCCCCCGGCCGTGTTTGACTCCGAGGATCCTGCCTGCTGGACCCTGGGAGAGGGTCCGGATCTCTACCGGGCCCGGGGAAACCACTTCACGGACATGGCGGACCTGGACGGCGACGGCCGGGACGAGGTGGTGCTGAAGGGCATGAACCTGAAGCTGTCCGGGGACGGGAAGCGCCTGCTGCCCCGGGTGATCTGCGGGGATATCCTGCCGATGGTCGGCGGCACCGGGCACCAGCCCGGTTTTGGCGAAAACATCGCAACGGAGGAGATCCGCTCCGCGCCCGGCAACTTCTGGGCCGGGCTGCAGCACGGGGACCGCAGCGCCCTGCTGCCCGTGAACGCGGAAGGAGAGATCCGCCTCTATTCCGGCACGGAGGAATACACCCTGGACGACCGGCACACCGGCGGCCAGTTCGGCTGGCTCCCCGGCCCGGAGGCCCACGATCCGAACCGCGGCCTCCGGCTGCGGGACGGGCAGCTGGTCCGGGAAAGCTCCCTGATCTTCGGCGAGTTCTCCGGGGACGATGACGAAGGCTCCGTCGCCGGCAATTTCTCCAACCGCTGGCCCGGCGCCATGGCCGGCGGCTCCGAGTGCGGCCGCCGGGTGCGCAGCCTGGTGGACGGCCGGGTCCTGATCGAGACGGACAGCGAGCGGGGCCTGCCCCAGGGGGAAAACGCGGTCTGGTTCGGCCCGGGGCTGACCCACTGGGCCTGCTGCGTCAGCGACATCCATGTGCCGGATCAGGAAACCCTGCGGTTCGAGCCCTGGCTGACCACCGGGCTCATCTCCACCGGCAGCAAGCGGACCCCCACCCTGAAGGCGGATCTGTTCGGCGACTGGCGGGAGGAGCTGGTGCTGACGGACGCGGAGAATCATATCGTCATCGTGCGGACCCTGTGCCCCACCGAGTACGGCATCCGCTGCCTGATGCACGATCCCTGGTACCGCAATTCCGCGGCCAACCAGAATATCTGCTATAACCAGGTGGGCTTTGCCTCCTTCTATCTGGGAGACGAGGCCCCGCTGCCTGCCCGGCGCACGGACATTTGCTTTGACTGACGGATCCGGCCCGGCTTATCCGGCCGGGAAGGCCCGGTCGTCCCCGAGCAAAAAAACCGGAACAAAAAACATACCAGAATGGATATTGTATTTTTCCTTCCGTTGGAATACAATCTGTTGCGGTTCGCATCAAAACAGAAGGAGTGACCGGAAAATGAATCAGGACGTACAGGAAGCACAGACGCAGTCCTGGGAGGAATCCCATCCCTGGCTGTCCCAGTGGACGGATCAGGAGGATGAGGAGGATTCCGTGGGCGAAGTGATTCGCTATACGCTGGACGAACTCCGGTTGGCATAACCGCGGCAGGCGGAAACCTGCAAAGCCCGGGCTGGGGAGCTTTCCCCGCCCGGGCTTTCTCTTTACAGCGCCTCCCGGATTTCCCGCAGCGCTTCGGGAATGGCCTCCACGGTATCCCCGGCGGTCATGGAGATATCGCCCTTCCTTTCCCCGGCGATCTCCCCCGCCCGGCCGTTCAGCCAGGCCCCGGCCGCCGCGGCCAGGGGCAGCGGCTGATTGCCGGCGCACACGGCCGCCAGGATGCCGCTGAGCACATCCCCGCTGCCCGCGGTGGCCATGCCGGGGCATCCCCGGTCGGTGAAATACGTCACCGCGCCGTCCGTCACCAGGGTCGCCGGCCCCTTCAGCAGCAGCGTCACCCCCTGGGCCCCGGCAAAGGCTTCCGCCAGGGTCAGCCCGTCCTCCTGGATCTCCCGGATGCTCTTTCCCGTCAGCCGGGAGAATTCCCCGGGATGCGGGGTCAGCAGCACCCGGCACTTCGCCTTTTTCAGGAGGTCCGGTTCCTCCCCCAGCATTCCCGCCAGGGCGTTGAGTCCGTCCGCGTCGATGATCAGGGTTCCGCCGTATTCCCGCAGCAGGAAGGCCAGCCCCTCCCGGGTGCCCTCCGTGTTCCCCAGGCCCATGCCCAGGGCGATCACCCGGAGCCCGGCGGCCAGCTCCGCCCATTCCTCCCGGCGGAACCGGATGCCGTCCCCCTCCTCGCTCAGGGGAAACAGCGTGCTCTCCAGGATCAGCGGCATCAGGGGCTCCCACAGGAACCGGGGCACCGCCGTCTTCACGACCCCCGCCCCGGCCCGCATGGCGGCATTGGCCGCCGCGGCCAGCCGGATGGCTCCGGGATAGCGCCGGCTTCCTCCCACCAGCCCCAGGTATCCGTAGGTGCCCTTGTTGGAAAAATGCTTCCGGGAGGGGAAGAGCGCCGCCGCGTCCGCGGCCTCCATCAGGTACCGTTCCGGGCCCAGGGGGTCGATGCCGATCTCGCAGTTCACCCGCCGGTCCATCAGGTCCGCGGCCATGTTCAGAAAATGTCCCGGCTGAAACCAGCCCACGGAGACCGTCAGATGGCTCTTCACGGCCTTTTCCGCCAGACCGCTGTCCCCGTTCAGCCCGCTGTTGATGTCCGCGCTGACGACGCGGGCGCCGCTGCGGTTGATCATCTCGATCATCCGGGCCGCCTCGCCCTCCGCCCGGCCCCGGAACCCGGTGCCGAAGATGCAGTCCGCGACGGATCCGTATTCCGCCAGGGACTCCGTGTCCTGCCACCGCAGGAAGGGGATTCCCCGATCCCGGCACTGCCGGGCCCACCATCCGCCGTCCGGGGTGTATTCCTCCCCCTGGATCAGGATCCTGCATTCGATGCCCGCGTCCGCCAGCAGCGTGCCCAGCACAAATCCGTCCCCGGCGTTGTTGCCCTTTCCGCAGACGATGGCCACCGGCGGCTTCCATTCCGCCGCCCGGAAGATGCCCTCTCCCGCCCGGCGCATCAGCTCCCGGCCGGAGATGCCCCCGGCGATGGTTGCCGCGTCGCTCTCCCGCATGGACCGCACATCCAGTATCCGTTTCATGCCCGCGCGCTCCTTCCCCCAAAAACAGGGACCGTATCCGCAGGGCTTTCCCGCGGATACGGTCATTTTGTTCAGCTTATTCCTGTGCTTCCGCCGCAGGCGCCTCTTCCCCGTCCATCTTCAGGATCGGCAGGGTCGTGCTGTTCCCGCCCGCCACATAGGTGGGCAGCTTGCCGTCCCAGCTCTTTACCTCATTGAAGGAGATCAGTTCCTTCGTCAGGGACTCGGCGATCTTCTTGTTGGCTTCGGCCTCCGCCTCGCTCCGGACCTTGGTGGCGTAGGCGTCCGCGTCCGCGTTGATCTTGGCCACGGCGGCCTCCGCCTCGGCGTTGATGCGCTGCCGCTCCGCCGCCTGCTGGGTCTCCATGGTTTTCTGGGCCTGCTCAATTTCCGCCTGCAGCTTCCTCTGGGCGGCCACCTGCTTGGCTTCCACCGCGTCGGTGAAGGCGTCGGTGAAGTCGATATTTTCGATATTGACGGAGATCACGTTGATGCCGTAGGGCGTCAGCTCCCCGCTCAGGTTGTCCCGGATCTGCTCGCTCAGGGTCTGCCGGTAGGCCACCAGGTTCTCCGCCGTGTACTTGCTGAACACGCCCTTGGTGATCTCCAGCATCCGGGGGCTCACCAGCTTGTTGAAGTAGTCGGTGCCGACCTCCTTGAACAGGTTCATGGCCGTGGGCTTATTGATCGCGTAGTTGACGGATCCGGTGATGTCCACCTGCTGGATATCGCTGGAGAAGGCTTCCGTCACGAAGGCCATCTTCTGCTCCCGGTTGTCCATGGTGATGATCTGCTGGAAGGGGCTCTTCAGATGCAGGCCGGCTTCCAGGGTCCGGTCTTCCACCCGGCCGAAGGTCGTCACGATGCCGGTATAACCCGTGGGCACGCTGGCGGTGCAGGTCATTCCGACAACGCCCAGCACGATGGCCGCGATAAGCACAAAAATCCATTTCTTCTTCATTGCAATGTTCCTCCCTGTATCCCGCGGGGATCCCGCCGGCAGCTTCCTTTCCCTGCTCCGCGTCCCCCGCTGTGATTGGAATCATATCCCATTTCCCGCGTTTTTTACAGCGCGGAATGGGAAAAATAACCGCCGCTATTTTTCCTTTTCCCGGGCGGCTCCGGGACGGCGTGATCCGGCGGTTTTCCCCCCGGTTCAGATCACCAGGTCCCCCGGCCGGTACCCCGGGGGCAGCTCCTCCTCCTCGAGGAAGGGGAAGTCCGGATCCTCCAGAATCGGCAGGAACGCCTCATAGGGGTAGGCCGGCATTTCGCATCCGTAGCTGGTCTGGCCGAACCAGCCGCCCTCCTTGTGCTTCTGGTTCAGGTCCCGGGCAAACTTGGTCCGGTTGGAGCAGTCATGCACCGCGATGGGCCAGCTTTCCTCCGCCGCCTCCCGCAGCATCCGCAGGCTGATCTCCCGGCTGAACACCGGGCTCAGGTATCCCATCCGGTAGAAGTACAGGTTCTCGCCCCAGTAATTGCCCAGATTGTTCTCGTTCAGGTGCAGCTCGGCGCAGTTCATGAAGTCGATGCCCGAAGCGAGGATCCGTTCCTTCTTCTCATGGAATTCCCGGTCAAACTCCCGGGTCATGGGGGTCTCGATGCCCACCTGGGGGATATATTTCTTCGCCGCGGCCATGGCGCCGATCACCGCGTCCGCCGTATGGGAGGCCCCCAGGTTGAACCGCAGCTCGTCCAGCCCCGCCTCCCCCAGCGCCCGCAGATTCTCCTCCGAGGCGTTGATGCCGTTGGTATACAGATGCTGGTGCACCCCCGCCTCATGGAACCGCCGGATGATTCCGTAGTATTTTTCGATCTCCATGAAAGGCTCCAGGTACACATAGGCGATGCCGGTGGGCTTTCCCTGCAGGGCGAAGAGCAGGTCCAGATCCTCCTCCCGGTATTTGCCCCCGCCGATTTCCCACAGGCCCTCCCCGATGGGCGGAATGGCATCCAGCACGCCGAAGTCGTAGCAGAAGGGGCACCGGGCGTTGCATTTGTTGGTCTTCCGCACCGCGGACAGCCCCGTCCCCAGCAGGCAGGACCGGCATCCCCCGGGGAAGCGCTCCTCCGGCCCCACATACAGGGTGCTCGGCCCCCTGCCCAGGCCCTTCAGCCCGGGGATCTCCCGCTTCATGGCTTCGAACCGCGCCTCCGCGGCCAGCTCAATCTGGCTGAAAACCGCCAGGGCAATCTCCTGCTGCCGGCAGCCCAGGGGCTGGTCCTCCGGCAGCGCCGCGAAAAAGCTGAACCAGCTCAGGGCGTCCTTCTTGGATATCTTCATGCGCTTCCACCCCAGTCTTTTGAATGTTACAATATTGTTTCGATTGATTGACATTTTTTCAATTTTCCGGTATGA
>CAMNKK010000092.1 GCA_946542235.1 uncultured Clostridia bacterium | reverse complement strand
ACAGCATCACGGACATCGTGGACCGCGTCGGCGGCGGCGACAGCTTCGGCGGCGGCCTGATCTACGGACTGAACAACTATGACAATGAGAAGGATGCCCTGGAGTTCGCGGTTGCCGCGTCCTGCCTGAAGCATACCATTCCCGGCGACTACAACCGGGTTACCGTCGCGGAAGTGGAATCCCTGATGAAGGGTTCCGGCACGGGCCGCGTACAGCGGTAATTCCATAGAAACCTCCGGAGAGCATCTGACTGACAGATGCTCTCCTTTTTCGAAACGGCGGAGCAGCCAAAGTCCGTATGAAGCTCACGATCCTTCTTGACTTAGCAGCTTCTGTCCAGTATACTTATCCTAAGGAAAAAAAGGGCGCTGCCGGGCGCTCAGAAAAAAAGGAGGACTTTCAATCATGAAGCGCGTTCTTTCCCTGCTGCTGGTGCTGATGATGGCAATGACGCTGATGGGCTCGGCCTCGGCGGAAACCGTTCAGGAAGCTCTGGACGCCGCCAGTTCCATGACCAATGAGGAACTTTACGAGAAGGCGAAGGCGGAGATTGCCTCCGGTGCGCAGCTGAACTTCTATTCCACCACTTCCTTTGCCGAGAAGGCGGCATCCAATTTTGAGGCAGCTTATCCGGAACTGGCCGGAAAGATTATCTATGCCGAGATTGACGACGGCGAAACCTATACCAAGCTGACCAACCAGATCGGCTCCGGCGTCAAGGATTCCCCTGACATGGCCCTGGTGCAGAACGGCCCCGACCTGAAGGTGAATCTGCTGGATGACGGCCTGGCCTTCAACTATTTCCCCGCGGCCCTGAAGGATGTGGTTCCGGCAGCCTATCAGGATCCGACCGTTGTGACCTTCATCAACTCCCTGATGATCTACAATAACAAGGAAGGCAGTGTCGGCGTGAAGAACGTCTGGCAGCTGACGGAGCCGGAATGGAACGGCAAAGTCTTCTTCAAGGACCCCACCAATGAAACCGTGAACCTGAACTTCCTGATCATGCTGACCAGCCCGGAATGGACGGAAAAGCTGGCCAAAGCCTATGAAGCCTACTATGGCAAAGCCTGGGAGAAGGGCGAGTTTGACACTGCAGCCTATGAGTGGATCAACGGATTCCTGAAGAATGTCAACTATACCTTCACCTCTGCCTCCAAGATCGCCACGGGTATCGCCAGCGGCGCTGCGGGCAACCTGGGCATATTTGTTTTCTCCAAGCTGCGGAAGGTGGACGAGGCAGACCGCCCCAACCTGTCCGTGCTGCAGTTTGAAAACGATGTGGACTGCTTCAGCGGCTTTATGTACAATGTCTATTCCACCGTGTGCAGCGACACTGACTGCCCCTACACCTGCGCGCTGTTCATCAACTGGCTGCTGAGCGAAGAGGGCTTTGCGGGAGAGAAAAGCTGGAACTCCAGTCAGGGATATTACAGCCCCAACACGACCATCGGAAAGCCGGAAGGCCTGGAGGATGAGCCCTATACCTACTGGGACGGCAAGCTGGTGTTTGAGGACCTGAACTACATTGACAGCCTGGACAACTATAACGAGATTTACCGCTTCATCAACGTCCGTGTCAGCAAATAAAACAGTTCAATCCTGCGGGGCAGAGGCTTTCTCTGCCCCCTTTTTTTCAAGGAGGCATAACGCATGTCCACGATACAACGGGATCTGAGGCGTGAACCCCTGCGATACCGGATGAAGGCTTTCTTTGCCAAGCCGGCAAACCTGATTCTGCTGTTTTTTCTGATCGCGCTGGTGGTGCTGTCCCTGATGCCCATGGTTACCATGCTGACCAACATGTTCACCGTGCATGCCGGTACGGAGAAAAAAATGCTGCGGGTTCCGGTGGGCAGCTGGACGCTGAATCATTTTGAGCTGCTGTTCGCGGATCCGGAATGGAGCCGCAGCAACTTCTGGACCCCGCTGCTGAACTCCCTGATCGTGGCAACGGGTTCCGGCATTCTGGGAATCCTGATCGGCGGAACCGTAGCCTGGTTTATTACCCGGTCCGATCTGAAATGCAAGAAATTCATCTCCGCCGTGTTCGTCTTTCCCTACATGATGCCCGCCTGGACGCTGGCCCTGTTCTGGACCAATATGTTTCAGAACAGCAAGGTGGGAGGCGGCGTGACGGGTATGGTGGAATCCCTTTTCGGCATCTGCATGCCGGAATGGTTTGTGTTCGGCCTCTTTCCCATGATCATGGTGATCGGGCTCCACTATTCACCGTTTGCCTATCTGCTGATCGGCGGTATTCTGAAGAATATGGACGCTACCCTGGAGGAGAGCGCTACCATTCTGAAGGCCAGCAGGTTCACCATTATCCGCCGGGTCACGATTCCCATCGTGATGCCTGCCATTCTCAGCACCTTCCTGCTGATTTTCTCTTCGGGCTTTGCCAGCTACACTGTGCCCGTTTTTCTGGGATCCGCCACAAGAACCTTTACCCTGTCCACCAAGATGCGGGCGCTGATCCAGGCCGGATATGAGGGCCAGGGGTATATCATGGCCTTCCTGTCCATCCTGCTGGGCACCGCCATTCTGGGCATCAACCAGTACTTCACCGGAAAGCGGAAATCCTTTACCACCGTTTCCGGCAAGAGCGGCCAGGTTTCTCTGGTGAAGCTGCGGGGCGCCAACGGGATCATCTCCGCGGTGCTGATCGTGCTGACGCTGTTCTTCGCGATCATGCCGCTGGTATCCTTCGCGCTGGAAAGCGTGATCAAGCAGGCGGGGAACTACTCTTTCAGCAATATGACGCTGGACTTCTGGATCGGCACGGAGTCTTCCGTTTTTGAAACCGGCATGCCAAGCGGCATCCTGATGAACGGAACCATGTGGTGGGGCCTGCTGCGGCAGGTAGGCCTGGCTGTGACTGTCAGCCTGATTGTGGGCACCTGCGGCATGCTGATCGGCTATGCCTGCGTCCGGCGACGGGGAACCTGGCTGGCCCGGGCGGTGGAGAACCTGGCATTCTTCCCCTACCTGATGCCCGCCATGGCGTTCGGAACCATTTATCTGGCAGTGGCCACTTCGGCTTCCTTCAAGTGGATGTACGGATCCTTCTTCCTGCTGGGATTGGTGGCCTCGGTCAAATTCCTGCCTTTTGCTTCCCGCTCCGGCGTCAACAGCATGATGCAGATCGCTCCGGAAATTGAGGAAGCCGCCACCATCTTTGGCGTGCCCTGGGTGACCCGGATGAGCCGGATCCTGTTTCCCATCCAGAAGAGCGCTATCATCTCCGGCTATCTGCTGCCGGTGATCAATGTGATGCGCGAGGTTGCACTGTTCACGCTGCTGGTGCCGTATCCCCGGTACCTGCTGACCACCATGCTCTTCTCCTTCAACGAGACAGGGTACGCGCAGTACGGCAGCGCAGTGACACTGCTGATCATCGTCATTATTATCCTGATCAACTCGCTGGTGAACAAACTGACGGGAGCGTCGTTCGACAAGGGAATCGGAGGATAAGGGAAATGCCGCAGATTATACTCGAACATATCCATAAACGCTTTGATAAATTTGTTGCCGTGGAGGACCTGAATCTGGTGATTGAGGACCGCGGCTTTGTAACGCTGCTGGGCCCTTCCGGGTGCGGAAAAACGACGACACTGCGGATGATTGCGGGACTGGAAACGCCGACCTCCGGCAGAATCCTGATCGACGGCGTTCCCGTATATGACAGCGACCGGGGAATCAATCTGCCTCCCAACAAGCGGGATATCGGTTTTCTGTTTCAGAACTACGCCCTCTGGCCCCACATGACGGTATACCAGAACATCGCCTTCGGGCTGGAGATGCTGAAATGGGACCGGAAAAGGATTGAATCCCGGGTCGGGGAGATGCTGCAGCTGCTGAAGATTGAGCAGTTTGGCAAGCGCTATCCCGCGGAGCTGTCCGGCGGGCAGCAGCAGCGGGTGGCCATTGCCCGGACACTGGCTCCGAGCCCCCGGGTGCTGTTCATGGATGAACCCCTGTCCAACCTGGACGCCAAGCTGAGGGGGGAGATGAGAACGGAGCTGAAACGGCTGCACAGCGACACAAACTCCACCTTCGTTTATGTAACCCATGACCAGCTGGAGGCCATGACGCTGTCTACCCGGGTCTGCCTGATGGAGACGGGAAGGCTGCAGCAGTACGCGCCGCCGCTGGAGATCTATAATCAGCCGGCCAATATCTTTGTGGCAAGCTTTGTCGGCAATCCAACCATGAACTTTATTCCGGTCCGTATCCTGTCCCGGGAGGGAAACCGGATTCGCATGGAGATGCTGGGACGGCAGGCGGTATTTACAGCCCAGGCTCCGGCGGAAGACCTGAGCAGCGAGGGTGTTCTCGGCGTCCGGCCGGAATTCCTGCCCATCCGGGAGGACGGCGCCCTGACTGCCTCCATCTATTCCACCCTGCCGGCCGGCATGGAGACGACAGTGAAGGCGTCCTGCGGCGAAACCATGCTGACCAGCGTTGTGTTCGGGTCGGTGGACTACGCGGTGGACACCCAGGTAAAGATGGAGATTACCGGAAACAGCATCGTGCTGTTCGATGGACAGACCAGCCGTCAGGCCGGCGTGGGAGCCGTGGAGATCCTGGACTGACCGGCCCGGCACCGGAGAAGCTCTTCCCTCGGGGAAAAAAGGATCCGCGCCCGGAACGGCGCGGATCCCGCATTCATTGGCAAGGATTACCCTTCCGGATGAAAATCAAATCCGGAGGGGTTCTTTTTTGCGTGAAAAAGGCGGTTGAGATAGCTTCCGACGCCCAGACCCAGAGAGATCATGGCGATGGTGATCATGGCGTCGATTCCCTGACCGGCCCCGGCGGCAGTGGCACCCTGTCCCAGCAGGGCCATGGTGCGGTACAGGCCCAGCCCCGGTACCACCGGCACAATGGAGGACATCAGGAACACGGTTCCGATCATCTTCATCCGGCGGGCAAACCACTGGCCGGAGAGGGAGCCGAAGAGAGCCCCGGCAAAGACGGCCAGCGCATCGGAGATACCCAGAAAGGCCAGCACCCAGTAAAGCAGATAGGACAGGGCGGCAATGACACCGCAGGGGAAGAGGGAGCGCAAAGGCGCATGCACCAGCATTGCAAAGCCGATGCTGCCGAAAAAGGCGCCGAACAGGGCCTGGAGCATACCGGTGATCATGGGATCAGCCTCCCTTCCAGCAGCCGGAGCAGCGCGCCGGACAGCAGGGCACCGCCGGCGATCAGACAGGCGGTCAGGGCGGCCTGGGTGCCGTGGGAAATGCCGGAAACCATATCGCCGCGCATGGTATCCTGCACCGCGTTGGTCATGGCCAGCCCGGGCACCAGGGGCATCACCGCGCCTGCGATGACGGTTTCCAGCGAGAAGGCCGGAAGAATCCAGGCCAGCAGGTGCGGAAGCAGCGCGGTCAGAAAACCGCCCGCGATGGAGGAAGCCTGCCAGTGCATATGAATTCGCTGGAGCAGCAGACTGACCAGCTGGACCACCGCGGCGATTCCCCCGGCCAAAGCGATCTCCAGCCAGCCTCCGCCAAAGAGCAGGCTGAAGCCGGCGGCGCAGAGCAGCGCAGCCGGGACGGTCCAGCCGGGAGAGAAAGGACCGGGTATGGATTCGATCTTCCGAAGCTGGGACAGGGCGTCCTCCGTACTCATCTTCCCTGCGGAAACGCTGCGGGAAACCCGGTTGACCTCGTCGATACGGGTCAGGTTGGTTCCCTGACGGTGCACCCGCTTGACGCTGGTTTCCAGGGCACCGTCCGCGCGGCGATAGCTGATAAACAGGCCGCTGGGGACGGCAAAGCTTTCCACCTGGGTCAGCCCCATTCCCCGACCCATCCGGCAGATGGTTTCCTCGGCACGGTAGGTTTCACCGCCGTTTTCGATGATGATCCGGCCGGCCAGCTGCAGGGCTTCCATGCAGCGCTGGTCAGCGACGGAAAGAGCTTCTTCGGGCATGTCTGGCAGATCCTTTCAGCAGTGTACGGATGCTGGACGGAAACCGGGGATGCCCGGTCCGCGCACAGGGATCATTATATCAGGATCGATTCCCTTTCACAACCGGAAGTTGGGGCCTGCCGCGGGGAAGGCGGCGCAATTCCCGGGCTGCGATGCCTGTCCGGCCGGGACCGGAACGGCCTGATACGAGCCGGGACCGGGACGGCCTGAAACGGACTTGACAACCGGACATGGGGCGGATAGGATGAACATGGAATCGGGAGGCCGGGAGAAAGACCCGGACGGCTGAATGATGGGAGGGCAGGAAGATGATCAAGGTTGCTTTCTATGACGCGAAGGCTTATGACAAGCCTTCCTTTGAACGCTTCGGCGGCGAGCATGACATGCAGTTCAGATTCCTTGAGACGAAGCTGAATGAGGACACCGCGGAGCTGGCCAGGGGCTGCAGCGCTGTCTGCGTTTTTGTCAACGACACGGTGAACGCCGCCGTGATCGATAAGCTGTACGACTGCGGCATCCGGCTGATTGCCCTGCGATCCGCCGGATACAACAATGTGGACGTGCATGCTGCCTTCGGCAAAATCCATGTGTGCCATGTGCCGGCTTATTCTCCCTATGCGGTGGCTGAGCACGCCATGGCGATGCTGCTGACCTCGGTGCGGCGCATCCACAAAGCCTACAACCGTACACGGGAGTTCAACTTCTCCCTGAACGGCCTGACGGGCTTTGACTTCCATGGGAAGACTGCCGGCGTAATCGGCACGGGAAAGATCGGCAGGATCTTCATAGACATCTGCCGGGGCTTCGGCATGAAGGTCATTGCCTATGACCGATATCCCGCCCCGGACAGCGGGATTGAGTACGTTTCACTGGATGAGCTGCTTGCCCGCAGCGATGTAATCTCGCTCCACTGCCCGCTGACGGACGATACGAGGCATATGATTGATACGGACGCGATCGCGAAGATGAAGAAGGGCGCCGTCATCGTCAATACATCCCGGGGCGGACTGATCGACGCGGAGGCGCTGCTGGAGGGCATCAAGGACAGAAAGGTCGGCGCAGCGTGCCTGGATGTGTATGAGGAGGAAGCGGACATCTTCTTTGAGGACCGCTCCGGGCACATCCTGAATGATGAGCTGCTGGCCAGACTGATCTCCATGCCCAATGTGATCGTTACCTCCCATCAGGCTTTTCTGACGGAGGAGGCGCTGAACAACATCGCGGAAACCACGGTGAACAATATTCTGTCCTACTTTGAGAAGGACGGCCTCTGTGACAATGAGCTGTGCTACCGCTGCGGCCATATCGAGCGGTGCAAAAAGGAACGGAAGGAAAAGTGCTTCTGAATCTGTAACAATATTCCGGAGACAGGATCCTTCCCCCGAAGACCGAAAAACGACGGTTGACAGGCGGGGGAAAAATGATATAA